>JAAYTF010000021.1 GCA_012518125.1 Bacilli bacterium | reverse complement strand
TAGCATTAGCCCACAATATACTGAAGGTAGCAGGCATACGCCAGCTACTTTCAGATAAAAGCCAAGAAAAATATAAAAGGCAAGTGGAGAAAAAACAAATTTTCTTACCACTTGCCTGTTTTTTTAGGACTTATCAGACAGCCCCTTTTTATATTTATTATCAACTAGTAATCTTGGTCACTATTATCCAAATGTTCACAGAATTGTGTGAAAATTATCGAAATTAATGAGTTTTTACCAAAAAATCATCAAAAATTTAGTATGTTTAACCCATATAAAAAAATGAATAAATGAATTGAGTGTCGTTTTTCTAGGTATTATGTTTCAACTATGGCGAAAAATGATGAAAATGGTAGACTTTGAGGGTAAATTCTCCTAAAATTATGATAAACTGATATATGAATTTTTTGTTTATGATAACTTTTATAATGGTAGTGTAAAAGAAATTTCACGGTTAATAGGAGAGCGGACAATGAAGATTTTCGATCAATCGTTGACAAGATTGGAACGCGCTTTAGATTATTCCTCGAAACGCAATCAAGTCATCACGAACAATATCGCCAATGTCGATACTCCGTTTTATAAGGCAAAAGATGTCGTTTTTAAAACGCATTTACAACAGGCGATGGAAAAACAGCTAGACAACATTCGCACCCATCCTAAGCATTTCAAATTTTCATCTAACCTTGAACCTTACCAAATCATAACCGACAACAACACGATGTTTAACCATAATGGGAATAATGTCGACATGGACAAAGAAATGGCGAATTTGGCCAAAAACCAGATTTATTATCGAGCTGTGACGGATTTTGTCAGCGGCAAGTTTAACACGTTGCGCAATGTCATTAGAGGAGGTCGTTAGCGGTGTCGATTTTTCATTCGTTTAATATTAGTGCAAGTGCACTGACGGCACAAAGACTTCGCATGGATGTTACTGCAGCGAACATCGCCAATGCACAAACGACCCGGGCAACCATAAATGAAAACGGCGAAGTCGAACCTTACAGAAGAAGAATGGTCGCTTTTCAGCCGGACGGGAAACCGTTTAAACATTTTTTACATAAAGCGATCACCAATCGCGAACGTTTGACAGGAGGAGTAAAAGTCGCAGGAATCGTCTATGATCGCGAACCGTTCAAACTCGTATACGATCCTGCGCATCCCGATGCGAACGAAGAAGGGTACGTTCGTTATCCGAACGTCGATCCATTGAAAGAAATGGTCGATTTAATGAGCGCAACAAGGTCGTACGAAGCGAACATAACGGCGCTAAACGCTTCCAAAGATATGTTGTTAAAAGCGCTTGAAATCGGCAAATAAGGGGGATTAACGAGTGTTCAAACGAATCGGATTGAATAACGCCACGATTGTCAATCGGATCGACAATCAACCAATTCACAAAACGAATGAAACAAATACCGATTTTAAAACGGTCTTAAAAGATGCTCTCAACAAAGTTAGCAAAGCTGAACATGAAGCAAATGCCATGCAGCAAATGATGATTGAAGGCAAAGTCGAAGATCTTCATCAAGTGATGATCGCTTCACAAAAAGCATCCATCATGGTCGAGGCGGCTGTGCAAGTGCAGCAAAAAGTCATCGATGCATATAACGAAGTGATGCGCATGCAAGTTTAATCACTCGCGTTAAACGAACGAATACAAGTTATTATTATTGAAGTCCGGTGGGATCAAATGAACGAACAGATGAAAAAATTCATTGAACAAATAAAATCGACATGGGATAACAGCTCTAAAAAAGCAAAAATCATCTTTTTCTCGGCAGTCGGCATTTTATTCGTTGCGATTGTCGCAGTTACGATCGCGACAACGAAGAAAAATTTCGTGCCGCTTTATGAAAATTTATCGCGGGAAGAAGTTGCGCAAATTAAAGAAGAACTAGACTCGCAAAACATACCATATGAAATAACCGATGGCGGCACGGCGATCAAAGTTCCTGAAGAACATAGCGAGAGACTGCTCGTTGAATTGGCGGGGAAGAAAATCCCTTCGAGCGGCAACATCGACTATTCGTTCTTTAGTCAAAACGCGTCTTGGGGAGTTACGGATAACGAGTTTAATATGATGCGGCTCGATGCGATGCAGACGGAACTGGCGAACTTAATCAAAAGCATCGACGGTGTCGAAGATGCTGAAGTGATGATCACACTTCCAGAGCCGTCTGTCTTTGTTAGCGATGAACAACAGGAAGCGAGCGCTGCCATCGTCTTACATACGGCATTTGGCCATGAATTCGAAAAGAACCAAATCGAATCGTTGTACCATTTAGTGTCCAAAGCGGTGCCTAATTTGCCGCCTGAGAACATTGTCATCCGCAACCAGTATTTGGAATATTTCGATCGGACCGACAGTGAATTTGAGAACGAATTTACATATCAACAGACGGTAAAACGGGAAATCGAAAAAGATATTCAGCGAAGGCTGCAACAGATGCTTGGCACGATGGTCGGAATGGACCGCGTCGTCGTTTCTGTGACAGCTGACGTCGACTTTACAAAAGAAAACCGCGAAGAACAAATAGTCGAACCGGTCGATGTCGATAACATGGAAGGCATCCCGGTCAGCATCGAAACGATCACCGAAACGTTTGAAGGAACGGATGCCGGTGCTGGAATCGTCGGTGCCGGGGATGAAGACATCCCGAACTACCCTGCTGGATTGCAAGGGCAAGACGGCGATTACGAACTGGTGAAAGAAACCGTCAACTATGAATTGAACCGCATACAACGCGACATCGTCGAGGCGCCATATAAAATAAGAGACCTCGGGATACAAGTCGTCATCGACAACGTCGTCGGTGTTGAAGACGATGAATTGCAGATGCTTACGCCTGCTGAACAAGATGCTGTTGAAGAAGGTGTAACATCGATTTTGAATTCCATCATTACGACATCGATCGACAAAGGTTACGGAGAAATCGAACCAGAAGATGCAGAAGATAAAATTTCCATCGTCTTCCAACCGTTCAGTCACCGCGATGCAGGTGCAGCTGATGATGAAGCGACCCGCTCCATCCCGATTTGGGCATACATCGTCGGTGGAGTATTGTTAGCAATTATTATCGTGTTGCTTGTCCTATTGTTGCGCAAGCGCAAAGAAGCGGAAGAATTCGAAACCGAACTAGAAGAAGATACGATAGAAGATTTCGAGGAAGAAATCCCAGATCTCATGAGCCAACAACCTAAGTCAGAGATTGACATTCAACGTGAACAGATCGAAAAACTGGCCAAAGAAAATCCTGAAGACTTTGCCAAATTGTTGCGCACTTGGATAGCAAACGATTAGGGGGAGAGACCAATCGCTAGGAAAACGAGACCTCTAACAGGTAAACAAAAAGCGGCCATATTGCTCATCTCTTTAGGACCAGATGTCTCAGCCGAAGTGATGAAGCATTTGTCGGAAGAAGAAGTTGAACAACTAAGTTTGGAGATTTCAGCCACACAGAAAGTGGACAACGAGGTCAAGAATGAAATTATTCAACAATTCCACCAAATCGCGATTGCCCAAGACTACATCTCCCAAGGTGGAGTCGGCTATGCGAAGATGGTTTTAGAAAAAGCGTTTGGCGAAGAGGAAGCAATGAGAATCATCAACCGACTCACTTCCTCTTTGCAAGTCAAACCTTTTGATTTCGCGAGAAAAGCAGACCCGAACCAAATATTGAACTTTTTGCAAGGCGAACACCCGCAAACGATTGCGCTTGTACTATCCTATCTGGAGCCTGAACAAGCGGGGCAAATCTTGTCGGCGCTTGAAGAGGATGTACAAGCGGACATTGCGCGTCGCATTGCAACGATGGATTCGACGCCGCCAGACATCGTTTCTGAGATTGAAAGGGTGCTAGAAAAGAAGATTTCAAGTTCTCTCATCGAAGATTATACGCAAACGGGTGGAATCCAAGCGGTCGTAGATGTATTGAACCAAGTCGACCGAAGCACCGAAAGAACCATTTTGGATACGTTGGAAATCCAAGATCCGGAATTGGCGGAAGAAATCAAGAAACGCATGTTCATCTTCGATGATATCGTAATCCTTGACGACCGAGCGATTCAACGCGTCATTCGGGAAGTGGACAACGAAGATTTGATGCTTGCATTGCGTGTAGCGAGCGACGAAGTAAAAGAAGTCATTTTCCGCAATATGTCAAAACGGATGGAAGAAACGTTCAAAGAAGAGATGGAATATATGGGACCTGTCCGCTTACGCGATGTAGAAGAAGCGCAATCACGCATCGTTGCGACGATTCGCCGCTTGGATGAAATCGGTGAAATCGTCATTGCGCGCGGCGGGGGTGACGATATCATTGTCTAACATTTATTTCGGCCATGACAAGAAGAAAGTGATTTCCATCAAAAAAGCATCGGAAATTTTTGAAAAACAAAAAGAACAAAACGAAACCATACAAACGGACAACGAATTTTCACTGCAAATTAAAATCGACCAATTGAAAAATGAAATCAGGAGATTGGAAGAAGAAAAGACGAAGCTTCTAAGCAATTTGCGAGAATCGATCGAAGAAGAGAAACGGAAATGGCAAGAGCAGAAAGAATTGGAGAAAAAAGAAGCGCAAAAAGTCGGTTATAAAGTCGGCTACGACCAAGGTGTCGAAGATGCGTTAAAACAGTATGAATCGTTGTTAAAAGAAGCCAATGAAATTACGAAACTGGCGAAACAAACTTACGATGAAACGATCAGCAAATACGATCAAGCGATTTTAGAATTGGCTGTAACGATCGGCAAAAAGATTTTGACAATCGAGTTGGAAGAACGTCCGGAATTGTTTAAACAAATCGTCGTAAAAGCGATTGAAGATTTGAAAGATTCATCGAACGTGGAAATATACGTCCATCCGAGCCAATACAAGTGCATTTTGAATCAAAAAGAGGAACTTGAACAAATGGTTCGAAGTGAAGATGTCATTTCGATTTATGCCGATCAACATTTGGATGAGTATGATTGTCTCATCCGACACCCATATGGACAAATCGATGTGAGCATCGATACACAATTAGAACAAATTAAACATGCATTGGAAGAAAAACTCGCTGAGAGGTAATTAAATGGACATTCAAGAATTGACGATGACGATTGAAAGCACCGATACGTATAAACGATACGGGAAAGTGCTTCGCATCGTGGGGCTTTTGATCGAATCGCTCGGACCGCTCGCCAATATCGGTGAAGTTTGCTTGATCCATCCGGAAAGCAAACAAAACGAACCGATTTTGGCGGAAGTCGTCGGCTTCAACAATGAAAAGGTCATGTTGATGCCTTACACGGAAGTGAGCGAAATTGGTCCGGGTTGTCTAGTTGAAGCAACGGGAAAACCGTTGACGATCAAAGTCGGCAGAAGCTTAATCGGTTATACCGTTGATGCTCTCGGCAAACCGTTGGATTATACGCCGTTACCAAAAGGGTTGAAACAGGTCAAAACGGAACAAGCACCACCGAACCCATTATCTCGGCCCATCATTAACGAACCGATTCAAGTTGGTGTACGTGCCATCGACAGTTTTCTAACTGTAGGAAAAGGGCAACGCATTGGGATTTTTGCCGGTAGCGGCGTCGGCAAAAGTACGCTTCTCGGCATGATTGCACGCAACAGCAAAGCGGATTTGAACGTCATTGCGTTAATCGGTGAACGCGGCCGTGAAGTGAAGGATTTCATCGAACACGATTTAGGGCCGGAAGGGCTTAAACGTTCCATCGTCGTCGTCGCCACATCGGATCAACCGGCTTTGATGCGGATAAAAGGCGCCTATACTGCAACGGCGATCAGTGAATATTTCCGCGATTTGGGCTACAACGTCAACTTGATGATGGACTCGGTGACACGTGTCGCGATGGCGCAACGGGAAATCGGCCTCGCTGTCGGCGAGCCGCCGACGACGAAAGGTTACACCCCGTCCGTTTTTGCCATGTTGCCCAAACTGCTGGAACGAACGGGTGCGAACGACAAAGGAACGATCACGGCGTTTTACACGGTGCTCGTCGACGGGGATGACATGAATGAACCGATCGCCGATGCCGTACGAGGGATATTGGACGGACATTTCGTGTTGGACCGGCGGCTTGCAGAAGCCGGCCAATACCCGGCGATCAACGTGTTGAAATCGGTCAGCAGGTTGATGAACAAAATTGTAACAGATGAACATTTAGATGCGGCGACTCAAATCCGCAACTTGATGGCCGTTTATGAAGAAAACCGTGAACTCATTCAAATCGGTGCGTATAAACATGGCTCAGACCCGCAAATTGACGCGGCGATTGAATTCCAACCGCGAATCGTCGACTTTTTAAAACAAGGCGTATCCGAAAAGGAGACGTTTGAAGGCGCCGTGCAAAAAATGATGCAACTATTAGGAACTGGTGGTGTCTAATATTGAGTAACATAGCCGCACTGGAGAAAATTTTACAATTGCGCAACGAAGAAAAAAACCGCGCCCTTTTGGAACAAAAAAAAGCGGTCGACCATTTTGAAAAAGTTGCGCAAAAACTTTACAAACAGTTGAAGACGAAAGAAGAAGCGGAATCGAAGCTGAATGAATACGTCAAATCGGAAGTCATCGCAAAAATCAGGGAACAGACGTTGTACATCGATATGTTGAAGCGGCAAATCAACGCTTTAGAACGCGAAGTTCAAATCGCCCGAAAGAACATGGAAAAAAAACGTCAAATCGTCACGGAAAAACATGTCGAACTGAAAAAAATCGAAAAAATGATCGAAAAACGGAAAGAACAAGAGAAAAATTTGAGCGCTCAATTGGAAATGAAGCAAATGGATGAAATCTCATTAAATCGATTTATCCGCGCTGAATAGGTGAGAAAATGGCTAAAAAACGTACGAATGAAGATAAAAAACCGAATATGTTTATCCGCATTTTAGTCGCAGTCGTCTTACCATTCATCATCACTGTAGCACTTACCATATTCGTTTTGCAGCTATTTGGCGTCGACGTGCTCGGTTGGACGGAAGAAAAATTGGCGCAAACACCGATCATTTCGTCGTTTGTCAAAACGGAAGATGAAAAAATTTTATCGGAAAAATTGGACAAAGCGAACGAAACGATTGAAACGCAGAAAAAAGAAATCGAAGATTTAAAAGCACAAATCGAACAACTCGAAGCAGAGATTGAAAATAAAGAAATGGAAATTGCCAAACTCGAAAACGAAAAAGAAAGTCTACAAAATGCCGAAAACGATGCTGAAGATGGAACCGCTCAGGATGTCGACATTAAAAAATTGGCCTCGTCTTTCAAAAAAATGGATAAAGAACAAGCCGCCCAAATCATCGCGAATATGGACATCCAAACCGCCGTTTTATTGCTTTCAAACGTCTCAAGCGATGTAAGAGGTGCCATTTTGGAAGAAATGGAACCCCAACAAGCGGCTAACATCATGCAACGGATGATGAATTGAATATCTTTAGCCTTTGAAAGGAGGTGAACACAATCGATTTTGCCAGCGTATTCATCCAAAAATCTGTCGGTCCTAGCGAAGCGAGCCTGCCTGTCCAAGGGAAGGAACCTAAGCAAAGCGATAAGGCTTTACCGTTCAAACAAGTGATTGCACAACAAATGACGAACGATAAAACGTCCCCGGATGGGACGGCAAAGAATGAAATCGTAAAGGACCCCGTTTTTACTAAAAATGAAGAAATCCCAAACGCGGCTGATGAAATTGAATGTTACAGCTTGAAAGAATTAGAATCGTTGCTTCGAGTCGATGAAGCGGCCGGACAAGCATCCATGGATGAAAATCCGTTATTTAACGTAGAAGCGGACGGAGGTTTGTCGGAAGAACGAATCGCTTTCGGACAAATGAACGTAGAAGCGACGGATGAATCGCAATCCATCGATGAAACATTGCTTGCCGAATTGTACGCGATCATCGATGCGATTCAACAGATGCTCCAACAGCCGGTGCAAATCCAAAACGCCGATCAATTAACCAAAGATATCGCGCGTTTGCTAAAAATGTGGGAAACGTTGCCGCAAGAACGGAGATTTTATTTAACGGAAAACAAATTTCTCTTGCCGGCAAACGTCAAAAACGAAGCGGCAGCCGTTTTGAATGAACTTCTTGGGGCATATGAAAATCGGCTGTCACTGTTAAAGCGGCAAGTTTATGCGTTTGAGGCATCCGTCACCCAAAACGATTTGAAAAACTGGTTGACGCAGGCGCTTCAACGTCATGCGGGATTGTTCGAACATATGGACCGTCCGAATGTGAACAGCCAACAACCGTTGCCGATGTCCAAAACGGAGCAATACATTTTCCACGCAACGAAACTGGAGCGCATCGATGCAGTAAGCCGCAATCTCGTCCATGACGTGCAACAAGTTGTAAAACGGAGCAATTTCTTGAAGCAGCCTGGCCTCGAACAACTGACATTTACATTAAGGCCGGCGTCGCTTGGTGAGGTGACGATTCGTTTAGTGCAAACTGACGGGACGATGACGGTTAAATTTATTGTAACGACACAAGCGGCGAAAGAATTGTTCGAAGCGAACATTCACCAATTAAAGCACATGTTTGCACCGAACCAGATTGCCATTGAACGCGACATGAACGTTTCCGACAAACAGTTCTTCCAAGAAGAACAGGAAACGTTGGAACAGCAAGATGAGCGCGAAGAACGGCAGGAACGGCAAAATAACAAAAAACAAGATGAAAACAGCGACGTTTCATTTGAAGAGCTGCTTCATCTGTTGAGCAAGGAGGCGATCGTGGATGCCTAAAATCGACACGTCTTATTATTTGGCGAACGTCCAACAACAACGGACACCGAGCAGTCAACTCGGGAAAGACGAATTTTTGAAAATATTGATGGCGCAATTAAGGAACCAGGATCCGTTAAGCCCATTGGATGACAAAGAGTTCATCGCGCAAATGGCGACATTTTCGCAGCTAGAGCAGTTGATGAACATGTCACAAGCGATCGATGCACTCGTGCAAAACCAATTGATTTCTCCAGTCATCCAATACAGCCATATGATCGGCAAAGAAGTAACATACATCAAGTCTGACGGCAACGGCCGCGGAGAACAAGTGACGAGCAAAGTGAAAGCAGTGAGCCAGAAAGATGGCTGGGCGGTGCTGGAGCTAGAAAACGGGGATAAAATTTTTGCCGACAGCGTGTTGAAAGTCGGTGCGCCGTCTACTGAGGATGACGCAACATGACGAAATACATCCATCCATTGCACCAACACGCCATCCAGCATACGAACGTAAAACCGTTTTCGAAACAGACGAATACGAAATTCAGCGAAGTTTTAAAGGAGTATTCGACGCTTGTCATCAGCAAACACGCTAAAGAACGGATGGCCGAAAGGAACATTAAAATCGATGCGGAAAAGTGGCGGCAAATTCAAGAAAAAGTGTTCGAAGCAAAGCAAAAAGGTGTAACGGATGCGCTTGTCGTCGTGGATGATGCGACATTGATCGTCAGTGCGAAAAACAATACGGTTGTGACAGCACTTCACAAAGCGGATGCAAAAGAAAAAATCTTCACCAATATTAACGGAACCATTTTACTTTAGGTGGACCCTGAGGGGAGCCTAAACAACTGTGGAACGACAGAAACAGTTGTAACTTATAGGAAAGGGTTGAATGAATTATGTTACGTTCAATGTATTCAGGCATTTCTGGATTGCGAGGATTCCAAACGAAATTGGACGTCATCGGCAACAACATTGCGAACGTGAACACGTACGGTTTCAAAAAAGGCCGTGTCACGTTTAAAGATATGATCAGCCAACAAGTTCAAGGTGCAAGCTCTCCATCCGAAAACCGTGGTGGAACGAACCCGCGTCAAGTCGGTTTAGGTGTGCAGATCGCGTCGATCGATACGATACATACACCGGGCAGCACACAATCGACTTCAAGACCGTTGGATCTTGCAATCTCCGGCGAAGGCTTCTTCATCGTCAATGATGGTGCATTGTCCTACTATACGAGAGCAGGCAACTTTTATTTGGACCATCACGGAAATTTGGTTAACAGCGACGGCTTATACGTACAAGGATATGCTGCTGATCATTTAGGCAACATCGATTACTCAAGACTATCGAATTTAAGAATTGCAAGCGGACAGGTAATTCCACCGAATCCGACGACACAAATTACGTTTAAAGGGAACTTGCATTCTGGAATTACGGCAGCAACGAATCCATTTGAAGATGGACAAAATTATACCGATACGCAATTAAAAGACGGATTGCGCCATGGCGTCATGCTGCCGGTAAGCGTCATCGATTCCACTGGTTATACCCACACCATTCAAATCGTTGCCCAAAAAATCTCACTAACGGAATGGCAACTAGGTTATTTCCTGCCTGATGGAAGCGGTGGATACACTTACCGTAGTTTAGAAGCTCAAAACAATGATGCAGTCATCACATTCGGCAATGATGGAACGGTTCAAAACAAAGATGTCGTAAATGCCGTTACATTGCAAGTTTCGCCTAGCCAATTGACGCCAGGCTATCAAGGCAACGCAGCGGTTTTAAACATCACACTCGATTTCTCCAACTTGACGCAGTACGGCTCATCCAGCTCGCTTTCCGTTGATACGATCAACGGCAATGCGGAAGGGTTTTTGGAAGGTTTTGACGTATCACCGACAGGCGAAATTTTCGGCATTTACTCCAACGGAACGGTCCGTACGCTTGGACAAATTGCGCTCGCCCACTTCAACAACCCTGAAGGATTAACGAAAGCTGGAGACAATTTGTACCAAGTTTCGAACAACTCCGGCGTTCCGAACATCGGCATCCCGGGAGAAGATACCGGCACGATCATCGGTGGTGCGCTTGAAATGTCCAACGTCGACTTGGCGGAAGAATTCACCGAAATGATCGTTGCACAACGGGGCTTCCAAGCGAATACCCGAATTATTACGACTTCTGACGAAATTTTGCAAGAACTCGTCAACTTGAAACGATAATTTTAGGAAAGGATCAGTAGGGGATGCTTAACTGCTTAAGCATCCCCGCATAAAAAATGATTGAATTGGAACGGTTAAACGGCGACAAATTTTATTTAAACGCGTTGTTGATTGAACAAATTCAATCACATCCGGATACAACGATCACATTAACGAACGGCAAAAAAATCGTCGTAAAGACCGAAGAAGAAGAAGTCGTCAAAAAAATTAAGCAATTTTATCGAGAAATAGGATTATATGGAATGGAACATAAGTAGGTGAAATGGGATAATGTCTAGAGGCTTAAGTATTTTTCTAATTTCGTTGACCGTATTTGTCGTCACTGCAGCAGTTACTTTAGGGATTGTTTTTTTTGTATTAGGAAATGACGCGTCTGGAAACTCCGAACCGTCAATCGACGATATGAACGAATATTCGTACGAAACGGCCGAAATAACGACCGACTTAAAAGACGGGAGATTTGTCCGCGTTCAATTTCGAATTATCACTGACGGAAAAGATGCGTTGAAAGAAATCGAAAAACGGGATTTCCAAATCGAAAACATCTTAATCAAAGAAATTTCCGTCATGGAAGAAGAAGACTTCTCGACAGGATTGGAGAACGTGGAACAGACGTTGTTGGAAAAAATGAACGAAGTAATGACCGAAGGAGAAATCCTCGAAGTATACACCGTAAGAAAAATTTTACAGTAAAAGGTACTCCGCTTTGGAGGTGATGAAATTTGCCAGAAGAAATATTGTCACAACATGAAATAGACGCATTACTTTCCGCACTTACATCGGGAGAAATGGATGCTGAAGAATTGAAAAAAGAAGAAGAGGAAAAAAAGGTCCGCGTTTATGATTTTAAACGTGCCCTTCGTTTTTCAAAAGACCAAATTCGCAGCATTTATCGCATCCATGAAAACTATGCCCGTCTTTTGACGACGTTTTTTTCAGCGCAGCTGAGGACTTATGTCAATATTTCCGTGGCTTCGGTTGACCAACTCCCGTATGAGGAATTTATTCGTTCCATCCCGAATATGACGATTTTAAACGTGTACAGTTTAAGCCCCTTGGAAGGCAGAATCATTTTGGAAGTGAACCCGAACATCGCGTATGCGATGATGGATCGTCAATTGGGTGGACAAGGATCTGGTGATTATTCCGTTGATAATTTGACCGAAATCGAAACGCTTCTCATCTCGCAATTGTTTGAAAAATCGTCACCAAATTTAAAAGAAGCATGGAGTTCCATCGTTGACATTGATCCTGTCTTGGAAGAATTCGAAATCAACCCGCAATTTCTCCAATTAGTATCACCTAACGAAACGGTGGTCGTCGTGTCGTTGAATACGAAAATTGGAGAAGTAAGCGGCATGATGAACATATGTATACCGCATATCGTATTGGAACCGATCATCCCGAAATTGACCGCCCACTATTGGATGCAGACAGGGGCAAAAGAACGCGATCCAGAAACGTATGCAAAGTTGACGACATTAGTTCAGGACGTAAACGTAAGCGCGACGGTGATTTTAGGTCGGACCGTCATTACGTTACAACAACTGTTGAATTTGAAACTGGGAGATGTCATCACTTTAGATCAATCGATCAACGAACCGTTAACGCTCGAAGTGAACAATGAACCGAAAATGTACGTTCAAGTAGGACGACGCAATAAAAAACTTGCCGTTCAAGTGTTAGAAGCGATAGAAAGGAGGAAGTAGCCGATGAATGAAGACAACATGTTGTCACAAGAAGAAATCAACGAACTGTTGAAAGTAACGAGTGAACTAAACGACGAAAATAACGACCAAGAAACGAAAACGGAAACGAATGAGGCATCGGTCGATGAAGCGAAAGAAGGTGCGGTTGAAGGAACGGCTACGGAAGAAGATTTGGACGAAAAAGCACTGGCGGAAAAAAGCGCGAAGTTATACTTAACGGAATTGGAAATCGATGCGCTGGGCGAAATTGGAAATATTTCACTCGGAAGTTCGGCTACGACATTGTCTACTTTGTTAAACCAAAAAGTTGAAATTACGACGCCTAGTGTATCCGTAGTAAGAAAAACGGGCTTAAAAGAAGAATTCCCTTACGAACACGTAAAACTTCAAGTGAATTACATGGAAGGCTTTACGGGTGAAAATATTTTTTTAATGAAAGCACGCGACGCAGCAATCATCTCGGATATCATGTTCGGCGGAGACGGCTCCAATCCGAAAGAGGTCTTGACGGAAATTGAACTGAGCGCCGTCCAAGAAGCGATGAATCAAATGATGGGTTCTTCAGCGACGAGCATGTCCACTGTTTTCAATAAAAAAGTTGATATATCACCTCCAACTGTCGATTATGAGGATATCGACAAATTAGAAATTGTCACTGAGCATCTTGATGAAGACGAAGTGTTCGTCCGCATCCTTTTCCGATTGCGCGTTGGCGACATTATCGATTCAAGCATCATACAAATTATGCCATTGCCATTTGCCAAGCAATTAGTTCAAGATTTATTGCAAGTTTCAGAAACTGCCGCTACCGCGACGGTTGAGTCGGCGGAAGCGCCAACAGCTCGCCAATCTGTTCAACAAGTTTCCGAAGAACCTATGGTTAAAGGAGTAGAAGAAAAGGCAGTGACACAGACATCTCAACAATCGACGGTTCAACAAAGAACTGAACCGCAATTGATCGGCCAAGCAGTTGATCCTGGTGCAACAGTCCAACAAGCATCATTTGCAGAGCTTGACCCTGTGGATATATCGGCCAAAGGCCAACAAAATTTAAATTTACTATTAGACATTCCTTTGCAAATTACAGTAGAATTAGGTAGAACGAAGCAAAAATTAGAAGAGATTTTAGAACTTACGCCAGGATCGATCATTGAACTTGACAAACTCGCCGGTGAACCGGTCGATGTGTTCGTCAATAGCAAACTGATCGCTAAAGGCGAAGTTGTCGTGATCGATGAAAACTTTGGGGTAAGAATTACAGATATTGTTAGTCAAAAAGATCGATTACTGAATCTAAATTAAGTAATATGAGGTGAATGTAGAAATGTCAAAAACAGTGCTTATCGTAGATGACGCTGCGTTTATGCGGATGATGATCAAAGACATTCTTGAGAAAAACGGCTACACCGTCGTCGGTGAAGCGGAAAATGGAAACGTTGCTGTTGAAAAATATAAAGAATTGAATCCGGACATCGTTACGATGGATATCACCATGCCGGAAAAAGATGGCATCACCGCATTGAAAGAAATTAGGGAATATGACCCGAATGCTGTCGTCATCATGTGTTCCGCGATGGGACAACAGGCGATGGTCATTGACGCGATTCAAGCCGGAGCCAAAGATTTCGTTGTAAAACCTTTCCAGGCGGAGCGCGTAATCGAGGCGGTATCGAAAGCATTATCGTAAAAGTGGGATGACTCGAATGAACGCTCTTAAAAGCAATACATTTTTACTTACTATATTAGTGGTTTTGCTCCTCATAGCGCCGTTTTCTTTGCCGGTATACGCCAACAGCGTGCTAGATTGCTTGGAAAATGAAGCGGATTGTGAAGAGGAGCAAACGAACGTTAACGAAAGCGCGGACGAAACGGATGATGTGAATGTGGCTGGCGGCAAAACATTCCAATCGACGTCGCTCGTATTCAGCATCCTTAAAATGATCATAGCGCTTCTATTTGTGCTGTCGCTCATCTATGGAATCGTCTTGATTTTGCGAAAACGGAATCGCTTGCTTGAACAAAATGATATAATTGAAAACTTTGGCGGCATCACCGTCGGACCGAACAAATCGATTCAATTGATCCGGATCGGTTCTCACGTCTATGCCGTCGGAGTTGGCGACCACGTTGATTTAATGTTGGAAATTACGGAGCCTGAAGTCATCGAAGCGTTGCTGGAAAAAAAGCATAAAGAGAAACAGCCAGCGCTATTCGGTCAACTGTTACAACGCGAACGGAAAAGCAAGAAGGATCAAGATGAATTTTTCGATCAATTGAAACAGGAGTTGAATAAACTGCAATCAAACCGCAGCAAACTACTCTATTCGGATGAAAAGAAGGATGATGAACATGAACGAATTTATTGAAATGTTTTCAAGTTCAGATCCTTCGGCGATATCAAATTCTGTTCGCATCATCATTCTATTGACCATTTTGTCACTGGCGCCGGGCATATTGATTTTGATGACGAGTTTTACCCGGATCGTCGTCGTTCTGTCGTTTGTCCGAACGTCATTGGCGACGCAGCAAATGCCGCCGAACCAAGTGCTCGTAGGCTTAGCCTTGTTTTTGACGTTTTTCATCATGGCGCCTACGTTCAGCGAAGTGTACAATGAAGCGCTTGAACCGTTGTTTAATGAAGAAATAACGTTAGATGAAGCATATGAAACCGCCAGTGTACCGCTAAAAGAGTTTATGGCAAAACATACCCGTCAAAAAGATTTGGCGTTGTTTTTAAATTACAGCGGTGCAAAACGGCCGGAATCGGTAGAGGATATTCCGATGTCGGCTTTAATTCCGGCGTTTGCGATCAGCGAATTGAAAACAGCCTTCCAGATCGGATTTATGATTTTCATCCCATTTTTAATCATCGATATGGCCGTTGCGAGCATCCTCATGTCGATGGGTATGATGATGTTGCCGCCGGTGATGATTTCATTGCCGTTTAAAATATTGTTGTTCGTTCTGGTTGACGGTTGGTATTTGATCGTCCATTCGTTGCTTCAAGGCTATTGACGCAAGTGTAAAGAAGGTGTAAAACGTGAGTCAAGAATTTGTGCTTCATCTAGCCGAAAACAGCATCATGACGATTTTGTTGGTTGCGGGACCGATATTGCTTTTGGCTTTGGCTGTCGGTCTTTTAGTGAGCATTTTCCAAGCGACGACACAAATTCAAGAACAGACGTTGGCTTTCATTCCGAAAATTATCGCTGTATTATTGGGTGTTGTTTTTTTCGGGTCGTGGATGTTGACCCACATCGTCGAATTTACGACCACTTTATATCAAAATCTTAGTCAGTTTGTAGGATAAACCATGATCGAATTAATAGATTTAACATTAGTACCAACTTTCATGTTAGTGTTTGCCCGCTTGCTGGCCTTTTTCATAACCGTTCCTTTCTTTTCGTACCGGACGATACCGACTCCGTATCGCATCGGTTTCGCTTTCTTTTTAAGTTTGATTGTAACGGCTACGTTTGCCGAACCGTTGGATATGACGCTACCATATTTCGTCTTGCTCGTAAAAGAAATAGCGGTCGGGCTGTTTATCGGTTTGATAGCGTATATGGTCATGTCGATCGTGCAAATTGCGGGCGGATTCATCGACTTCCAAATGGGTTTTGCAATCGCGAACGTCATTGACCCGCAGACGGGTGCGCAAAGCCCGATCATCGGGCAATTTTTCTACATGTTTGCGATTTTGTTTTTGTTGGCGACAGATGGCCACCATTTACTCATCAACGGAATTTTACATAGTTACAACGTCATCCCGCTTGAAAGGTTGCTCAATTTTTCAGGGAATTACGCTGAATTGATCATTTCGACGTTTAACCGGATTTTTGTCATTGCATTCCAAATCGCCTTGCCGCTAGTCGGCAGTTTGTTTTTAGTCGATGTCGCACTCGGAATCATTGCGCGTACCGTGCCGCAAGTGAACGTTTTTGTCGTCGGACTCCCTTTGAAAATAACGGTCAGTTTTTCCGTACTGTTCTTTTTTATGGCGATTTATTTCATGGCAGCAAGACTTCTCTTTCAAACCATGTTTGAAGTGATGGACCAGTTGATGCTCATTCTCGGGGGTGGATAGATTGCGATTGAAGTTGGACTTACAGTTTTTCGCCGGTGAAAAAACGGAAAAAGCCACTCCGAAACGCCGCGAGGATGAGCGTAAAAAAGGCCGGGTAGCGAAAAGCCAGGACGTAAACACGGCACTACTATTATTTTTCTCGTTCATTTTACTGGCCATCATGGGCGCGTTTATGCGCGAGCAAATGATGGGGATGTATACCGACGTTTTCACGAATTTTATCCATTGGGAAGTCAATATCGATACCATCAAACGCATCTTTCTTGAAATGTTGAAATACTTCATGTTCATCGTCGCTCCCATTATGTTGGTTGCGGTCATCATTACGATCGCGAGCAACTTGATCCAAGTCGGCTTTTTATTTACGACGGAACCGTTGAAGTTCGACTTGAAGAAAATCGACCCAATAAAAGGAGCGAAACGAATTTTCTCTCTCCGTGCTCTTGTTGAGCTATTAAAATCATTTTTGAAAATCACGTTTGTCGGAATCATCACGTTTTCCGTCATTTGGATTTATAAAGACGACATCATGATGTTGGCGTTGAAGACGCCGGAGACATCTGTTTCCTTTTTTGGCAAAGTGACGATCACAATGGGGATTGCCGCTGCCATTGCCTTGATCATCTTGGCGATTCTCGATTACATGTATCAAAAATACGATTTTGAAAAAAGCATCCGCATGTCGAAACAAGACATCAAAGACGAACATAAAAACATCGAAGGGGACCCGTTAATCAAGTCGCGCATCAGGGAACAACAGCGGCAAATCGCGATGCGCCGCATGATGGAAGAGGTTCCGAAAGCGGATGTCGTCATCACAAACCCGACCCATTACGCGGTCGCGATCAAATATGATGAAAATGTCGCCGATGCACCGTTCGTCGTTGCAAAAGGGATCGATCAAGTCGCGTTAAGAATCATCGAAATCGCTAAAGAACACGACGTCATGACGGTGGAAAATCGGCCTTTAGCCCGCTCGCTTTATCATGCGGTTGAAGTAAACGAAACGATACCGGAAGAATTTTTCCAAGCGGTTGCGGAAGTGTTGGCTTACGTTTATACGCTCGAGCAGAGGTCGGTTTAGCATAAAGACAACGAAGTTCAGAAGTTAGGGGAATATGGATGAAACTGAAAGATTTAGCTGTATTATTGGCCGTCATCACCATCATCATCATGTTGGTCATCCCATTGCCGGGATGGCTGCTTAGCGTACTTATTTTGTTGAATATTTCATTGGCTTTGCTCGTCGTATTGGTTGCGATGAACATCCAAGAAGCATTGCAGTTTTCCGTCTTTCCATCCCTATTGTTGATGTTGACGTTATTTCGCCTCGGACTGAACGTTTCAACCACCCGGGCAATCTTGGGGAAAGCGGACGCTGGCGGCGTCGTTGATACGTTCGGTTCATTCGTCATCGGCAATAACCCGTTAGTCGGATTCGTTGTCTTTATCATTTTGGTCATCATTCAATTCATCGTCATTACAAAAGGTGCAGAACGTGTGTCGGAAGTATCCGCTCGCTTCACGTTGGACGCAATGCCAGGGAAACAGATGAGCATCGATGCGGATTTGAACGCTGGTTTAATATCTGAACAAGAAGCACGTGAAAGACGAAAGAAAATCCAAGAAGAGGCGGACTTTTACGGTGCGATGGACGGGGCGTCGAAGTTTGTAAAAGGGGATGCCATCGTCGGGATCGTCATTGTCATTGTCAATATCATTTTCGGTTATATCATCGGCATGGTACAAATGGGGATGACGTTTGAAGAAGCGCTTAATACATACACACGCCTGACTGTCGGCGACGGTTTGGTCATCCAAATTCCGGCCCTCTTAATTGCGACAGCTACGGGCATCGTCGTGACGCGCGTGTCGACGGAAGAGGGCAATTTAAGCACGGAAGTCATGAACCAGTTGTTCCAATATCCGAAATTGCTGTTCATCGCCGCCGGAACCATTTTCTTATTAGGTTTTACGCCGATCAACTTCTTCTTGACGACATCCATCGCTGCCTTTTTGGCATTGAGCGGCTATTTATTGATGCGTCAGCAAAAAGAAGAACCTGAAACGGAAGAAGATCTCGTCGAAGAAGAAAGCGAAAGCATGAAATCGCAAGAAAATGTCATCAGCTTGTTGAACATCGATCCGATTGAATTTGAATTCGGATATGCTTTGATCCCGCTCGTCGATGCGAGCCAAGGGGGCGACCTGCTTGATCGGATCGTCATGATCCGTCGCCAATTGGCGCTCGAATACGGCATGGTCATACCGGTCGTGCGCATTCGCGACAATATACAGCTTGAACCGAACGAATACCGCTTGAAAATAAAAGGGAACGAAGTGGCAAGAGGTGAGCTACTGCTCGACCATTATTTGGCGATGACGCCGGCGATCGATGACGATACGATCGAAGGAATCGAAACGAAAGAACCGGCTTTTGGCATGCCGGCAAAATGGATTAGCGAAGAGCAAAAAGACGAAGCGGAAATGTTGGGTTACACGGTCGTCGATCCACCTTCCGTCATCAGCACGCATTTGACGGAAGTGTTGAAACGACATCTCCATGAACTGCTCGGAAGACAAGAAACGAAAGAACTGATCGATCATTTGAAAGAAGATTATCCGATTTTGGTCGAAGAAGTGACGCCTGACCCGCTTTCAATCGGTGATATCCAAAAAGTTTTGGCGAAATTGCTGCGGGAAAATGTTTCGATCCGCAATTTGCCGGTCATTTTCGAAACGTTGGCCGATTATGGGAAAATGACGAATGACACCGATTTGCTCGCGGAATACGTTCGCCAAGCGTTGTCGCCGCAGCTTACGAAACAATATGTTTCCGATGACAAACATCTACGGGTGATTACACTTGCACAGTCGGTGGAGCAATTGATTATGAACCATATTCAACAGACGGAGCATGGAAATTTTCTTGCATTGGACCCGGAATCGCAAGAAAAGATCGTCAGAAGCATCATCGAACAAGTGGAGCAAGCTTCATTACAATATGATAAAGTCGTCATTTTATGTTCCCCGACGATTCGCATGTACGTCAAACAATTAATCGAACGTTCGTTGCCGGACGTAGCGGTGTTATCATACAATGAATTGGAACCTGACGTTCAAGTTCAAAGCATTGGGGTGGTGGATGTCGCATGAAGATAAAAAAGTTTGTCGCCAATTCGATGCCGGAAGCGATGAAACAAATTAAAGAGAAGCTAGGGAATGATGCGGTCATTTTAAATAGCAAAGAAATCAAACCTTCCGGCATCTTCGGGCTGTTCCGCCGCAAAAAAATCGAAGTGACGGCGATGTTGGACGACGATGCCGTCAGGAAACCCCCTCGGAAAAAAGAACCGCCAAAAACAGCAGGGATGACGATCCAGACGAAAGCGAAAGAAAATTTGAACGAAAAACGAATTTTGGATGAAATTAAATATTTGCAATCGTTACTTGCCAACCAACCGGTGCGCAAACAACCATTCCCCCCATTATTGGAAAACGTGTATGAATATTTGATTGAGCAAGAAGTCGACGAAGACGTCGCTGAAGAAATCGTGGCATCGATTCAACATGAAGACGGAGTCGAAACGTTGGACCGTGAAACGGTCGAGCGATTGTTGCGGAAAAAAATTCATGATGCGTTTCGCGATATACCGTTTGACGGCATCCATGAACAAACGAAAGTGGTTCAATTCGTCGGACCGACCGGCGTCGGCAAAACGACGACGATCGCGAAAATCGCTGCTAATAGTTTGTTGAAAGAAAAAAAATCGGTCGCCTTCATTACGGCGGATACGTATCGGATTGCTGCGATTGAACAATTAAAAACGTATGCGAAAATTTTGGACGTTCCCCTCGAAGTCATTTATTCAACGGACGATTACAAAAAAGCGCTTGTGAAATTCGCCAATTACGAGCGGATTTTTGTCGATACGGCCGGAAGAAATTTCCGCCAGGATCATTTTGTCGAAGAATTGAGGGAATTGATTACTACGCCTAGAGTTCCGTCCCAAACGTTTCTCGTCTTGGCATTGACGGCGAAAGCGAGAGATATCGAGGACATTTATCAACAATTTAAACCGTTGGGCATCGAGCAAGTCATCTTTACGAAATTGGATGAAACGGAAACGTACGGTAGCATTTTGAACTTGGCCGCGAAAGAAAAAGTAGGCATTTCGTACATGACAAATGGGCAAAACGTACCTGATGATTTACTTACGCCAAACGAAAACATTTTATCAGACTTATTGTTAAGAAGGTATCAAGATGCATGATCAAGCGGAACGTTTAAGACAGCGCGTCAACGAGGAGAAAGCCCCTCGTACTTCGAAAACGATTTCCATCGTCAGTGGAAAAGGTGGTGTAGGTAAATCAACCACGGTACTAAATTTTGCGCTGGAGTTGCAAAAGAAAAAGAAACGGGTTTTGATTTTCGACTTGGACATTGGCATGGGTAATATCGACATCTTGCTCGGCCAACAGTCTAAGCATCATATATTGAATTTTTTTGAGGAATTTTTACCTATTCATGATATGATAGAAGTAGGACCAAATGGGCTGTCTTACATCGCTGGAGGCACGGCTTTCGATCGTTTGCTCGAATTGGACGAAAACAAACTGGAATACTTTTTCTCACAATATGAATTGCTTACCAAAAGCTATGATTATATTTTTTTCGATTTGGGAGCAGGGATGTCAAAAACGAGTCTGGCGTTCATTTTAGCAAGCGATGAAATATTTCTCGTTTTGACGCCTGAGCCGACGTCCATTGCAGACGGTTACAGCGCGATGAAACAAATCGTCAAAGAAAATCCTTCGCTGCCGATCATCGCCGTCATGAATCGCAGCCCATCGATACGCGAAGGTGACAGGATGTTGGCGAAATTCGCCAGTGTCGCTAACCAATTTTTGCAAAAAGACATCGTTCAACTCGGCAGTTTGCCTTACGATAAAATCGTGCCGAAATCCGTAAGCAGCCAAACACCGTACGTATTATTGAAAGAAAATGCTGCCGTATCGAAAGCGATGCGCGAATTGGTCGATCGCTACTTGCATGCGGAAACGGGCGTTAAACGCAACGGATCATTTATCCAGAAATTTAAAAAGTTTTTGTTAGTGAGGTGATCGACATAAAAGAAATCGGAGTGGTCATAGCAACAACAGCGGATCTAATCGCCGACAAATTGAAAGCAATCGTTGAACCACTTCCCATCATAGTAAAAAAAGTGCCACATAACAAGGAACAGATGATCGATCAAATCAAACGAACGAAGCCGGACGTCGTGCTTCTCGATGTTGCATTGATCGAGGAAGACGACGAAATCATCACGGAAATCGTCATGCTGTTAAATATTCCGCTCATCATCTTATCGAGCGGAACGGTGCACCATACCGCCAAAACGGTGAACGCGATAACGAACGGCGCAAGTGATTTCATTTTATACGACAACTTGGATTCGCCATATTATCAAGACGAGGTTATCAACAAAATTTTACATGTCGCCGCCTCACTGACAGTAAACGGACAAAAAAAGAGTACCATTCAACTGGAAAAAAATAGGGAACAAAAACCGCCTAGGACGATGAAACGTAAGAAGAAAGCTTCCATCGGTGTCAAATTGCCATTCGATTCGATCGTCGCCATCGGAACGTCAACCGGAGGTCCGAAAGCGCTGCAAATCGTCTTAAGTTCGTTGCCGAAGACATTTCCGGCGCCAATCGTCATCGTACAGCATATGCCGAGCGGCTTTACAAAATCGCTCGCCGACCGATTGGACAACATATGTCGGATACGTGTAAAGGAAGCGGTCGATGGGGAGAAGCTCAAGCCCGCAACGGCTTACATCGCCCCCGGCAATTACCATATGATCGTCAATCGACAATACGAAATCACAACGTTTATCGGTGCTGAACGCGGTGGCCACCGACCGAGCGTCAACACCCTTTTTGAATCCGTAGCCGAATTGGAAGAAGTTAATAAATTGGCGATCATTTTGACGGGGATGGGAAAAGATGGAGCGATCGGCGTCCGCAAAATGAAAGAAAAAGATAAGGACACGATCGTCATCGTCGAATCGGAAGAAACGGCGGTCATTCACGGTATGCCGAAAGCCGCCATTCAAACGGGATGTGTGACCGAAGTCGTTCGACTTGAACATATAGGCGAAAGAATCATTCATCATATTATGAAGAGAGGGAAGTAAATTGGAAACATCGCAATATTTGGAAATTTTTATCGATGAGAGCACGGAACATTTGGACACTTTATATCAACAGATGTTGGAGTTGGAAAAAAACCCGGAAGACAAATCGATCATTGAAGAAATCTTCAGAGCTGCTCATACGTTGAAAGGCATGTCGGCGACGATGGGTTTTGACGACTTGGCCAACTTGACCCATAAAATCGAGAACGTGTTCGATGCAATTCGCTATGACAAAGTGAAAGTGCAAACCGAAATGATGGACACGCTTTTTGTCGCGGTCGACCATTTGAACGAAATGGTTCGCGACATCGCCGACGGAGGAGATGGAAAAAGGGATGTTTCCGACATCATAAATCGATTGGAACGAATTGAGCAGGGTTTGCCGTTGGATGGAGAAACAGCGGAAGAAGAAGCCGAAGAGAAGAAGACGACACCCGATAGCAATTTGGAAATCGCACTTGATGAATTTCAAATCACGATCATCGAACAAGCGCTCGAACAAGGCTTTAAGCCGTATGAAATTTATGTGGAATTAAGCGAAGATTCGTTGTTGAAAGCCGCACGCGTATATATGGTTTTTGAAATTTTGGAAAAACATGGAGAAGTGATCTACTCCAATCCGAGCGTCAGCGATTTGGAAGAAGAAAACTTTGATTATTCGTTCAAAACGATTGTTTTGACGAAAGAGTCGAGCGAAGATATTAAAGCGAAAATTTTAAAAGTTTCCGAAATTCGCAAAGTGGAAATTTCCGATTTTTCATTGGAAGTGTATAAAAAAGAAAAAGAAGAGGAAGAACAACGCGAACAAACGAAAAAAGAACAACAGCAAAAAGTTTCCGCCAAAGCGAAAGAGCAGCCAAAAAAAGCGGCGAAAAAGCAGGCAAGCGCGGCATCCGTCAAAGCGGCGCCGACGAAAACGATCCGTGTCAACATCGAACGCCTCGACGTATTGATGAACTTGTTTGAAGAACTCGTCATCGACCGTGGCCGTTTGGAACAAATTTCGATGGAATTGAAAAACCCGGAATTGCAGGAAACGGTTGAACGAATGTCCCGCGTATCAAGCGACTTGCAAAATATCATTTTGACGATGCGGATGGTGCCGATCGATACGGTGTTTAACCGTTTTCCGAGAATGATTCGCCAACTTGCTAGAGATTTAAAGAAAGAAGTGAATGTTGAAATCATCGGCGCTGATACCGAACTAGACCGTACGGTCATCGATGAAATCGGCGACCCTTTAGTCCATTTAATTCGCAACGCGATCGATCACGGCATCGAAAAACCGGAAGACAGGCTGAAAGCGGGCAAACCGCGTGAAGGTAC
>JAAYTF010000156.1 GCA_012518125.1 Bacilli bacterium | reverse complement strand
ATCGCGCCGGTGATTCCGCTCATCACAGTCGGAATCAGTTATCTGGTCGCCGAAAGCATCGTCGCTTATTTGGCGGAATACGTCAACTTCCCGCTTTCAACTTACACGCAAATATTCATGATTACCATCATGTTCGGAATCGGCACCGATTATACGATCTTGCTCATCAGCCGTTTCAAAGAAGAATTGGCGAAACGGGATTCAACGGTCGAAGCGGTGATCGCCACGTATAAGGTAAGCGGAAAAACGATTTTTTATGCAGCATTGGCTGTATTGATCGGCTTTTCGACCATCGGTTTGTCAAAATTCACGTTATACCAATCGGCCGTTTCGGTCGCTGTCGGCGTCCTTGTCGTCACGTTGGCCTTATTTACGATTTTGCCGTTTTTCCTCGTCTTTTTCGGAAAAAGATTGTTTTGGCCGTTTGACAAAAACGTGGAACATAAAGAAAGCAAACTGTGGGGGCGGCTCGGCCATTTCACTTGGACACGTCCGATCCGTTCGCTCATCATCATCTTGCTCATCATCTTGCCGTCCCTATTATTCTATAAAGGCGAACTGACTTACAACAACTTGGAGGAACTGAGCGACCGCTACGACACGGTGAAAGCTTTCAATTGGATTGAAGACAGCTTCGGCCCGGGTGAAATCATGCCGGCGACCGTCGTCATGGCGTTGAATGAAACGATCGATGACGCCAACGATTTCCAAGCGATCGAAACGATTTCCCGCGAAATCGCCGATTTGGAAGAAGTCGAAAAGGTCCGCTCGGCGACCCGGCCAATCGGTGAAGTCATCGAAGACTTTTTGTTAGAAAACCAGACGGACACCTTGGCCGACGGTTTTCAAGAAATGATGGACGGGGTCAACGAACTGCAGGACGGCTTAAAGCAAGCCGCAACGGAAATGAAAGATCAGTCGCCGCAGCTTAAGGAAGCGGAAGACGGCGTCCAACAGTTGATGGATGGCACGAAGCAAATCAACGACGGAATCGGCGAAATCCAACACTATTTGAAAGAGATTGAACAAGGCATCATGGAAGGCTCGCTCGGCGCGGGAGAAGTTGAACAAGGTTTAAGAACCATCAAAAACCATCTCGACCAAACGATTGCGGCTCACAAGCAATTGTTGGCTGGTTACGAGCAGCTTGAGCAAGGATTACGGCAAGCGGAAAAGCAGATGAC
Organism: Bacilli bacterium; assembly: GCA_012518125.1. Classification (GTDB taxonomy): domain Bacteria; phylum Bacillota; class Bacilli; order Bacillales; family Amphibacillaceae; genus Pseudogracilibacillus. The sequence goes on along the minus strand of JAAYTF010000156.1, from coordinate 8,355 downwards.
AAACATCGGCAGCCAGTTTGATCCGAAACAATTGGATCAAATGCTTGAAGGCGTAAAAGCCTTAAATCAGGCGGTAGATGGCATGTATCAATCGGCGGTGCAGCAACACAACCATCTCGGCGCCGAAAACAATCCTTTCCATCAAACGTATCAGCAAACAAAAGCCATCATTCAACAGATGGAGCAAGGTATTAACAATGCGAAAAAACAACTGGAGCAACTTGAAAACATCGACGCGACATTCATGAACCAAGTCATCGGTCCACTCGGTCAGCTAAATGATGGCTACCGCGAAGCGATCAACGGCCAAGAACAACTAGCCAATGGACTTCAAGAATTGATTGACGGCGTCGCCCAATTAAAAAACGGTCTGAAAGAGGCTGCAAGCGGCCAAGGCGAAATCGCCGACAATATGACACCGATCCGCGATGGACTAGCGGAAATTTACGGCGGTCAAGAAGAAGTGAAAAAAGCGTTCAGCGAACTCTATGACGGATTGACGGAATTGAGTAGCGGCTTGCAGGAAGGCGCCGATGGGCTTCGAGAAATGCATCAGGGCTTGGATGAAATCAACCGGTTCATCAAAGAAATCGATTTTTCCAATCAAGAACCTGTCGTCGTCATCCCGGATGAAGCGCTCGAAATGGACGAATTTTGGGAAGCGGCGGAATTGTACATGTCGCCCGACCATACGATTGTGACATTCGAGGCGGTGCTCAACATCAACCCATACTCGAAAGAAGCATTGGCATTCATCGAAGACATGGAAAAAACGGTGAAGAACGCCATCGAAAAAACGAACTTGGATGTCGAGGAATTTTATATCGGCGGCATTTCAAGCATCAACAACGATTTAAACAACGTTTCCGCTGCCGATTATAAACGTACGGCCACGCTCATGTTGATCGGGATTTTCTTGATTCTCATCTTTCTGCTTCGTTCGCTTGTCATGCCGATTTATCTCATCATTTCGTTATTGATCACGTATTATACATCCATCGGCATCACCGAGTTCATCTTCATGAACATTTTTGACTACGAAGGGCTTACGTGGGCCATCCCGTTCTTCTCCTTCGTCATGTTGATCGCGCTCGGCGTCGACTACAGTATATTTTTGATGAGCCGTTTCAATGAATATAAAGACCATTTGCTGTATGACGGCATGATGACAACGATGAAAAACATGGGGACGGTCATCATATCAGCGACGGTCATTTTAGGTGGTACATTTGCGGCGATGATGCCTTCAGGCGTGTTATCGTTATTGATGATTGCGACGGTCGTCATCATCGGCCTCGCCCTTTATGCACTCGTCATCTTGCCGTTGTTGACACCGATTTTTGTCAAATTGTTCGGCAAATATAATTGGTGGCCGTTCATCCGAAATTAAGTAAAAAGTCTGCTTTATCCAGCAGACTTTTTTTATATTTAAAACGCCGCTTTCATGTCAATGCAATATGACCGCATTGCTCCGCGAATGACATTCGTTGACTTCTTTTCTTTGCCACGCGATAATGAAAACGAATACATAAATGACAAGTAGTGGGGCTGGTTGGTTTTATTAAACGAGGAACAAATCTCGCTTCAAAAGAAAGCATACTCGTTTGCCAAAAAACATTTACGGTCGAATGAAGCGAAATGGGAAGCGGAAGGCACCTTCCCGAAAGAAACGTTTGCCATGGCGAAATCCGAAGGGTATGTCGGCATGTTAATACCGAAAGAATTAGGTGGTCAAGGGCTTGGATTTTCGGATTCGGCGCTGGTTTACGAATCGTTGGCGCGAGGTTCATTCACATTCACATTTTGGTTAGGGGTGCACAATGCCGTTTCCTACGGTGTTTATCTCGCGGAAGTGGATGAATCCATCGTCCGGGAAATCGCCACAGGGGAAAAATTGATCGCCATCGGCCTGACCGAACCTGGCGCTGGATCCGACCCGTAATCGATCACGACGACGGCAGCTAGCGTGGATGGCGGCTACGTCATCAACGGGACGAAAAATTGGGTCACAAACGGCCATGAAGCGGACTATTTCGCCATTGTCGCAAAAGCCAACGACGACCTTTCGAAAACGTTGATGCTGTTTGTGAAAAAAGAAGATGATGGCATTAAAATCGTTTCTAATCCGAAAAAAGCCGACGCAAACTTTGTTTCCGCATCGACGATCAAATTTGACGATTGTTTCGTTCCGAAAGAGCGACTCATTTCTGATGAGGGGTTAAAAGGCGCCTTGAGCACGATTACGTACTCGCGGCTTTTTGTTGCAGCGCATGCGCTCGGGCACACAAAACAAGTGCACGATGAAGCGGTGGACTATTTGGGTGGACGGATCCAATTCGGTGCTCCCTTCATCAAAAATCAAGGCATCCAATAGCTGTTGGCCAATTTATATTCGGAACTTGAAGCTGTTCGTTGGCTCACGTACCATGCCGCGAGCCTCTCAGATCAAAACAAAACCGATGCGACGAAAATCGCCATGGCGAAATTGCGCGCGACCGAACTTGCGATGAAAGCAACCACACAAAGTGCGCAACTGCTCGGTTCTTACGGCATTTTGGAAAGTTTTCCGATGGAACGGAAAAATGAAATACGCTAAAATATCCCAAATCATCGACGGAACTTCAGAAATCATGAAGTTGATCATCGGAAGAGAAACGGCAAAGAAAGTTTTAAAGAAAAACGAAATACATACATGACACAATTTGGCCGCATGGACTCTTTCTTTTTCCTAAAAAGTAGAACCCCCGAAATGATGGGGGCGGAAAGATAGCTTTAATTGTTCAATTTATGGTTGATTTTTTTGATGCGACGTCTGTTGATCGCAAAAATGATGAGCCAGATGATGAAATAAACGACTAGAAAAATGATGAGGAACGAAACGATCGCTCCGGTTGTCAACGGATACCAACCGCTCAACACCGACAACGGCAAGAAGAAGAGGATGACGATCGCCAGATGGGTGAACGTCATTTTGACGACGCTCCAATCATCGCGTTCATACACCTTTTTTGCCAACGTAAAGCCTACGCCAAAAAGCGCCCAGCTGATGATTGCGATGAGCAATATCGTCGTTTCCGTAACGTTTTCGTACAAAAACTTCCCGCTCGTCGATTTAGGCGACATCGGAAAATATTCGCCGGATGCGGTCATGTAAGAATAAACGATTGAAATGAACAACCCCGCAAAAACGCCCAACGCAGCACCACGAACGATCTTTTTCATATGTTCAACGCCTCCTTTATTTTTTTCACGTAACGTCTCGAAGAATATGTCGAAACACCGTTTGTAAAACTGATTTTGATAAAGCCGTTGAATTCTTGTTTCAATTTTTTTATGCAATGAATATTGATGATTTCCGATTGGGAAATTCGCATAAAATGTCCCGGCAGCATCTCTTCCAGTTCGTAAAACCGCTTGTCGACTTTGTATTTGTTCTTTTCATCTTCAGCATAAATGTGTCGATCTTCCGAATAAAAGCGGATGATATTGTCCAAATCAAGCGGATACAATTCGTCGTCTTTTTTACCGTATAGTTTTGTTTGCACAATCATTTTTTCAATTTGGCGAATCAGTTGCTGCAGGTCTTTCGTCAATTCTTTCGCGTAAATGACGATCCGCTCATTTTCTTCATCTTTGTTCACGTTGATTTCGATCTTCATTTTCCTCTCCCCTTTCATTTCATATTTAAACAGAACCAAATAAAAAAACCACCTTATTTTCATAAGTGGTTTTTTTATGGAACTATTCGGTAGTATCCGTTTCATCCATTGCGCTTGCGATCGTTCTCTTGCAAACGCTGTTATGGTTCTGCAGTCTCCGGTATCTTGGCGATTTTGATCGTCTTGATCTGGTAGCCATCCATTTCGGTGACGACGAAACGGTAATTGTCGAGTTCAATCACCGTACCTTGTTTCGCGTCGATATTTTGTTTGAAAATCCATCCCCCGACCGTTTCCACGTCTTCATCATCAATTTCGATGCCCTCAAGCAATTCGTTCAGTTCTTCTATGTGCAATTTTCCGGATACGATCATCGAATGTTCGTTCATTTTTTCGTACAATTTCTTTTCTTCGATGTCAAATTCATCGCGAATGTCCCCGACGATCTCTTCCAAAATATCCTCAACGGTGACGAGCCCTGCCGTCCCGCCGTATTCGTCGTTGACAATCGCCATGTGGATGCGTTCCTTTTGCATTTTTACAAGCAGTTGCTTAATCGGCGTCGCTTCGGATACGTGGATGATCGGTCGTATATATTCATCGAGCGACGTGATTTCTTTGCCGAAAAATTTATCCGTAAAAATCTCTTTGATGTTGACGAGCCCGATGATGTTGTCTTTGTCGCCGTCAGCAACCGGGTACCTCGTAAATTGACCGTCATAAACGGTGGCCAAATTTTCTTGGATGCTCTTCTGTTTATAGAAGACGACAATTTCCGTCCGGGGTACCATGATTTCCCGCGCCAACGTCTCATCGAATTCAAAAATGTTCGTTACGTACTCCATTTCGGCTTGGTTGATTTCACCGCTCTTGTAGCTTTCCGATAAAATGAGGCGCAATTCCTCTTCCGAGTGCGCTTCAGCATGTGTATCTTGCGGTTTAAAGCCGAACGCACGAACCATCAACCGTGCAGAACCATTCAACAGCCAGATGAACGGGTACATGATTTTATAGAAAAAGATCAATGGCCTAGCCACAAACAACGCAATACCTTCCGCTTTTTGGATCGCCACCGTTTTAGGCGCCAATTCCCCGACGACGACGTGCAAATACGTCACGATTAAAAACGCGATCAAAAACGATAAAAACGACGCGAGCGAAGGCGTGACGTGCAATTCTTCAAATAACGGATTGAGCAATCGTTGGACGGTCGGCTCCCCTAACCAACCGAGCCCGAGCGCGGTCACGGTGATGCCCAGCTGGCATGCGGACAAGTAACCATCCAAATTTTCCAAAATTCGCTTTACAAGTTTCGCACTGTTGTTTCCCTGTTCAATCAAAGAATCTATTCTTGTTCGTCGAACTTTAACAATTGCAAATTCTGTTGCTACAAAGAAAGCTGTCAATAAAATTAGAATTGCAACTAAAAACAAATTAAAGATTATCAAACAGTTCCCTTGTATCTAAAAATGATACAAGGAATTCACCTCCGTGACATTTAAGAATAGATAATCGCCTGGGATTCAAAAAGCGTAACATCGATTCATAAAAGTATATTTAACTCATATTTTAACATAAAAATTTTACAAAAACGAACTGATTTTGTTTGTTACGATAATATTCACAAAATTTAACCATCATTTTTTATGGTATTAATTAATATATCTACAAACCGTTCCAAATATTTTTGATCGACTTCGTCAAAACGTTCCAATTTCGGGCTGTCGATGTCGAGCACCCCGATGATGTTGTCGTCTTTGATCATCGGAATGACGATTTCCGAACGGCTTCTTGCATCGCAAGCGATGTGACCGGGAAATTCATGGACGTTCGGAACAAGCTGCGTCTTTTTTTCTTTTACGGCAGTGCCGCAGACACCTTTGCCATAAGGAATCCGAACACAAGCCGGCAATCCTTGAAATGGTCCAAGTACAAGCTCATCCCCCTTCCAAAGATAAAAACCGACCCAATTGATGTCTTTCAAACATTGATTGAGCAATGCGCTTGCATTGGCCAAATTTGCGATGAAATCATCTTCATCCGCAATCAATGCGCGCAACTGTTCGAGAACGATTTCGTAATTTTTTTCACGATTTTCCGTATAATTAACAGGTTGAAACATCCCATTTCTCCTTATAACCGATCGTCTTACGGATCGGTTTTCTGTTTATTTATAATAATTCCGTCAATCAAAATTGGAGCCTCTCTTTTATGATAACAATATTTTCAAGACAATAAAAGCATTAGGTTTTCAAGGGTTTATTTAATTTTAACATTTTTGCTTCCAAACAATCCACCTGTTGTTTTTTTATTCCGTTAAATCGTTTATACTGAAGATGCGAAAAAAGGTTGGTGGTGAAATCATGAAACAAGTCGAGGTACTTGTCGAAACAAGCTGCAATAACGCTCCGAAGAAGGCGCTGCTCCGGGACATCATGATTGCATTCATAAACGACGACATTTCATTTTTGCTTGAATGGTTGGCGGACGATGTTTCGTGGAAGATAATTGGAAAAAGAACGTACGAAAGCAAACGTATTGTAGAAAAAGCCTTGCGTGAATTGAAAATCGATTCGATTCAAACGATGAAGATCGAAAACATCATCACACATGGCAATGTCGCTTCGTTGAACGGACTCCTCGAACTGAAATATGAAACGATCCATTTCTGCCACGTCTTTCGTTTCAACGGTTTCGGGAAAAAAGCAAAAATCAACTACATCACCTCGTACATCATCAAATGAAAAAGACGGCTAACGAGCGGTAACGAGCTCAATTGCCGTCTTGTTTTTTCGCATTCACATCCCCTTTGATGAAACCCCACAAACCTTCAAACACTTTTGCGTCATAAAGCGATATGATGAGGACGAGCGTGATCGGCCCGATGACAAGGCCAATCAACCCGAACATCTGCAAACCGGCGAACAATGAAACGAGCACCGCAAGCGGGTTCAGCTTCATGCTTGAGGAGAGCACTTTCGGTTCGGCAAATTGGCGCACAACGACGGTTGATGCATATAAAATGAGCAAACCGACACCCATAAACATGTCGCCGGTAAAGAAGTTGTAAATGCTCCACGGAATGATGATGAGGCCCGGACCAAAATACGGGATGAGGTCAAGCAGCCCCATCGTGAGCGCCAATGTCAAAGCATATTCCGTACGCAAGATCAACAACCCGATCAAACTGACGAAAAACGTAAGCATCATAAGAATGATTTGCGATTTGAAAAACCCAAAAATTTTCGATTTCAAATCGATGAGGACATTCCACGTTTTTTTCTGGAAAATGTCAGGCAATTTATCTTTGTACATCTCGGTGTATTTGTTCATGTCTTTGCTGATGAAATAGATCGCCAAAATGATGAAGACGATAACGGTAAACGTGATTGGAAGCGCCGAAATGAACGACGTCAGGCCGTTCGTTAAACTTTGCCCGACATTTTTTAACAACGAAGCGATGTTGCTTCCGACAATTTGAATCCCTTCCTGCATCAGCTGTTGCTGCTGCGTGTTGAGGTTGTCGAAAAAGCCGACGCCGCGATCCCATAAAGGAAGAATGTAATTGTTGAAATAGTCTTGGATGCTGATCGAAATCTTTTCAATTTGTTTCGGGATAAAATCCAACAAATAAATGACGCCGTCAATCGTCTTTTTCACCAAGATGGCAACGATGGAGCCGATCACACCAAACAAGAAAAGGAAGCTCGCCAAAACGGCTAGCGGTCTTGGAAACCGCAAATATTTCACGAACAAATTGACGATCGGATTGATCAAAAACGCCAGCAGCGCTGCAATCAAAAACGGATATGTCAGCCTTAAAAAGTGGTATAAAAGAAAAAGTCCCAAAGCAAAGACAATGACGAGAAACAAAATGCGAAAAATGATTTGTACGGCTGGATGCTTCATCATCGGCACTCCCCTCATAGACGGATGATAAGGTTACGCTCCACGCTTACACCAACTGTACCATATTGAACGGAATTTTTTTCAAGTTGATTTATTTTTATTATTTTCCAAATTGCTTTGATTGTAAAATATATTATATCCTTGTCGAAGCAAAAAGACAGCAATAATTATGTTAAAAGCGATTTTGCATCCCATACAGGAATAAGTTCATCAATAATAGAAAGCATAAAAAGAATCGGAACAAAACTTGGCTCTTCACATCATATGGTATTTGTGAGTAACTTTGATTTTCATCTGAATACCGAAGATTCTTTTGATGAATTGCAGCCGACGAAATATGCGAAAATTGTCGTGATCGCACATCGTTGAATGCGATGAACCTATCGTTGTCAAGAGCTTATAGAGGAGCTTTATAAAACATTTTCGACTCGTTTTTGATGAAAATCGACTTATAGAAACGCTCTATGAGACGATTACGGCTCGTTTTTGATGAAAACCGGCTTATAGAAACGCTCTATGAGACGGTTTCGACTCGTTTTCGATGAAAACCGGCTCATAGAAACGCTCTATGAGACGGTTTCGACTCGTTTTTGATGAAAATCGGCTTATAGAAACGCTCTATGAGACGATTACGGCTCGTTTTTGATGAAAATCGGCTTATAGAAACGCTCTATGAGACGGTTTCGACTCGTTTTTGATGAAAACCGGCTTATAGAAACGCTCTATGAGACGGTTTCGACTCGTTTTCGATGAAAACCGGCTCATAGAAACGCTCTATGAGACGGTT
>JAAYTF010000155.1 GCA_012518125.1 Bacilli bacterium | reverse complement strand
TTCATTCATTATGTGCTATAATAAGAAAAAACGCTTTCATATCGAGGGGATTATATGTTCATTAAACGTTCTAAAACCATCGAAGAAATAAGTGGCGTCACCTATATGAACGGAACCGTCAAACTCGGCTCCGTCAGTTTGAACGTCTGTTCTTTCGTCACGGACGGGGTTTTGATCGATACGGGGGCGAGCCGACTGCTTCCGGTTTTCAAATCGTTTTTTGATGAAGCGGATGTCGATAAAGTCGTTATCACCCACCACCACGAAGACCATACCGGGGGAGCCAGATACATCCAAGAAACGAAAAACGCCCCGATATATATGAACGAAAAAATGATTGAAAGCGTCAAAAAACGGGCGACCTATCCGTTATACCGTAAAATATTTTGGGGTGTCCGCAAACCATTTGACGCTCGTCCGATCGGTGAAACGTTCGAATCGCGGTCGGCGAAATGGACCGTCATCGAAACACCGGGGCACGCCATCGATCACGTCGCCTTTTTAAATCAAGAGACGGGTCAATTATTTTCCGGCGATTTGTTCGTCCATCCCGAAACGAAACTCATTTTGCGCGAAGAAAGCATCCAGCAAATCATCGAGTCGATCGAACGCGTTTTGACTTACGATTTCGGCGAAATGTTTTGCTGTCACGCCGGTTATGTAAAAGACGGCAAGAAAGCGTTCAAGAAAAAACACTCCTACTTGACGGAATTGCGTGACCGCGTGTTGGATTTGGCTGCTAAAGGGTATACAGCGGACGAAATTTACAAACGAATTTTCCCGAAAACGTATCCGCTCGTCTATTTTTCTTTCGGCGAATGGCACTCGAAACATATCATCCACTCGATTTTGCGTGACGGTCGTGACGATGAAGAAAACGCCACGACAGTGCCGTAAACAAAAAAGGCAACGCCCATGAACGTTGCCTTTTTATTATTCAGCCAATAAATCTTTCAAGGAGAAATCGATCGGATGTTTTTCTTTATGTTCCAATCCTTTCAAGTATTCGATGCGTCGCTGCATCGCCGTTTTGGACACTTGTTCATCCGCGTGATAAGAGGAGCGGACGAGTGGTCCGGATTCGCAATGTTTAAACCCTTTTTCCAATGCAATCTCTTTCAATTCTTTAAATTCATCCGGGTGATAATAGCGGACGACTTCCAGATGTTTTTTTGTCGGCTGCAAATATTGGCCGATCGTCAAAATATCAACATCATGTGCGAGGAGATCGTCCATCGCTTCCAAGATTTCCTCTTTCGTTTCGCCAAGTCCGACCATGATGCTCGATTTTGTCGGTGTGTGCGGCGAAATTTCCTTCACCCGTTTCAACAATTTTAACGATCGATCGTAAGTCGCGATTGCACGAACCCGTTTCGTCAAACGACGGACGGTTTCGATATTGTGGTTAAAAATGTCAGGTTCTGCTTCCATCAACGTGCGGAGGCTGTCATAGTCCCCTTTCATGTCGGATGGGAGCACTTCGATCGTCGTGCCTGGATTCAGTTTGCGCACTTGACGGATCGTTTCGGCAAAGACAGCCGCCCCCCCGTCTTTCAAATCGTCGCGGGCCACCGCCGTGATGACGACGTGTTTCAGCCCCATGATTCGGACCGACTCCGCCACACGCATTGGTTCTTTCCAATCGACTTCGCTCGGGATGCCCGTTTTTACAGCGCAAAAGCGGCAGCCGCGTGTGCACGTGTCGCCCAAAATCATGAACGTGGCCGTTTTACGTTCGCTCCAACATTCGTGCAAATTCGGGCATCGCGCTTCTTCACATACGGTGTTCAACTGTTTTTCGCGCATCAATTTTTTCAGTTCTTTGTATGATTCGCTCGTGTTGATTTTGATTTTCAACCATTCCGGTTTGCGCAAATACGAGTTCTGTTTTGCCATTTTTACAATCCGCTCCTTAAGACAGATTTACGTTCTTCATTCCACGCTTTCGAGCGATATTTCGTTTCCGCCAAATAGTGGACGTAATCCCACTGTTCTTTTGACAACGAAAATGGTTTCGTTTCGATATTTAGGCCTTTTTCAAACCCTTTCAAAAAAGCATCTTTCAACATCGCGTACGTATGTTTTTTGCCGGTGATGTCATTGATGCTGACCGCTTTTTCTTTGAACTTCGCTTTTTGCTTCTCACGGGCGCGCTCTGAAGAAAATTTGAACAGATCGAACAACATGTCGACGTTGAAACTCATCGGAATCGAGCCGTGTTGCAAGAGAACGCCGTTTTTACGAGTTTGCGCATTGCCGCTCAATTTTTTGCCGTCGACGACGAGCTCATAAATCGCCGGCGTTTCAAAACAGACGGCCGACCGTTCTTTGGCATGCATATCCGGCAATGCAAAAGTGGCATGGATGCCCAAATTGCGATAACCGAATAAAATGCCTTGCGCAATGACGAAATAAGCCTGGTTCACCGTTTTCGGGATTTTCGGATGCGATTCGCTGACGACGATGCTGTAAGTCAGTTCGTCATCGTGAAGGACGGCGCTGCCGCCGGTCAAGCGACGGACGAAATCGCATTCATGTTTTTCGAGGCCGTTGAAATCGATCGTTTTATGTACGTTTTGAAAATGACCGACGGTGAGGCTAGGCTTTTTCCAACCGTAAAAACGCAGCGTCGGTCCGATCTCCTGCTTGCTGTGCCAATGCAGCAAAGCTTCATCGACCGCCATGTTCGTCGCCGCGTCCAAATGTCCAGTATCTAAAAATAGCCACGTTTCTTTGCGTTCTGACAAACGTATCACCTCGATTGTTCATAACCGATTATTTAGCTTAATCATATCAATAAATGCAATGAAAGTATACTAGTTATATAAAATGGAACATGCTAAACGTAACCGATGTTCAAAATAAAGACTTATTCACAGGAACATTTTCTTATATGATACGTTTTGTGCAACTTTTGCACGTAATATTCACA
>JAAYTF010000154.1 GCA_012518125.1 Bacilli bacterium | reverse complement strand
TGGGAAGGAGTGTGAAAAAGGGAACGAAGCTTGCTTTCTGCAAATGATAAATGCCGATCCAGCTGCCACGTCTGCTTTTTACGACTTCCGGAAACGACGTTTTATTTTTGATTTTGCTGAACATGTACGCCTCGACCAGCAACAACAAGCTGATCAATATCGCGATTGCCGCAAATGTGTGATCGGTGAATAATCCGCTGTCAAACAGCGTGTTGTCGAAATGCTCCAGCAATTTGAACAGCAAAAACGTCAACCCTAACGTATACGCGGCGGATAAGGCACGGAACCCGAAAATGAAACTAAGTATGAATATAATGATGCTCAAAAAGAAGATGAATTCCCTTACAAACACGGCATTTAACATGAGCAAAATGAGGGAAAGGAAAATGGTTGAAAAAATTGTAATATGTATTGACCCTTGTAATTCCGCAAAGTGGGGGAACAATTCATGTCCGAAGTTTTTCCGCTCCTGTTTTATCCGTTTCATGCTGATCATGAAGGAAATGAATGCGAGCCAGTATAAAATCGGATTTAAAAACGCTTTTCCGATCGCTTTGATGAGTTCGAATACAAGTTCGTTCAAATAAACCAACTCCCAGCCATTTGTGACTTATTATGCGCCGGCATTGTTATCTTATTATACCGCATACCGTTTGACAATTCCCTTCAATTTGGCCGAAATTTGCGGAAAAATTAAAATACCATTCAGTCATGTTTTACTGACTAAATGGTATTTATCAACTGTCTCCTTCTATCATGAGATTTTCAGGAAACTCCTTTCGTATATGAAATTTTTTCATCCATCTAAGAGACGATTTCTTCTCCGTTTTCTTTGCTTGCTTCGGTAAATTGCATGTAAGAAGTGAAATGTTCTTTCGTCACGACAAAGAGGTGATAAATATCGCCGTCGACATTGATTTCTTTCAAAATGTCCGGGAACAAGTCATCCCCCAAAATGGCATAGCCCAATTTTTCAACGGCTTTTAAAGAGCGGAGATTCGTTTTTCGAACTTTCATGAACACATTTTCGATCCCACGATGGAAAAACAATTCTTCGAAAAAGAGCTCTTTTGCCATTTTGTTGTATCCCTTGCCGAAATACGGTTTGCCGATCCACGTCGCCAAAAATCCAGAGCGGTTGTTGATGTCAAACAGGTTGATCGTGCCGATTGGTTGGTTGTATTCATCCAAGATCGTTCTGGATATGACGAGTCCCTGTTCTTCCGCTTCGATGAGCTGTTTCGTCAAAAAATAAAACTCATCGAGCGTATCGGCTTTATGCCGTATATACGGGTAAACTTCGGGATGGGAGGCTAGTTCGAAAAGAATCGGGACCTCGTGCAACTCACGAATTTTGAGCATAACAATGCACCCTCCTTTAATTTGATAAAATATCTAATCACGAAAGTGAATCTAACGATGTGATAATAGTTAAAGGATTGGGTGCTCTTTGTTGTCCATTATGGTTAACATATGTGCACCCGAAAAGCGGTACGGACAACGTAATTTCGTCAGGGGAAAGGCGTTAACCACATCATCCAGAACGATCTGGGAGTGCACATATTCCTTCCCCGAACTTCTTACATTTAATTGTCGGTTAAACGTATATTTACTACCATTCTCCGTCCTTTTTGAAATTTCTTAACCTTGCGATTTTTCTCTTACATTTTATCACGAACAATGTGAAAAAGTGAATACATTTTTTAAAAAAATTAACAAAATTTATGAACTTTTTATGGCGGTTTTGTCATAAAAAATGAAGGCTTTTTTATTTTATTTCATTTCGAAAAATAATACAACCATAAATCAATTTTTGTGAAAAATTTGTTCTAGCGCTTCGTTTAAATGCGGATAATCAAAGGAAAATCCGTGTTCCAGCGCTTTTTTTGGGTAAACGTATTGCCCTTTGGAAACGAGCATGCTCATTTCACCGAAGAGAATCCGCAACAGTCTTTCCGGCACCGGAAATACGGTCGGCCGTTTAAGCGTCTTCCCCAACATTTCCGTGAATTGTTTGTTTCGTACCGGATGTGGAGCGGTAACATTCAGCGGCCCTATCATGTTTTCCTGTTCAATCGCAAAGACGATAAGTTTTACACAATCGTCGACATGTATCCACGAAGTCCACTGTTTCCCTGAACCGATTTTCCCGCCGACAAATGCTCTCATCGGTAGTGCCATCATCGGCAGTGCGCCGCCATCTTTGGCCAAGATGACGCCGAAACGGGCGATGATCGTGCGGATTCCCAAATTTTCAGCACGCTTCGCTTCAGCTTCCCACTTTTTCGTCACATTTGCCAAAAAATCGTCGCCACATTCTTCTGTATCTTCGGTAAATATTTTTTCGTCATCGGTACCGTAAAACCCGATTGCGGAAGCGGAAATGAACGTTTTCGGCTTTGGCTCCATTCGTTCGAGCAAGGAGACGACCTTTTTCGTCGTGTCAATCCGGCTCTTCAATATCTTTTCCTTTTTCTTTTTTGTCCAATAGCCGAAGAGCGATTCGCCGGCCAAATTGATGACGACGTCGATGTTCGGCATTGATTCATGTGCCACATCGTATTCGATGTGCGTCACGTTCGGCCTGTTTTCACGTTTTTTGGCATTGCGCGTCAAAATATATACGTGATCGTTTTGCGATACGAATTTTTCCGTCAAATGACGCCCGACCAATCCCGTTCCGCCGCTTATTAAGATGTTCAAATCCATCATCCTCTCAATGGTAATATATCTATGGTAAAATATGAAAAGGAGGTGGGTCAACTGCGGACGGTGACGAAAGTCGAAAGACAGAAAAAAAAGAAAAACCGTTTGAACATTTATTTGGATGGCGAGTACGCATTCAGCATCAGCGATGACATATACGTCAAGTTTCACGTACATAAAGGAAAACAGCTTTCCGAAGAAGCAATCGCGACGATTATACATGAAGATCACCTTCATCGCGCCTATGTGGCGGCGATACAATATTTGCGTTACCGGATGCGCACGGAAGCGGAAATCCGGCGTCATTTGCGTAAAAAAGAAATGAAAGAAGCGGTGATCGACAGAATCGTTTCGCGTTTATATGAAGAAAAGCTGCTCGATGACCTGGAGTTCGCCGAAAGTTTCGTAAGGGACAGGATGAATCGTTCGACGAAAGGCCCGCTTTTAATTGAGAAAGAATTGAAAGAAAAAGGCGTTTCCGAATCGGACATCAAAACAGCCTTGGAACAATTTACGCATGAAAAACAAGTTGAACAGGCGAAAAAATGGCTTGAAAAAGAAATGAAGAAAAAATTAAACACATCCTATAAACGCAAGAAAGAACAATTGTCAGCCAAATTGCTGCAAAGGGGCTTTTCGAAAGAAGCAGCCAAAGAAGCGCTAAATGCCGTTCCGTTTGAAAAAGATGAGTCGGAAGAATTTCTTCTGCTTAAAAATCACGCGGACAAATTGTATACTAAATATAAAAATAAATATGACGGTTTCGAATTGGAAATGAAGTTGAAAGAGCGGCTTTACATGCGGGGATTTGAATTCGACCAAATCGAGTCGTACGTAAGGAAGCTGCTTGAGGAAGAATTATGATGGAAAGGATTATTTAAAATGAACATGTTATACAGCGACTACACGGTTGAACAGCTCCGTGAAGAGTTGGGAAAGCTGAAAGAAGAAAGGATCAAAGCCGAACAGCTCGGTGAAGTGAGCAAAGTTGAAATTTTGGAGCGAAAAATGCAGATCGTTTCTTCTTATATGATGAACCCGGATGAATTCAAAATCGGAGATGTCCATCAGTTAAGGTACGATCCCGGCTACAAGTTCAAAATAACGAAAATTGAAGGGATCATGGCGTGGGGACATCGCATCAATTTGCTCGGGGAACAAGTCGAACGCGAGGAAGCGTTGCCGATTTCACTGCTCGGAGATTTGGTGGAAGAATAAAAAAAGATGGAGACTGTTTTCTCCATCTTTCCTTATGTCGGGCTGCCGCCAAACTGCAATTTCTTTTGCAGTTTCCCTTCGGAAAAGATCCAACCGGTGTACGAATTGAGGATGTTCAATTCGTCGTCTATTTGTGCGACGGCAACGAAAGGGTAATAACCTTTTGAACGATAACGCAAGTCGATTAGACGAAGTTCCGTGTAATATTCGTATTCGATGATTTCCCAACGGTAAATCGGCGAGAACGATAAAAATGCCGCGATGTTTTTATCTTTTTTCGCCGTTTCAACGAGCGGCGTTTTCGGCAACGGGACCCGCTCAAATTCGTCGATCAATTGAATATGTCCGTTTTCGACCGTTCCGACGTAGAAGCGGTCTTTCGTTTTGATGGCGACGCGCCAAAAGTTTTGTTTCATCGTCGGCGAAGTGGCGACGCATTCGGTCGTCGGGAAATATTCTTTGATCGTCTCAACGATTTCACGTTTGTCAATATAGCGCTTGACGTAATAAAGGGCGATGACGCCGTAAATGACGAGGAACGTCATGCCGGGATTTGCGCCTAAAAGCCAAGCGACGATGCCGGCGACATTCAAGAAAAAGATGTATGGATCGAACGTGTTAATGAATCCCAACGCGATCCACTTTTTCGTGAATGGGCGCAGCGCCTGGGTGCCGTAGGCGTTGAATATATCGACAAAAACATGCAAAATCACCGCGAAAAATGTCCATAACCATAAATGCAAAAATGAAATTTCCGGGAACATGAGGTAAATCAAGCCGGAAATGGATAACCCCCACAACACGACTGCTGGAATCGAATGGGTAATGCCGCGATGGTTACGGATATAGACGGCGTTGTTTCGCATTTTGAGCACCGTATCGAAATCGGGTGCGAGCGATCCAGCCATCGCTCCGATGAAAACAGCGTTAAAAAGCGCCGGGTCGTTTGCTACGTGCGGATCGAGCGTAGCCAGTCCCGCTACTCCCACACCCATGACGACGTGTGTTCCAGTATCCATTTAGCAAAAATTTCCTCCTCGACTCAATGCAACTAATTATATTGTAACATATGGAAGTGATACTTTGACAGATAAAGCGTTACGAAATTTTGACATCGAAAGGTTTCAACGAACTTTGATTGATTGGTATGTGAAAAACAAACGCGACTTGCCGTGGCGGAAAACGAAAGATCCATACCGCATCTGGGTTTCCGAAATCATGTTGCAGCAAACGAAAGTCGAAACCGTTATTCATTATTATGAAAAATTCATGGAAAACTATCCGACGATTTTTCATTTGGCGGAAGCGGACGAACAGAAAGTGTTGAAAGATTGGGAAGGATTGGGATATTATCAACGGGCAAGAAACTTGCACGAAGCAGTGAAAGAGGTCGTCGAAACGTACGGCGGCGAAGTCCCGCAAGATCCAAACGATTTGGCCAAATTAAAAGGGATCGGTCCGTATACGAAAGGGGCGATTTTATCGATCGCCTTTGGTCAACCGGAACCGGCTGTGGATGGCAACGTCATGCGGGTATTCAGCCGGCTGTTGAACATTGACGACAACATCTTGGAGCAAAAAACGCGCCGCCGCTTTGAAGCGATCGTCCGCGAAGTGATCGCAAAAGACGATCCATCCAGTTTCAACCAAGGTTTAATGGATTTGGGCGCAACGATTTGCATTCCACGTACGCCCCGTTGCGAAGTTTGCCCGGTGCAACCGTATTGCCGCGCCTACCTTGAAGGAAAGCAGCATGAATTGCCGAACAGAAAGAAAAAGGCGAAACACCGGACGAAACAATTTGTCGCAGTCTGTTTAGTCAATGAAAAAGGTGAGATTGCGATTGAACAGCGGGAACATAAAGGTTTGCTGGCGAGCATGTGGCAATTTCCGATGTTTGAAAAAGATGACGTGAAGAAACAGCCGTTAGTGGAACTTTTTGAAAAAAAGTACGGGATGAAAATCGCGATCACCGAAAAATTGGGAAACGTAAAACACGTATTTTCTCATCTAACATGGGAAATCGTCGTCCATAAGGCAAGTTTGGAAGGACATTTGCCGGAAGGTCGACACAGTTTGCGATTCGTGAGCGAAAAAGAACTTGGAGACTTTCCAATAGCTACGGCGCATCAAAAAATGCTCCGGCTCATCGAATGAATTTTACCAACTATTACCTCCGCCGTCATCGGATAAGTTTGTTCAAGTTGGATACGTTAAAATATGCGGAGGTGAAAAACATTGCCTAAAAAATCAAAAGCTGGTACAGATATCAACCAGGTGAAAAAACAAAACCAAAAATCAGCTCAAGGCCAAAATCAACAATATGGCACGGAGTTTGCTGAAGAAACGGACGTTCAGCAAGTAAAAAAACAAAATCAACAATCAAAACAAAAGAACCAACAACAACAACAATAAAGTACAGGATTAAAAAGACGATAAATTCTCAGCGAGAGATTTTATCGTCTTTTCCGTTATGTAAAGTAAATATATTTTCATGTTTTCGGTTTATATGATTAAAATGGTACACTATGATTATACCGAATCGTTAAACAAATGAATGTAGGTGGGTTATGATGGGATATGAAGTGTTTAAAATAGTCAGTAAAAAACATGATGGTTCGCTTCATCGGGCGTGGCACGAAAATATTTTGCTCCATGATGACGGCGAAGTTTTAATCGGCGGCAACAGCAATACGGTCGTCACCGAACATGACGGAAAAGAATGGGAGACGAAACGGCCGGCCATTTTTTATTTTGACAAAAACAAATGGTTCAATGTCGTAGTCCTGTTCAGCGAAAACGATCATTTTTACTATTGCAATGTAAGCTCGCCGTTTACTTGGGAAAACGGAGAACTTCACTACATCGATTACGATTTGGACTTGATCGTCAGTCAAGACTTTTCTTATGTTGTAAAAGATGAAGATGAATTTGAGCAAAATCGGAAGAAATACGATTATTCGAACGAGTTGCAACAAGACGTCATAAATGCGAAAAACGAATTAATCGACATGATCCATTTGCGCCAAACACCTTTTAATCGGACGTTCATCGAGGACTGGAAACCGAAGTTTTTTCAATTGATCAATCGCCGCCCATGAATGCGGCCGGGAAGTTTCTTTTGCTTTGTGCCAATAAAAATTAGTGACAAAGGAAGAGACGACAATGAAGCCGATCAAACAATACATGCAATTCGTCAAACCTTACAAGTGGTACATTTTTTGGACGATCGTCATCGGGATACTCAAGTTTGCCATCCCGCTTTTCATTCCACTGATATTGGGTTATGTCATCGACAACATCATTCATGCCGATTTGACGCAAGCGGAAAAATTGAAGCAGTTGATTCTTCTCATGACCGTTGCATTTGCTATATTCCTTATCATCCGTCCGCCGATCGAATATTTGCGGCAATATTTGGCGCAGCTTGTCGGCAGCAAAATTTTATACGATTTGCGCGACCGTCTGTTCGATCACTTACAAAAATTGAGTCTGCGATTTTACGCCAACCGCAAAGCGGGGGAGATCATCTCGCGCGTCATTCACGACGTCGAGCAGACGAAAGAGTTCGTCATAACCGGGCTGATGAACGTCTGGCTCGACATGGCGACGATTTTGATTGCGATTTCAATCATGTTGTCGTTCGATTTTAAATTGACGCTCGTTGCCATCAGCTTGTTTCCACTCTATGGTTTTGCGGTGAAATATTTTTACACGAGGTTGCGCAAGTTGACGCGTGAACGTTCGCAAAAACTTGCAGAATTGCAAGGCCATTTGCATGAACGGGTGCAAGGGATGGCGGTGACGCGAAGCTTTGCGCTTGAAGATTATGAACAAGCGCAATTTGAGAAATATAACCGACGTTTCTTCAAAAAGGCGATGGAACATACGAAATGGAATGCATACACGTTTGCGGCGACAAATACGATTACGGATTTGGCCCCGCTTTTAGTCATCGCTTACGCGGCTTACGAAGTCATAAACGGACAAATCACCGTCGGTACGATGGTCGCTTTCGTCGGATACATGGAGCGGGTTTACAGTCCGCTGCGCCGTTTGATCAATTCGTCCACGATATTGACGCAAGCGATTGCATCGATCGACCGTGTTTTCGAATTGAAAAACGAACCTTATGAAATTGAAGACAAAGAGGATGCCATCGACCTGGAAGATGTAAAAGGGGAAATTGTTTTTGACAACGTTTCGTTCCATTACGATGAAGGAAAAATGGTGTTGAAAAACATCAATTTGCACGTCAAACCAGGGGAGACGATCGCGCTTGTCGGCATGAGCGGGGGAGGGAAGTCGACGCTCGTCAGCCTCTTGCCCCGTTTTTACGACGTCATTTCCGGTTCGATCACCATCGACGGCATCGACATCCGCGACATGAAACAACGTTCGCTCCGTGATAAGATCGGCATGGTGTTGCAGGACAACATCCTCTTCAGCGAATCGATCGCGGTGAATATCCGCATGGGAAATCCTTATGCAACGGATGAAGAGGTGATTGCGGCCGCGAAGGCGGCCAACGCCCACGACTTTATTATGGACTTGCCGAACGGATATGATACGTTGGTCGGTGAACGTGGCGTCAAGCTTTCCGGTGGGCAAAGGCAACGGATTGCCATCGCCCGCGTTTTCTTGAAAGATCCGCCGATTTTAATTTTCGATGAGGCGACTTCTTCCCTCGATTTGGAAAGTGAACATATGATTCAAGAAGCGCTTGAGAAATTGGCGAAAGACAGGACGACGTTCATCGTCGCCCATCGTTTGGCGACGATTACGCATGCCGATCGCATCGTCGTCATCGAACACGGTGAAATAACAGAAATCGGAACACATGAAGAATTGATGCAAAAACGAGGCAGTTATTATCATTTGTATCAGGTGCAAAATTTACAGGAAACATCCGGAGCACTTTAGGCGCTCATCAGCTTCATTTACCGAAGTGGTGCGGACGTCCGTCGCCCAATTCATGCATGTTAAACGTTCGTCCGCATAAACTGTTAAAAATGGCGATGAAAAAGAAGTGAAAAAGATGACGTTTCTGTTTATCACGGTGATATTATTGATCATGCTTAAAAGTTTGCACCATTTTCTTTTTCATAAAGAAATGTCATTCATGAATAAAAAAATGTTCGTTCTGGAAATTTTTCTCACTTTCATGATCGTCTACAGCATTCTGATCATCGGATTTGGACTCGTCTATTTCATCCTTTCTTTTTCCGGCGACGTTTTTATCAATCAGCAAAAGAGCGATGACGCGTCGTTAAATCGTTTGTTGACGAGCATCTATTTCAGCGGCGTGACGCTTTTGACAATCGGCTACGGGGATGTGTCCCCGGTCGGAGTTGTCAGATTTTTGGCCGTGATTCAAGCGATGTTAGGGTATGCTTTGCCTTCGTTGTTAGTGCTTCGCCTCTTGGAGATGTATCAGCTTCTTGCGAGAAATCGATAAGTGCCGCTTTAATCGAATGGACAATTTGTGATATATTAAAACAAATGACATTTAAGGAGGAATTTAGCTATGGCGGTTAAAGTCGGTGAGAAGGCGCCTGATTTCACATTGCCAAATCAGGACGGGGAACAAGTATCGCTTTCACAGTATAGAGGAAAAAACGTCGTATTATATTTCTATCCGAAAGATATGACACCTGGCTGCACGACGCAAGCGTGCGATTTCCGCGACAATTACAGCGAATTTGAAAAATTGAATACGGTCGTTTTAGGTGTAAGTCCCGACCCGATTGAGCGGCATCAAAAGTTTATTAGAAAGCACGGTTTGCCGTTTCCGTTGCTTGCAGATACCGAAAATGAAGTCGCCAAACTGTATGACGTATGGAAGCCGAAAAAGATGTTCGGTAAAGAATTTATGGGCATTGAACGTTCCACATTTGTCATTGATGCTGAAGGAATCGTCCGCAAAGAATGGCGCAAAGTGAAAGTGGACGGACATATCGAAGAGACGTTGGAATTCATCAAAGAAAATTTGGCATAAAAAGGGGTATGACGAATGAGAATTTATACACGTTCAGGCGATAAAGGGACAACCTCGCTCGTATACGGCAGAAGGATTCCGAAAAACGACCCGCGTGTCGAAGCGTACGGCACGATCGACGAAGCGAATTCGCTCATCGGTTTGGCGTTAAGTTTTCTGGATGATGTCGACTGGGAAGGGAAACAGGAATTTTTAAACATCATGCATCGCGTCCAGACGGTGTTGTTCCACGTCGGTGCGGAAATTTCCACCCCACTTGACCGCGAAGTGGCTTGGAAGCTGGAACAAAGACATATCGACGAACTGGAAAAACAGATCGATGAATGGAATGAACAATTGCCGGAATTGAAACAATTCATCTTGCCTTCCGGTCATAAAGTGTCAAGTGCTCTCCATTTAGCCCGCACCGTGGTCCGCCGGGCCGAACGCAGGGCAGTGAGCATCCAGGATCAAATTCCCGAATCCCTGGCGGTCGCTTATTTGAACCGACTTTCCGACTTTTTGTTTGTCGCGGCGCGTTATGTCAACAAGGAATTGAAGGGAACGGAAATTCCGCTTCAAGTCGATGATATGTGATGTTATTTTCTCTTGGAAAAGACGATTGCCAAACATTTTCCACACTTTTGTCACGATATTGTATAAAATTGGTTATTAAATTATAATGATTATAAAATAATAGGATTAATAAATTGACATTCGAATGAACACACATGTAAAATAATAGTAAGAATGATGCTTACTGAACTAAGGTAATCGAAATATAGGAGAAAGCGAGGTGCATGACGGTGTCGAATCTTCAACTAGAAGCGGCAATCAATAAACTAAAAAAAGCAGGTGTACGTATTACACCACAACGTCATGCGGTTCTTGAATATTTGTTGACATCCCATAGCCACCCAACGGCGGATGAGATTTATCGTGCGTTGGAAAAGAAATTCCCGAATATGAGTGTCGCAACCGTTTATAACAATTTACGCATTTTAAAAGAGTTGGGTTTGGTCAAAGAGTTGACATATGGCGATGACTCCAGCCGTTTCGATATCAACACTGAAGAACATTATCACATTATTTGTGAAGAGTGTGGGAAGATTGTCGACTTTCACTATCCAACATTAGACGAGATTGAATCGCTTGCAGAAAAAGTGAGCGGGTTTGAAATCAGCCATCACCGCATGGAATTGTACGGAGTGTGCAGCGATTGCGCTGAGAAGAAAGCGAAAGAGAAGACTAAAGAAGGTTTGAATGTATAACAAACAAAATGGATTGAATAGTTTTTTAAAAAAACTTTTCAATCCATTTTTTATTTTCATTCCGTCTTCAAGTCCACTTTCACCCATTTGCGTACGCTGTTAATGAGCCACATTGCATCAATGTTTTGTAAATCCTCAATGTACAATTTCCTCTCCTTTATTTTGCCTCGATCAAGCAAATATTGGCGGAATGTTCCAGGTAAAAGCCCCGAACTTACTGGTGGTGTAAACAACTCGCCATCTTTTTGGATGACGACGTTGCCGATCGTAAACTCGGTAATTTCGCCGAGTTCATTCCAAAGCAACATATCAAGCGCATCACCCGGCAATTGTTCGCGGAATGATTCGAACACGGTCCGTTCCGTTGTTTTATGATACAAAAAGACGTTTTTACTGTCAATCGGTTTTTTTGCCAACAGGACGGCGCGTTTCATTAATGGTTTTAGCGGTTCACGTTCCAATGTAACGTTTCCGTTAATGTCGACCAAGAGACGTATGCGCCATTTACCTTTTAAACCGGCTCGTTTTAATTCAAACAAGTGGTTTTTCACATCATCGAGACGAAACGGGATGTCAAAATAGTCGGCTGAACGTTGCAAACGGTTTACATGATAAGTTTCGAGGAAAATTTCCCCGTTTTCCAACAACATCGTTTCAAGCAGTTGGAATGGGCGGTCATATGTAGTCAATATTTTCGTTTTCGTCAGCATTTCGTGAAATTCTTCCAGCGGTTTCGATCGAGCCGTTATGCCTCCTCCGGCAAAATACCGGGCGATTTTCGTTTTCTTGTCGATCGTCAAGGTCCGAATCGGTACGTTGAACATCGCTTCCCCTTGCGGCGTGAAGTAGCCGATCGCACCGCAATAAACGCCCCTCGCTTCGTTTTCATAGTTGGCGATCAGTTCGATCGATTCGCGTTTCGGCAAACCGGTAATCGAACCGCTTGGAAAAATCGCTTTGAACACTTCAACCGCATCGATGCCGCGTTTTAGTTTTCCTTGTATCGTCGATGTCAACTGATAAACCGTCGGGTATTTTTCAATCTGGCACCGTTCTGAAAGCTGAGTGTCGTCCGCGATCCTTTCCAATTCCTTTTGCATCATCGTCGCGATCATATCGTTTTCCATTTTGTTTTTGATTGATTGTGCAAGCCGTTTTCGGTTATTTACGTCTTCTTCATATGATTTGCCCCGAGCGATCGTACCTTTCATTGGTTTTAATGTGACCGTTTGATCGTTTACGGCGAAGAACAATTCGGGCGAGAGCGACAACACATCGAAGTTGTCAAACCGTAAATA
>JAAYTF010000153.1 GCA_012518125.1 Bacilli bacterium | reverse complement strand
TCAAACCCTTCAAGCGCACGAACTTGTTCAAGTTCTTCATCGGTAAGTGGCCGGTCGATTGTCAACATCATGATCGCCTTTCCACCGATCGTTTCACGTCCCACTTGCATCGTCGCGATGTTGACATCATTTTCAGCCAACAACGTACCTAATTTTCCGATCATTCCCGGTTGGTCCGTATGATGGACTAACAACAAGTGGCCTTCCGGTACGACGTCCATGCTGTAATCGTTGATTTTGACGATTCTTGGCCCTAAACCGTTCAACAGCGTTCCTGATACGCGATAATTCCCTTGTTTTGTGACGACTTCAACGGTAATCAAGTTCGTGAAGCCGCGAGCGGCGCGCGTTTTCTTTTCATGGATCGTAATGCCTTTTTTCTCTGCCAAATAAGACGCATTGACGTTGTTGACATGGTCGCCTAGATGGCGGCTCAAGAAGCCTTTTACCGTATTTTGCGTCAGTGGCGCAATTTCAAACGCCGTTAAATCCCCCGCATAGCTGATCGTCATTTCTTCGACGACTTCATCGCCCAAGTGCGCGATAAACAAACCGAGCTTTTCGGATAAATGGAAATACGGTTCAATTTTGCGCAACACGTCGCGTGGCACAGACGGGATGTTGACAGGGTTGCGCGCCAATCCGCCTGATAAAATGCGGACGATATCTTTGCTGACGTCGATCGCGACGCTTTCTTGCGCTTCGACCGTGCTCGCACCCAAGTGCGGCGTTGCGATGACGTTCGGCAATTCCAAAATTTTATGATCCAATGCTGGTTCGTTTTCGAACACGTCGAGTGCGGCTCCCGCCACTTTGCCGGAAACGAGTGCATCATACAACGCATCTTCGTCGATGATGCCGCCGCGGGCGCAGTTAATGATGCGGACGCCGTCTTTCATCTTCTTGAACGCATCTTCGTCGATCAAATGGTACGTATCTTTTAAGAGCGGCGTATGCACCGTGATAAAATCCGCTTTTTCAAGCACGTCATCGAGCGTTCCAAACTCGATGCCCATCGCTTTTGCTTTTTCTTCCGTCAAGAACGGATCATAAGCGATGACGTTCATCCGTTGCCCTTTTGCCCGGTGGGCGACTTCCGAACCGATCCGGCCCAATCCGACGATGCCGAGCGTTTTATCTTTCAGTTCCACACCGATGAAAGATTTACGGTCCCAACGTTTTTCTTTGATCGACAAATACGCTTGCGGAATGTTACGGGCGAGCGCCATGATCATCGCCATCGTGTGCTCTGCGGCGGAATTCGTGTTTCCGTCCGGAGCGTTGACGACAATGATGCCATTTTCCGTCGCCGCATCCAAATCGATATTGTCCACACCGACGCCGGCTCTGCCGATCACTTTCAAATTGTGGCCGCGTTCGATGACTTCACGAGTCACTTGCGTCTGGCTGCGGACGATTAAACCGTCGTACTCTTCAATTACTTGCAACAATTCTTCAGGTGAAAGGCCGGTTTTTATGTCCACCTTTATATTTTCCGCTTCTCTTAGCGGATAAATGCCTTCTTCGCTTAAAGGATCGCTGATCAAGATTTTAAAGGTCATCTGCCAAATATCCTCCTCTTACGTTCCTCATCAGTCTTGTTGTAGGTAAACTTTCTGAGCTGCTTGAACGCCTTTTCCGAGCTCGACTGCCACACCTAATTCGTGCAAGCCGATTTCAAGCAAGCTGATGATTTGCAGCACGTCGGCAGGTGTGCAGTAACCCATATGCCCGATGCGGAATATTTCGCCTTTCAATTTTTGCTGGCCGCCTGCCAAAGACAAGTTGAATTTTTCTTTCAACACTTTGCGCAATTCGTCCGCTTTGAAATTGTCCGGTTTGACCGCTGTCACGGTCGGTGCGGCAAATTCATCCGTCGTCAAAAGCGGAATGTTCAGCGCTTTGATCGCCGCACGAGTCATTTCCATCATGAGCGTATGGCGGGCATAGACGTTTTCAAGCCCTTCTTCTTCCATCAACGTCAACGCTTGTTCCAATCCGAACAACAGCGATAACGCCGGTGTGAACGGAGTGGAATCTTTCGCCAGATTGTCGCGATATTTGCGCAAATCGAAATAGAAACGGCGGGATTCGTTTTGATCGATCGTTTCCCAAGCACGTTTGCTTACACCGATGAATGTCAAGCCCGGAGGCAGCATCATCGCTTTTTGCGAACCGGTGACAAGGACATCGACGCCCCACTTGTCCATTTCGGTTTTGACGCCGCCGACACAAGATACACCATCGACGACGGTCAACGCGTCCGATTCCTCGCGCACGACGCGGCAAATTTCTTCAATCGGATTGAGAATGCCCGTTGACGTTTCACAGTACGTCATGAACACGGCTTTAATTTGTTTGTTGTTTATTAGGAACTCCCGCACACGCTCGACGTCGACCGGTTCGCCCCATTCGAAATCGAGGCGATGCACGTTGACATCGTGCGCTTCACAAATTTTGGCAAAACGGTCCCCGAATGAACCGGTGACCAATACTAACACTTCATCGTTGCTGTTTGCGACATTCACGACAGCTGTTTCCAAACCGCCCGTTCCGCTTCCGGCGATGAAAATGATGTCCTCTTCCGTGCCGAACACTTTTTTCAGTCTCGGTTTGATTCGTTGAATCAGCTGCTTCGTCTCTTCACCACGGTGACCGATCATCGGTTGAGTCATCGCCCGTTCGACGCTCGGCGGAATCGGCGTTGGTCCAGGGATTCGCAGTAAACTTACATCTTGACGCACTTTTTTTCCTCCTCAATATTCTGTCTTATTAAATTTGAAAATTAAAAAAACTTTTCTCCCCTTATATGTTAAACAAGGGGCGAAAAGTTAAACTTCACGCGGTGCCACCCTTTTTCACTGCATATGAAAACCAATATGTATGCAGCCTTCATTGGTCCGTGTTTAACGCGCACTGCGGACGAACCTACTCCATCCGTTTCGGTCCGTCGACTCCGAAGGGCTATTTATCATGACGCGATGCTAGTTCGCACCGACCACTAGCTCTCTTGGATCACGCACATAATAAACATGTCTTCATCATCGTCGTTAGCTTTTGCAATTTACTACTATATCATATCAAAGTATATGCTTTTGTCAATAAGTTTCCGCCACATTTTTTGTCAAAAAACGTAACATTGTGAACTACCCTCCACTTACCACCTTTGCTGGTTACTTGAAGTGGGGGCTTCTCGGGTAATCCTACACCAACCGACATTCATCTCCCACCTACTCATTAGGCTATCGCCCTTCACATCCCTTGAGGATGGGAGACTTCTGTCGGAAAAAGTTAAATCACTTTGGCGCCGAGCGTCTTTTCAAAATGTTCCAGCGCCCATTCATGTCCTTTCGGGTTGAAACTTGCGACTGCATTTTTCGGAATGACGATGTCAAACCCTTTATTGTATGCATCGACCGCGGTATGCAAAACGCAAATGTCCGTGCAGACGCCGACGATGTAGACTTCTTTGATGTTGCGCTCGCGCAATTTGATTTCCAAATCCGTCCCGGCAAAAGCACTGTAGCGCGTCTTGTTGAAATAGTAGACGTTTGGCGCATCTTTATGTCGTTCATACAACGTTTTTAATTCGCCGTACAACTCGAGCCCTTTCGTGCCGACGATGTTGTGCGGTGGGAACAATTTCGTTTCCGGATGATATTCGTCCCCTTCGATGTGTGCATCGATGCCGAACGCGACGAAATCGCCCGCTTCGATGAATTCCTTCGTTATGGCGACGATCGCTTTTTCAATCGCTTGTCCAGGGGCGCCGCACGTCAGTTTCCCGTCATCGGCGATAAAATCGTACGTGTAATCGACGTTGATCAATGCTCTCTTCATCAACGAAACCTCCAAATTAAATTTTTTCCGCTTCCACTTTAATCGCATGCGCTTCGCCGTATTTCCGCTCCGCCGCATGATATGTCGGACCGGCGATGCCCGTATACGTGAAACTGTGGCTGATCGCTGTCGTAATGAAGCTTTTGGCGATTTGCACTGCTTCTTGGATCGTTTTTCCTTTTGCCAAATTGGCCGCAATGGCAGCCGAATACGAACAGCCGGCGCCGCTCGTGTTTTTTGTATCAATGCGTGGGGCCGTCAACGTCGTAAGCGTCTCGCCATCGTATAAAACATCGACTGCCGGGCCGTCCAAGCGGCCGCCTTTCACTAATACGCACGATGGACCCAATGCGTGCAAATCGATGGCTGCCCTTTTCAAATCATCGAGCGTATCCAACGGGCGGTCATCCAACAAGATGGACGCTTCGTACATGTTCGGGGTGATGACCGCAGCCCTTGGAAGCAATTTTTCTTTCAACGCTTCGATGGCATCGTCTTTTAACAATTTCGACTTCAACTTGCCGACCATGACCGGATCGACGACGATGTGTTCTGTATCCGCATCAGCAAGCAGCTTCGCGACGGTTTCGATCACTTCTTTGGAAAATAACATTCCCGTCTTGATCGCATCGAAGCCGATTTGCTCCTTCGCAGTGTAAAATTGCGCTTCGATCGCTTCGATCGTCATCGGATGGACGTTTTTACCCGTTATGGGATGCCTTCCGACAATTGCGGTGACGACGCTCATGCCGTAGACGTCAAATTCTTGGAACGTCTTTATATCCGCTTGTATGCCGGCGCTTCCTCCCGAAGCCGAACCGGCGATGGTCAGCGCTCTTTTCGGTTTCGTCATCAATTTATTCAATCTCCCCAGTTCATCATGGTTGTCTCTTACGTAAATTATAGCACATTTTACTGTAAAGACATATGTAAATGTCTTTTGTCAACACTCTTTACATGAGGATAAAGATGGCAAAAATGATGATCATCACGATTTGGATGAACACTTTTGCCACCGCGCTGCTCAAAAAGCCGGCAAGCGTACTCAACGCCACTTTCAATGCATGTTTGAACGGTTTTTTCAGCCACAACTCGATGGCAATGACGATGACGAGCGGCATGACGATCATCCCGATCGGCGGGTAAATGAAAATGCCGATGAACACGCCGGCGATGGCACCCCATTTGCTCCATTTGCTGCCGCCGAATTGGTCGACGAAAAAATAATGGATGACAAAGTCGCTACCGAGGATAACGATCGTAAATAATACCATCACGATCCAGAAAAACGCATTCAAATCGGTTGCATCAATCAGAAAATGGTACGCGATGAAGCCGAGCCATAAAAATAATATGCCTGGAATGACAGGCACGATGATGCCGATGAAACTGATGATGAACGAGACGATGATGAGCAGCCAACTGTACGTTTCCGGTTGGGTGAAAATGTTGAAGATGTATACGTTGTCCATGACGCTTAACCCCTGACTTTCAATTTTTATCGTATGGTTTGCAATATCTTCGAAAAAAATGCTCGCTCTTTTGAATAGAGCGAGTTTTCAATCGGTCAAGCCACATTAGCTTCGTTTTAAGAAAAATGTCCGCAGTTTCATTTCCTCATCGTTCATGATTCGTTTAAAGTTCTCGATATGTTTAATGATGAACAATGATGTGAAGATGAGTGAAAGCAAAATCGGCAACTGCGAGTAGAGGAAAAAGACATATACGTTAAACGTGATGTATCCAGAAAAAGTGCCGATTACGAAATAATTCGTCAAAACGGAAATGATGAGTGCAATAAAGAGGCAGACGAAAGCCAATTTCCAATTGAGAAATAAAAGAAAACCCAAAAAAGACGCCGTCCCTTTTCCGCCGTCAAAATTCATCGTCAGCGGATAATTGTGGCCGATGATCACTGCCAAGCCATTTAACAAAAGATAGATGAATGCAAGTTCTTCGTTGATGCCAACATAGTTTAAAAGATTCACCGTGATCAGCAAGGAGAGGATCGCTTTCGTGATGTCGACGAATGCGACGATCGCACCGAAGCGGAAACCGAGGAGCAGCGTGGCATTCGATGCGCCTGCATTTTTCAAGCCGTTTTTTTTGATGTTCACCTTTTTATATTTACCGACGATTTGCGAGCCGTGAATACATCCGAGTGCATAACCGATCAAAACAACCATCAGTAAAACTTCCACGTCATCCCTCCTAACCGAAAGACGAAGGATGCGCAATGCTATCCTCAGTCTTGTTGTTCGCTTTCATTGGCGCGCTCATCATCCGCTCCACTTGCCGGTGGATCGACGGTATGTTTATATCCGTACCCTTTTTGGATCGTAATCAGTGACAAAATCAACACGATAATCGTCAAAACTGCACTCGCTATAATCGAAACCGTAAGCATCAGTCATGCACTCCCTTTTTCATTATGATGATCCCGCATCATTTGCGGCAGACTGCGGACGTTCTTCTTTATCTTCGCCGATAATGCGAACTTCACGTTCCAACTCGACGCCGAATTTTTCTTTCACCGTTTTTTGTACATGTTCAATCAAGGCGATATATTCAGCGGCCGTCGCATTGTTGATGTTGACGATAAAACCGGCATGTTTCGTCGACACTTGCGCACCACCGATTGAGTACCCTTGCAAGCCGCTGTCTTGAATCAATTTTCCGGCATAATACCCAGGCGGCCGTTTGAAAACACTTCCACATGATGGATACTCAAGCGGCTGTTTCGCTCTTCTTCTCGCTTGCAAATCGTCCATCACCGCTTTGATCTCTTCGTAATTCCCCTCTTTCAGGCCGAACGTCCCTTCGATCACGATGTACCCTTTTTCGGGTATGTTGCTTTTCCGGTAGGCCAGACCGAGGTCTTCTGCTTTCACTACTTTTATGTTCCCCTCACGGTCGATGACGGTCGCGTTAAGCAAGACATCTTTTATTTCACCGCCGTATGCGCCGGCGTTCATATATAATGCGCCGCCTACAGAACCTGGAATGCCGCAGGCAAACTCCAACCCGGTCAATGAATGTTCAAGGGCAAAATACGATACATCGCTAATGAGCGCACCGGCTTCCGCACGGATGATTGTCCCTTCGACTGAAATGTCGTTCAATTCCCCCAAATACATGACAATTCCGCGAATGCCGCCGTCGCGGATGATCAGATTGGAGCCGTTTCCAAGCAGCGTGAGTGGAACGTTTTCTTTATTGGCAAATTGAACGACCCGCTGCACTTCCGCAGGGGTGCGCGGCGTTACGAAATAATCTGCATTCCCGCCCAATTTCGTATACGTATGTTCTTTGAGCGGTTTATCTTTGATCACTTGAGCTTCTGACAAAATCTTCG
>JAAYTF010000187.1 GCA_012518125.1 Bacilli bacterium | reverse complement strand
CTTAACCTCATTCACATCAATTGCAATGTCGTTATGCAAGTGCCGTCATTTGCAATCGTGGAAATGATGGATTCGACTTTCATTCCTTCGTGATGAACCGATATGCGGAATTGTTTATCCCTTGGTAACCATAGATCAATGAACCCATTTGCTCCCGTTATTAACGTATCAACGATGACGACATTTCCATCCATATCGATAACAAATACGTCTTCGCTCATTTCCCCTGCTTCATAGCTGCCGATTTAAGCCGCCACGAATAAAACAACAATGAAGCCGATTTTACATTTGATAAACGTCCACTATCAGGCCATGGATGGGCGTGGTGCTTTTGCAAGCAACATTAAATCATCAATAGGTAGTTAATAAAACTTCACGGTCTTTAAAATCTTCGGCATATCTTCTTCTACCATCTTTGAAAATTCATTGCCAACTTCAATATACGGCGCTTCATACAACGGCGCTTCCATTTCTCCAGGTCTTGAATAAACTAAAACAACATCGTTTCCGGCGTCGATCAACCCTTCAAAACCAGGCCAATTTTCATAATATGCTTTTACTTCCTCTACCGAAATGTCTTCTAGCACTTCAATCGAGAATATGTAGCCCATGTACTTCCCTTCGTGAACCATGTTAAATACGATCGATTTGGATGGTTCTTTCGGAAAATGCTCAAAATCACTTTTCGTTAATTGTACGAAGTATTTGCCTTTCCAAGAAGCGGGAAGGTCCACCGTAAAACGGTACTCTTCATCAATATATTGCAACGATTCAGTCGCTTCAACAGGATCGCCAAATTCATATATCCAGCGGCTTTGTACAACTTCTGCATCATCTGCATCAGATTGTCCATTTGACGCATTGATATACTGTTCCATTTCATCCCATGTGATTTCGACATCCACCATGCCTTCAGCATTTGGAAACAGGCTGAAAAATTGTTTGTAAAACGTGATCGCTTCATCCGTTAACGTAAATACAGCAAAATTGCTTTCAACAGGTTTCGTCTCTTCTCTCACTTCTTCGCGGAGTTGCTCAGGGTTCTCATAGTAATCTAAAAACCGTTCATCTGCCATTAATTTTTCCGCCGCTAAATCCGCCAATTGTTCCAACGTGATGGAATGTTCTTCCAACACATCATCCAATGTGACGATCCGATCATGTTTCAAATCATAATTGAACGAATCCGCAATCGAAAATCCGCCTCCGTGATAAAATCGACCTTCATAATAAACCGAAACGATGTTTGCCGTCACCGTCACATTTTTTACATTCAATTGATAACTGTATACATCATCGAATCCTTCTTCCCTGAACTGTTCAGCTTGTTCCAATTGAGCTTCAAATTCTTTTTCTTTATCGGACAATATGTCATCCAAAGGTTCATAATGGAACTTGGGATATTCGATTCTTATATGATGCTCTTCACCATTGTCCTCCAAAACGACAATTTCATAATTTTTTAACCTTTCGATCAACTTTTCCATTTCATCTTCATCATCTTCTTCTATTGTTGCATCAATTACTTCTTCTTTTGGTTCCGACACTTCAGTTTGATCTGCCTCCTTATCTTGACAACCACCAACAAACAGAAACAAAAGTGCAGCTAACAAAAAGAACATGTAATGCTTCAACGTTACAGCCTCCAATATAACATTTTTGCAGTTTCATTCATGAAAGCAATCGTTCAATATAATTGAGTAATTAAATAATATTAATTTTTTTCATCGATAAAATAAACTTTTGGCAATAAAAAAAACCACAAGCGAGTTACATCAGCAGATGATGAAAATAAGTTGACGAATTATCACTACATTACATATAAAATTTTCACCAGTACGTTGTTTGAAAAGCAAAAAAAATTCATAAACCTTGGCTTCAAGGTTTATGAATTGTGCATAGATATTTCGAATGTAAGCGGATATTTCCGCAATTCGTATACATAAAGGCATGAGACTGTTTTATGCACGTTAACCACTAACATATAATGGAATTTACCGCAAAAAAACCTCTAAGCCTTGCCTAATCAGGGTTTGATGCCAGCGGCCGGAGTCGAACCGGCACATCCCGGAGGATACGAGATTTTGAGTCTCGCGCGTCTGCCAATTCCGCCACGCTGGCAGGTCGGAATAAGGTGAAATGTCTTTAATTCGCACTCATTATATTATATACGAATGAAACGAATAAAACAAGTTTGCAAAGAGGCGGCAACCGGATTCGAACCGGTGATAAAGGTTTTGCAGACCTCTGCCTTACCACTTGGCTATGCCGCCATAAAATAAAAATAAGCGGAAGACGGGATTCGAACCCGCGACCCCCACCTTGGCAAGGTGGTATTCTACCACTGAACTACTTCCGCAGATACTGGGCTACTAGGATTCGAACCTAGGAATGGCGGAACCAAAATCCGCTGCCTTACCGCTTGGCTATAGCCCAATACAAAGGGGCGACCGGTGGGATTTGAACCCACGCATGCCGGAGCCACAATCCGGTGCGTT
>JAAYTF010000020.1 GCA_012518125.1 Bacilli bacterium | reverse complement strand
TGAAACCATTTTTTCGTAAACGTTCAGCAAGACGGTGGACCAAACGCTTTTTTACCATCATAGAAATGCGGATTTTTCTATTGGCTATTGTCAGTGACGACATTTTCTGCTATAATTTTCCCAACTGGTAATGACGTCATGATGAGTTTGGTGGTGAAAACGTGATTGATGAAGAAAAACCGATTCCGTACCATCTGCAAGTGAAGGAAATATTGAAAAAAGAGATCTTGGACGACAAGTACGCTGAAAAGATCCCGAGCGAACGGGAGTTGATGGAGCGTTTCAAAGTGAGCCGGACGACGATCCGCGAAGCCGTGAATCATCTCGTCAACGAAGGGCTGCTCGAAAAATTGCACGGCAAAGGAACGTTCATCAAAAAACATCGGCCGATCCAAGATTGGCTCCATTCATTGAACAGTTTGACGGACACGGTCAAACGCTTCGGGATGAAACCAGGTTCGAAACTGCTCCTATTTAAACGGGTGTCCGAACCGGAACATGTCGCCAAACACTTGCAAGAAAAAACGTTTTACGTGATCAAACGCCTCCGCACTGCGGACGGCATCCCGATTGCGATCGAACGGCATTACGTTCCGATAGGATTGGGTGAACGATTAAACGAATTCGATCTCGATTCGATCACGATTTACGACGTGATGGAAAACGAGCTCGGCATCCGTATGGACGAAGCGGAACAAGTGATACGCTGCCAAAAAATCGACGATGATGACGCCATGCATCTAGAAATCGAAACAGGCACGAACGTCCTCTCCGTCGAAAGGATCATCCGTGACCCTCAAGGGGAAATGATCGAATATTACACGAGCGTCATTAAACCAGGCATGTACGAATTCCGCATCAAAATGAAAAGAATGTGAAGAAGGCGATTCATATGGCTACATCCATCCATTTGCCGAAAACGTTATATCATGGGCCGGGGAGCTTGGCCGCACTTGAAAGCGCTGTCAAACGTTTGGGTATCGACCATTTATTCGTCATTTTGAGCGAACGCGCAAAAAGCGAGCTAGAAGGCGAAATACGTTCCCTATTGAAAAAAAGCCGAACCGCCGTTACATTTTGTACACATGCTTCTAAAGAGCCAACGCTCGCACACGTTGCCGAAGTTCGTAAGCGTTTCCAATCGAGCGGTTGCGACGGGATTTTGGCGATCGGCGGCGGCAGCGCAATCGACTTGGCAAAAGCGGTCGCTGTCACGGCGAAAACGAACATCGCTTCAATCAAAAATTTTGAAATTGGTCATATCGAGCGGCATCCGCTGATCGCCGTCCCGACAACGGCGGGTTCGGGCAGCGAAGCGACGAAAGTGTTCGTCATCACGGATGAAAAAGAAAACATAAAACACAATCCTGCACATCCGTCCATTATCCCGGACGTTGCCATTTTGGACCCGGAGCTTACGCTGAGTCTGCCGCGAAACGTGACGGCGCAAACCGGCATGGACGCACTCGCACACGCCATCGAAGCGTTCGTGTCAAACAAATCCTCCCCCGCAAGCGACATGTACGCCATGAAAGCGATTGAATTGATCGGCACAAATTTGACAACCGTCTATCACGAACCAAACAACTTGCTTGCACGAGAACAAATGCTTTTGGGGAGCCATTTTGCCGGCATTGCGTTTTCGAATGCTTCGACCAATTTGGCGCACGCCTCCGCCCGGCCGTTGGGCGCCCGGTTCCAATTGCCGCACGGATTGACCGTCGCATTGACGCTCCCGCCCGTCGTCCATTTCGGGTTGGAAGCGGCAAAAGACCGCTACGAAAAAATCGCCGCCATTTTACATACGGACGATTTGCTCATGTATTTGGAAAATTTGAACGAAACGTTTGAAATTTATGAAGAAGCAAGACGCTTCATCGACAAAACGGTGTTGGAAAACATGATTCCGCTTCTTGTACAAGATGCATTATCCGGCAACGGCATTTTGACGAACCGAAAAATACCGGATAAAGAAGATGTCTTCCATGTTTACGAACAAATCCGCAAAAGACTTTAGGGGGGATTGACCATGGTTGAACAATACACTGGTGGAGAAGTGATTGCGAAAATGTTGCAAATGGAAGGTGTCGAAAACGTCTTCGGCAT
This sequence comes from Bacilli bacterium, assembly GCA_012518125.1. Classification (GTDB taxonomy): domain Bacteria; phylum Bacillota; class Bacilli; order Bacillales; family Amphibacillaceae; genus Pseudogracilibacillus. Next base: position 3,472 of record JAAYTF010000020.1, on the reverse strand, counting down.
CATCGACGGCACGTATTTTGGTTTCTACTCGAAATTGGAAGCATACGGCATCAAATTGTATTCGCCGCGCCACGAAACAAGCGCCGCGCATATGGCCGGGGCATATGCCCGTCTGACCGGAAAATTGGGCGTTTGCATGGCGAGCAATGGCCCAGGGGTGGCAAATCTGCTTCCGGGACTCGTCGTCGAGCAGGCGGAAGGCAATCGCGTACTTGCGATTACCAGTTCGCGTCGGACGGGGATCATGTATCCGGACCGCGGCGGGACGTACCAACTATTCGACCAAGTCGCCGTCATCAAAAACATCGCCAAATGGAGCGAAACGGTGCCTTCGTTCGAGCGCATTCCGGAAATGATGCGCACGGCGCTACGCAAGTGCTTCGAAGGACGGCCGGGTGTCGTGCATATCGATATACCCGAAAACATCATGAACGGCAAGTTTAAAGCGGACATACCTTTTATGCGTCCGGAACAGTACCGTTTGACGCATTTGCCGGAACCTTCGGATGAACAAATCGAAGAAGTGATCAACTTGATCGAACAGGCGAAGTTTCCGATCATCCACGCCGGTAGTGGTGTCATTCATGCAAAAGCTTTTGACGATTTGGAAAAAGTCGCCGAACGATTGGAAATGATGGTGACAACGAGTTGGGGGGCTAGGGCGGCCATACCGGAATCGAACCGGCTCATGATGCCGATGATCCACATCGAGGCGGTGAACAAGATTCGCAACGAAGCGGATCTCGTCCTCATCCTCGGCTCACGGGTCGGCGAAACCGATTGGTGGGGAAAAGCGCCATATTGGAATCCGCAGCAAAAAGTCATCCAAGTCGACATCGACCCAGAACGAATCGGCGTCAATAAACCGGTCGATTTGGCGATATTGGCGGATGTCGGACGGTTTTTGAAAAAACTTCACAACGCATTGCTCGAAAAAGAAAGACCTTTGCAGTTGCGCGATCGTTCACAATTGATCGAGCGTTTCGTCGAAGAAAGGAAAAAACATCGAAAAGAACTCGACCAAAAATTGGAGGATTTAACGTCCCCGATGAATCCGGCTCACGTGCCCGCAACGTGCCGGAAAGTGTTCCCGAAAGAATCGACCGTCGTCTTTGACGGAGGCAATGCGACAATATGGTCAAACTTTTATTACGAAATCGAAAAGCCGGGAAACATTTTGTCGACGTTTAAATTCGGCATGTTGGGCGCCGGCATGGCTCAAGCATTGGGCGCGGCCGTCGCCGATCCGGCTCATCCGGTTTTATGCATCATCGGGGATGGCGCAATCGGTTTCCATCCACAAGAAATTGAAACGGCCGTCCGCTACAATCTAAACGTCGTCTACGTCGTCATGGTCGACAAACAATGGGGCATGGTGAAAATGAACCAGCATTTCGCGTTGAAACCGTTCAAAACACTCATCAAAAAGTCGTTGAGCGAAGAGGAAAGCATCGAAACGGACTTTCAAGAAATCGCATTCGACAAATTGGCTTCAAGCATGGGCGCTTACGGCGAGCGGGTGAGCGATCTGAAACAACTCGAAGGAGCGTTAAAACGTGCGCTCAAAGCCGACGGCTGCACGGTCATCCACGTCGATGTCGATCCCGTCAAACATATGTGGGCGCCGGGATTGAAACATTTCAAAGATATGCATCTTGAGCCAAAGGGGAAATAGCCGATGGATATTGATACAGTGCAATTGAATTTTAATCCGACGACGTTGTTCATCATGAACGTTTTGATCGGTTTCATCATGTTCGGGGTCGCGCTCGATTTGAAACCGAGCGACTTCACCCGGACGGTAAGATCGCCGAAACCTTTTCTGATCGGCATCGTTTCGCAATTTTTCTTGCTGCCGGCGTTTACGTATTTGCTCGTTTTAATCATTCAACCCCGCCCGAGCATCGCATTGGGCATGTTTTTGGTCGCGGCATGCCCGGGCGGGAATTTATCGAACTTTTTGACTCATCTGGCGAAAGGGAACACGTCGCTGTCGATCAGCATGACCGCGGTTTCCACCGCGTTTTCCATCCTTTTCACCCCGTTGAATACGATGCTGTGGGGTTCTTTGTACGAACCGTCCCGTGAAATTTTACGGACATTTTTCATCAGCCCGTGGGAGCTCGTCCAATCGATTGTCATTTTGCTCGGCATTCCGCTCGCGTTGGGGATGTACGTCAACCATCGTTTTCCTGAATGGTCTAGGAAAATGAGCGTATGGATGAAACGTTTTTCGATCGGTTTCTTCATCCTTTTTGTCATCGGCGCATTGGCCGCCAATTTCGAACATTTTCTCAACTATGTCGGCATGGTCGTCATAGCCGTCTTTTTGCATAACTTGACGGCGATATTGATCGGCTATTTCGCTGCGCGGGCTTTCCGCGTGACGGAAAAAGACCGCCGTGCGATCGCCATCGAAATGGGGATCCAAAATTCCGGACTTGGGCTCATCTTGATTTTCAACTTCTTCAACGGCCTCGGCGGCATGGCGATCATCGCGGCTTGGTGGTCGATTTGGCATATCATATCCGGATTGACATTGGCGATATTCTGGTCGCGTAAACCGCCAAAAGAATTGGAAGGAGTTTCGACATGAACGTACTGATCACGGGAGCTGCCGGATTTCTCGGGCGTCAACTTGTCAAAGCGCTGCAAAAGAAAAATAAGACGTCGCCTGAAAAAACCACAATCATCGCGACAGATATTAAGGAACAAAACCCATTTACGCCGGATGAGCATTTGAAATATGTTGCCATCGACGTCCGTTCAAAAGACATGGGGGCACTTATGCGAAAAGCGAACGTGGACATCGTCGTCCATTTGGCATCGATCGTCACCCCCGGGAAGAAAAGCAACCGTGAATTTGAATATTCGGTCGATGTCGAAGGGACGAAAAACGTCCTTGAAGCGGCCGTCCGAAATGGTATAAAACGGATCGTCGTATCATCGAGCGGCGCCGCTTACGGGTATCATCCAGACAACCCGGAATGGATTACGGAAAATGCCCCGATCCGCGGCAACGAAGCGTTCGCCTATTCGCACCATAAGCGGCTCGTGGAAGAAATGCTCGCGGAATACCGTGAAACACACCCGCAATTGGAGCAAGTCATCTTCCGCATCGGCACGATTTTAGGCAAGGAAGTGGACAACCAAATAACGAACTTGTTTGAAAAACATTTTTTGATCGGAATCCGCGGTTCCGACAGCCCGTTTGTATTCATCTGGGATGAAGATGTCGTCAACTGCTTCATGAAAGCGGTGTTCGGCGGCGCAACCGGCATTTACAACGTTGCCGGCGACGGCAAAGTTACGATCGATGAAATTGCCGCCATGTTAAATAAAAAAGTGATCCGTTTCCCGGCCCCTTTCCTGAAAACTGCCTTGTTCGTTTTGAAGCGGTTGAAACTGACGCAATATGGCGAAGAACAATTGGACTTCCTCCGATACCGCCCGGTGTTGGACAACAAGAAAC
>JAAYTF010000152.1 GCA_012518125.1 Bacilli bacterium | reverse complement strand
ATTGTTTCATGACATGTTCCAATTCTTTGACGAGCCCTTTGAAAAGGTTGGCGTTGGAAAGGATGCCGATCACCTTCCCGTCATCGTTCAATACGACCGCATGTGCCACATTGTGTTTGATCAATGTTTCCCTCGATTCATACACCGTATGGTTTTCATTCAACGTCACAGGCTCGTAGATGATCGCATCTTCGATCGTTCGATGAATGTCGTTCGTTTTCAACAACAGCCGGTAAAGGGAATATTTCGTCACAATGCCGAGCAACTGTTCCTTCTCGATGACGCAAGCGATGTCGTGCCGAAACTGGATGAATTGTTCGATCACTTCTTTGATGGTCGTCGTTTTGCGAATGGAGATAAATTCAGGAGACATAATTTTTTTGACTTCCAAGTGATGGATCCCCCTTTCCTCATTCGAAACAGAGGTTACTTTTTTTAATTATTGTAAATATTAACACAATTTCACAAAAAATTGAACAATTGTCGCAAAATTTGTACAACAAGGAAAAGTGTTTATAAACACATCAAGCGTAAAAATCCGTCATATGCGTTGATGAAGCCGATAATGAAAAATTGGCACGCAACTTGCAATATTGAAAAGTGAAAATATGGAATAAAAGCGGAGGTGTAAACGTGGCATACGAAACGATTTTATACGAAGTAAATGATCACATTGCGAAAGTGACGTTGAATTTGCCAGAACAGCGCAATCCCTTTACGAAAAAGCTTGTGGAAGAATTGATTGCTGCGGTGAAGCGGGCGGACCGCGATCCGGAAGTGCGCGTCATCGTTGTGACGGGGAATGGACCGGCGTTTTCGGCCGGTGGAGACATCGGTGAATTCAGGCAAAACTTCATGAAATCGACGCCGGAGCTGTATGATGAAGGCATCGCGAGCAATGAATTGTTCCGGCTCGGTTCGGAAGTGCGGACGCCGATGATTGCATCCGTCAATGGCCCCGCTTTAGGCGGAGGAACCGGCTTTGTCGCGATGTGCCATTTGGCGATCGCTTCGGAGCAGGCCGTTTTAGGGTTGACGGAGCTGCGGCTAGGTTTGGTGCCTTTTGTCATTTTGCCGTTGATGCGGCGGGCCATCGGCGACCGGAAGACGTTGGAATTGATGTTGACGGCCAAGACGCTCACGGCGGAAGAAGCTAAAGCGATCCAGCTCGTACATCAAGTGGTGCCGCATGAAGCCTTAGAAGAAGAAACGATGAAATGGGCAAAAACGATTGCTGGTTACAGTCCTTTGGCGACAAGATTGGCGTTGGATGCTTTTTACAACACGGAAGATGTCGATTTGCATAAAGCGTTCGATCTATTGTCGACGTTAAGGATCGTCTCGTTTCAGAGCGAAGATTTGAAAGAAGGCGCAACCGCTTTTTTGGAAAAACGAAAACCGATCTTTACGGGTAAATAAGGGGGAGATGTGAATGGAATTAAAAGCACCTATGGGAGGAACCGTTTGGAAAGTTTTGAAACATGTCGGCGATTCGATCAAAGCGGGGGATGTCGTCATCATCTTGGAATCGATGAAAATGGAAATTCCGATCGAAGCGACGGCAGACGGGACGCTCGCGACGTTACATGTGAATGAAGGCGATTTCGTGCAAGAAAACGATACGGTCGCGGTCATTCAATAAATCGATGAAGGTTTTTTCGAGAAAAAGGGGTGATCGGGAATGAAAAAAGTGCGAATCGGGGCAGGTCAAGGCTTTTACGGCGATTCATTCGACGGTGCGGTAATGAATGCGAAATATGGCAACTTGGATTATTTGGCGTTTGACGCTTTGGCTGAGCTCACGATGGCGATTTTGGCCAAAAACAAGTTCCAACATCCGGAGTTGGGCTATACGCGGGACATCGGTTTGGCGATGCAAGCGCTTTTGCCGCTTATGAAAAAAAACAAGTTCAAAATGTTGACGAACGCGGGCGGTTTAAATCCGCATGCGGCAAAAGAAGTGGTCCTTCATGTCGCCAAAAAGATGGGGATCCACGACATTAAAGTGGCGGTCGTAACCGGAGATGATATAAAGCCGCGCATTTCCGAATTGCAAGATGCGGGCGTTGATTTCACCGATCTGGAAACTGCCAAACCGTTCACGAAGGAAATTGAAGAGAAATTGCTTTTTGCAAATGCGTATCTCGGCGCAAAACCGTTAGTGGAGGCGTTGCGCCAAGGGGCGGATATCGTCATCAGCGGAAGGACGACGGACACCGCGCAGTTTTTGGCGCCGCTCATATATGAATTCGGTTGGGAAGAAGACGATTGGGATCGGCTGGCAAGCGGCGTGTTTATGGGGCATTTGCTCGAATGTTCCGCGCAATCGACGGGCGGGAACTTCTCGGCCGATTGGCAGTCGATCGAAAACTTCGAGCAAATCGGTTATCCGATTGCGGAAGTTTCCGAAAACGGCGAATTCGTCATCACGAAAGTTGAAGGAAGCGGCGGGTTGGTCAATGCCCAAACAGTGAAAGAACAAATGTTGTACGAAATCCACGATCCGGCGAATTACATCACTCCGGATGTCGTCGTCGACATTACGAACGTCACATTGGAAGAGATCGCTCCAAATCAAGTGAAAGTGACCGGTGTCAAAGGAAAAGAACGTCCGAAAGATTTGAAAGTCGTTGCCGGATACGACGACGGGTACATGGGCCAAGTCATTGTCGGATTTTCTTGGCCGGATGCACTCGAAAAAGCGAAAAAAGCGGAAGAGATCATTTATCGCATCATGGAGAAGAAAAGCATCACATTCGAAAAGATGCACGTCGATTATATCGGATTTAATTCGCTTCATGGACCGCTCGCGCATGATGCGGGGGACCCGAATGAAGTGTACTTGCGCATGGCGGTGAAAACGTACGACAAGAAAAAAGCCGATAACTTCTTCCGGTTGTTCCCGCCATTGGCTTTAAACGGGCCGCCGACGATGTCGACGTTCGGCCAAATTCCGACGCGGCAGTTATTGGGTATGTGGTCGTTTCTTGTTCCGCGAAAGTTGATTGAAAGTCACGTGACGATATCGATGAGCGAAGTGGGGGAACCGGTATGAAACGGATTCAATTGAAAGAGATCGCCCATGCTCGTTCGGGGGACAAAGGCAATACGGTGAACATCGGCGTTTTTGCCAAAAAGAAAGCGTATTATCCATATTTAGTCGAGCAAATGACCGCTGAAAAAGTGAAAAAATTTTTCCAAGGATTAGTGTTCGGAGAAGTGGTGCGATACGAACTGCCGAACATCGAAGGATTGAATTTCGTCTGCAAAGAGGCGCTGGACGGCGGCGGTTCGCAATCGCTCAGGGTCGATAATTTAGGAAAATGTTTCGGCTCCAACATATTACGGTTCGAAATCGAAGTGCCCGATGATTTTTCGCTGTAAATGGCGGCGAAATGATCAACAAAATAAGAAAAGGTGTTGATGTGAAAATGACGTTGGAACCTTATTTAAGGGAAGAACATGAAGAGATGCGCAAAGTGATCCGCGCATTCGTCGAAAAAGAAATCAAGCCCTACGTTGACGAGTGGGAGCGGGAAGGCATTTTTCCGAGAGGATTGTTCAAACGAATGGCGGACGCCGGCCTTTTAGGGTTGCATTATCCTGAAGAAGTGGGCGGCCAAGGCGGCGACTACTTCATGGGCATCGTGATGGCGGAAGAGCTCGGGCGTGTCGGTTGCGGCGGCGTACCGATGGCGATCGGCGTGCAAACGGACATGGCCACCCCGCCGATTTACAAATTCGGAACGAAAGAACAGATTGAGAAATATTTGAAACCTGCTTTAAAAGGCGAAAAAATCGCTGCCATCGGCATCACCGAACCGAACCATGGCTCCGACGTGCAATCGATTGAAACGCGAGCAAGACGCGTCGAAGATGGATGGATCATCAACGGAAGAAAAATGTTCATTACAAATGGTACAAGGGCCGATTTCGTCACATTGGTCGCACGCACGTCGGATGAAAAAGGTGCAAAAGGGATCAGCATGTTCATCGTCGACACGGATTTGCCGGGATTTTCGGTTAGCAAACGGTTGAATAAAGTCGGGATGCGGTCTTCCGATACGGCTGAGCTCATTTTGGACAATGTGAAAGTTCCGCATGAAAACTTGCTCGGTGCAGAAGGACAAGGTTTTTACCAGATCATGTGGCAGCTGCAAGGCGAGCGCTTAAACGGTGCGGCGGGCGCAATCGGCATAGCCCAGTACATTTATGAATTGGCGCTCGAATATGCACAAACGAGATATGCTTTCGGACGACCGATCAGCAATTTCCAAGTGATCAGCCATTTGCTAGCGGAAATGAAAACGGAAATTGAAGCGTGCCGTGAATTAACATACGCCGTCGCGTACAAATTCAGCAGAGGTGATGTGTTGCCGAAAGAGATTTCCATTGCCAAACTTTCCGCCGCTCAAATGGCGCATTGGGTGGCCGACCGCGCGTTGCAAATTTTCGGCGGCCACGGCTACATCGAAGAATATCCAATCGCCCGTTTATGGCGCGACACGCGGCTGTTTCGCATTGGCGGCGGCACCGATGAAATCATGAAAGAAATCATCGCCGGGCAAATGGGCTTATAAAAAATGAAGGGGTGGAAGACATGACGCATTGGATTTTTAATGACGAACATGAACAATTTCGGCAATCGGTAAAAAAATTTGTGGAAAAGGAAATGAAGCCTTATACCGAACAATGGGAAAAAGAAGGCATCGTTCCACGTTCGCTTTTCAAAAAAGCGGGGGAGATGGGCTATTTGGGCATCCGTTTCCCTGAAGAATACGGCGGAAGCGGTCTCGATGCGATCATGGAATGCGTCCTCATCGAGGAACTGACGCGTTCCGGCGCAACTGGAGCCGCAGCTTCGCTTACCGCTACGTTTTCCATTGCGATGAGCAAAATTTGGCTCTTTGGCAACGAAGAGCAAAAACGCAAATACCTCCCGCAAGGCATCAGCGGTGAAAAGATTTTTGCCTTGGCGATCACGGAACCACACGCCGGCTCGGACGTCGCAAACATCCAAACGAAAGCGACGAGAGAAGGGGATCATTACATCCTCAACGGTTCGAAGACGTTCATCACGAACGGCACGATTGCCGACTATGTGATAGTAGCGGCAAAAACGCGAGAAGAACCGCGCCACCAGAATATTAGTTTGTTTATCGTTGACACGTCTTCGGAAGGTTTTTCTACAGGGAAGAAGTTGAACAAACTCGGCATCCATTCTTCCGACACCGGGGAATTGTATTTTGACAACGTGAAAATCCCGAAAGAAAATTTGCTTGGCGAGGAGCATTCCGGTTTTTATTATATCATGCAAGATTTTCAATACGAGCGGATCCAGCTTGCATTGACGAGTGTCGTACTGGCGGAACTGGCGTTGAAAGAAGCGATCAAATATAGCAAGGAACGAATCCAATTCGGCCGGCCGTTGTCAAAATTCCAAGTGCTGCGCCACAAGATGGTCGATATGGCCGTCGACATCGAAAAAGCGAGGTACATCACGTATCGTGCACTCCACTTATACAACCAGGGGGAAGATGCCACGCTGCAAGCGACGATGGCAAAAGCATATGCGGCGGAAATGGTGCGCCGCGTCACCGACCAAGCGTTGCAAATCCATGGCGGCAACGGCTACATGATGGAATTTCCAATACAGCGTTATTGGCGTGATTCGCGTTTGCAGCCGATCGGCGGCGGCACGACGCAAATCATGAACGAAATATTGACGAAAATGCTGGATATCACTGTCGAAAAAAGCAAAATAACATCAACTTGAAGGAGTGAAAGCGATGGAAAGAGAATTGATGGTATTAGAGGAACGAGAAAGAATTTACAAAGGCGGCAAACATCATGACAAATTGAAAAAGCTCGGCAAGTTGTTCGTACGCGATCGTTTGAAGCTGTTTTTTGATGATGGAAAACCTTATTATGAAACAGGTCTTTTTGCGAATGCGAACAAAAAAGATTTGCCGGCGGACGGCGTCGTTACAGGAACGGGAAAAATTGACGACCGCTTGCTCTTTTTCATGGCGAGTGATTTTACGGTGAAAGCCGGCTCCATCGGCCGCTATCACGGGGAGAAAATTTTGCGCATCCAGGAAGCGGCCATACGTGGGAAACGACCGATTTTATATTTGATCGATTCTTCGGGAGGAAGAATTGACGAGGCGGGCGGATACCATGTCGACCGCTATTCGGGCGGACGGATTTGGTATTACCACAGCTTGCTGTCGGGTAGGGTGCCGCAAATCGCCGTGCTTTACGGGCCGAGTTTTGCCGGCACAGCTTACATGCCCGTCTTTTCCGACTTTCTCATCATGGTCAACAAAATGGCCGGAATGGCCATTGCCTCACCGCGGATGGTCGAGATGGCGACCGGACAAAAAGTCGATGTCGAAGAACTGGGCGGAGCGATGATGCATGCCACAAAAAGCGGGCAAGTCCACTTCGTCGTCGAAAATGAAGAAGAGGCGGCGGAAGTGACGAAACGGTTGCTGACGTATTTGCCGGACAGTTATGACGCCGTTCTTCCGGAGTATGATCCGGTTGAACCGGCGCGCGATCCGAAAGACATCGATGACATCATTCCGAAGGATCCGAATCAACCGTACGATGTGCATGAACTGATTGATTGCATTGTCGATGGCGGCAGCTTTTTGGAAGTGAAAAAAGATTACGCCAAAGAACTCGTCGTCGGTTTCGCCCGGTTAAACGGCAAACCGATCGGGGTCGTTGCGAATCAACCGGCTGTCAGAGGGGGAGCCATTTTCCCTGAATCATCGGAAAAAGGTGCCGAATTCGTTTGGAAATGCGACGCCTTCAATATTCCGCTCCTCTATTTATGTGACACGCCAGGATTCATGGTCGGGACGAAAGTCGAACAAGAAGGGATTTTACGGAAAGGGCGCAACTTCATTTACGCAAGCTCCGTAGCGAACGTGCCGAAAATGACCGTAATCGTGCGGAAAGCGTACGGCGCCGGCATTTACGCGATGGCTGGTCCGGCATACGATCCGGATGCGACGATGGCGCTTCCTTCGGCAGAAATTGCGATCATGGGTCCGGAAGCGGCGATCAATGCTGTTTACTACAACAAAATTCAGGAAATCGAAGATCCGGTCGAACGGGCCAAAGTCGTAAAAATGTTGCGCGATGAATATCGCAAAGGTTATGAAATCAAGAAATTGGCCAGTGAAATGGTCGTCGATGATTTGATCGTTCCGAGCGAATTGCGGCAAGAGTTGATCACGCGTTTTGAAACGTTCAAACATAAAGATTATCCACTGCCAGATAAAAAACACGGCTCGATTTTAACGTAAATCATGTTAACGCTTCAACCACAATAAATTTTAAAGAAGGGAGTGATAACTTTCCTTTTTTCCTCACTTCCATCGGTCGACCGTCGCGGGCTCAATTTTTCGATTATTATGAAAATTTAATGGGGGTATGATGAGATGAGTTTGTATGAAGAAATTTCGGTCCTGAATCGAGTGGCCATTGGCGACATCATTCGTCGGACAGCAAGAAGGGTTCCTGACAAAACGGCCATCATCGATGGCGACTTTAGAATCACGTATAGACAATTCGATCAATTGACAAACCAATTTGCCAATTATTTGAAAAGTTTAGGTTTGGAAAAAGGCGATGCGGTGGCAACGATCGCCATCAACTCGGCGGCACATTTGATTGCCATCTTCGGGACACAAAAAGCAGGGTTGATTTGGGTGCCGATCAATCCGGGACTGACCATTGATGAACAATTGTACATTTTGGAAGAAGTTGATGCACAACTGATCGTCGCCGATTTGCCAATCGTCAAGCCTCATTTGGAACGTTTAAGCGATTATCCGATTTTATATACGGCGAATTTCGGTCAAAATGAAATACCGACCGTCTTGGACACAATTCAAAATCAGCCGCCGACCGAATTGGAAGTGGATATTAAAGACCGAGATGTGGCGCAAATTATGTTTACAAGCGGGACGACCGGAAAACCGAAAGGGGTCATGATCAGCCATTTGTCCGTTTATATGGCGAGCTTAAGCAATATCATCGAAACGAGGTATTTTGACGATAATGTGGCAACCATCCTCATGCCGATGTTCCATTGTGCACAGCACACGTTCATCGTATCCCTATTCAATATCGGTTCAACCGGTGTCATTTTCCAAAAATTCGATCCGATCCATTTCATGGAAACGGTCGAAAAAGAAAAAATATCGTTCGTATTTTTGTTGCCGATGATGTACCGGGCGTTCATCCATCATCCGGAGCGTGAAAAATATGATTTGAGTTCCATCAAGACTTGCGTGTATGCAATGGCTCCGATGGATCGTCCAACGCTCGAAAAAGGAATCGAACTCGGTTTCGATTTCATGCTCGGTTCCGGCCAAACGGAAATATATCCTGGTACGGTGTTCTTTAAACCGGAAGATCAGTTAAGGAAAGTCGGCTCGTATTGGGGCAACACCGCCATCGTCAACGACACGGCGATTATGGATGACGACGGCAACCTTTTACCGCAAGGGGAAGTGGGTGAAATCGTCCACCGCGGCCCGAATGTCATGATCGGCTATTTGAACAACGAAGAAGAAACGAGGGAAGCGAGAAAGTACGATTGGCACCATACAGGAGACTTAGGTTACATCGATGAGGACGGTCTGCTCGTGTTTGTCGACCGCAAAAAAGACATCATCAAAACGGGCGGTGAGAACGTCGCCTCCGTTCGCATCGAGTCGATTTTGCTTGCGCATGAAAAAATCGCCAACGTCGGCGTCGTCGGTTTGCCGCATGAAAGATGGAGTGAAGCGGTGACGGCATTCGTCCAATTGAAGCCAGGGTTCGAAGCGGAGGAAGAAGAGATTCTCGAGTACTGCAAGGCGAATATGAACAAGTTTGAAGTACCGAAAAAGATCGTAATATTGGAAGCGCTCCCACTTACAACGACCGGAAAAGTGAAAAAACACGTATTGCGCGAACAATTTAAAAACTTATATGACGAAACAACGACTTCTTCAAACTAATCTTACACAAATTGTACAAAAGAACAGGAGGGATGCGTATGTCGAACGTCTTATTGGAAATAAAAGACCATATAGCCGTCATCACGTTGAATCGGCCGGAAAGCTTGAATGCGCTTACCGTCGAGATGGCTGAACAATTGAAGGAAACGTTGTTGACAATACAAAATGATGAAACAGTCCGGGCGGTCATTTTAACGGGGGCGGGAAAAGGTTTTTGTTCAGGGGCCGATCTGAAAATGCTTGATGGAAATACGATCGAAGACGCGGAAACGGGCAGATATTTCATGCGAGAAGTGCAAAAAGTCGGGTCATTTTTATACCATTTCCCGCTACCGGTCATCGCGGCGGTAAATGGCGTCTGTGTCGGCGGGGGGTTCAGTCTCGCGCTTCTTTGTGATTACATCATCAGTGCTAAAAGCGCAACATATTCGATGATCTTCCCGAAAGTAGGGTTGGTTCCTGATATCGGTTCGATGTATACGCTGCCGCGGCTCATCGGGTTGCCGAAGGCGAAACGACTCATGTTCACTGGGAAAATGTTGACGGCGGAGGAAGCGCTTGAACTTGGCATTGTCGAAGAGGTCGTCGACGATGAAAAGCTCATTGATGTATGCATGAAAGAGGCGGAAACGATCGCTAATTTGGCGCCTCGTTCCATCCGTTATGCGAAAGAAACGGTGAATGAGACGTACGATATGACGTTGGAAACATTGTTTGTAAAAGAAGCGTATCAACAAGCGGCGCTGTTTAAAACGAGGGACTTCCTCGAAGCGGCTGCCGCTTTCGTGCAAAAACGCCCGCCAGTATTTACGGGGAAATAATAACGAAATGACCAAACTTGCTCATGTGACGTATAAATGGAAGAGGAACTTCGATAGTAGAAACCATTAACGTATAGGTTGGGGGTAAAAAATGATGAACGTTGTTGAAACATTGCTTCAGAAGCTGCGGATTCCGGTCATCGGTTCGCCGATGTTTATCATCAGCAATCCGAAGCTCGTCATCGAGCAGTGCAAAGCGGGCATCGTCGGCTCCATGCCGGCGTTAAACGCCCGCCCATCCTCACAGCTTGACGAATGGCTGCATGAAATAACGGAAGCGTTGGAGGCAAACAACAAGAAAAACCAGGATAAACCGGCCGCGCCGTTTGCCATCAACCAAATTGTGCATAAAACGAATAAACGACTTGAACAAGATATGGAAATCATCATGAAGTATAAAGTGCCGATCATCATCACCTCGCTCGGGGCGCGCGAAGAGATTAACGAAGCGGCGCACAGCTACGGCGCCATCGTGTTCCACGATGTCATCAACAACAAATTCGCCGAGAAAGCGATTGAAAAAGGAGCCGATGGTTTGATTGCAGTGGCGGCGGGAGCTGGAGGCCATGCCGGCTCGAAAAGCCCTTTTGCGCTCGTTCAGGAAATCCGCGAATGGTTCGACGGTCCGCTCGCTTTATCCGGTTCCATCGCCACAGGCGGAGCGATTTTGGCTGCGCAGGCGATGGGTGCGGATTTTGCCTACATCGGCTCTCCTTTTATCGCGACCGAAGAAGCGCGGGCGGTCGATTCTTATAAACAGATGATCGTCGAAAGCAATTCCGATGATATCGTCTATAGCAATTATTTCACCGGGGTGCACGGCAACTATTTGGCACCTTCCATAAAAAAGGTGGGGTTCGACCCTTACCATTTGCCGGAAAGCGACCCTTCCAAAATGAAATTTGACGACGCTGCTTACAGAGTGTGGAAAGATATTTGGGGTTGCGGCCAAGGGATCGGGGTCATCAAAAAAGTGATGAAAACGAGCGAATACGTCGACTTGTTGGCGGAACAATATCATGCGGCCAGGGAACGGTTATTGCAGCCGATCGTTCAATGACGAAACGAGAAAAGCCGACACAAATGATCGTGCGGCGTATCTTCAAAAAAATGAAGCAGGCTGGGACAATTCGGATCATCCGTTTTTGTCCCGGCCTCTCTTTTTCTGGAAAGTTGAAATGTGAGCTAAAAAAGATTATATTAAAACAAAGCTTTTTTATACGAGATGGAAGTTTTTGTTTACACCATCCGACTGTGCTATAATCGACTTGAACCATGTATCTTGGAGGATTATTCATGGCTTTGACGTTATATTGGTATCCGAATTGCAATACGAGCAAAAAAGCGAAAAAGTGGCTCGATGACAATGGCATATCATATAAACTCGTCCATTTAGTCGAAGAAACACCGACGGAAGAAGAATTAAAAGAATTAATTGAGAAAAGCGGTTTACCGGCGCGCAAATTTTTCAATACTAGTGGAAAAGTATACCGCGAACAAAATATGAAAGAAAAATTGCAAGATGCGACGCTTGATGAGATGGTCCGCTATTTGGCTGCAAACGGCATGTTGATCAAACGGCCGATCGTCACCGATGGAAACAAGGTAACGGTAGGTTTCAAGAAAGAAATTTTTGAAGAAACTTGGAAGTAATTTTTAGGAGGTTAAAGGGATGAACATACCAAAGGATTTACTGTATTCGAAAGAACATGAGTGGGTCCGCCGCGAAGGAAGCGATCTTCGCATTGGCATCACCGATTTTGCACAATCTGAATTAGGGGATATCGTTTTCGTAGAACTTCCGGAAGTGGGCGACGAACTAACAGCAAACGAACCTTTTGGAAGCGTGGAATCAGTTAAAACGGTGTCTGAATTGTACGCTCCCGTCAGCGGCAAAGTCGTCGAAGTGAATGAAGAGTTGGAAGAACATCCGGAGTATGTAAATGAATCGCCATATGAAAAAGCGTGGATGATTGTCATTGAGCCTTCCGATGACAGCGAGCTGGATGATTTGCTTACAGCCGAGGAATATGAGGCGCACATTTCCAAATAAGTCGGGCAAAATGAAAGCTGTCTATCTCCGAAATGAGAGATAGGACAGCTTTTATCATTCATAATTATGAATAATTGGCCGGTGTTCGCTTGTTTGCTTGTTCATCATTTCAACGGGAGTGCATTGAAATGGATCGTAAAGTGATCATTGTTGAAGGGCGATCGGACAAAAGGCAGCTCGAAAAAATCATCATAGAAGATGTTGATATCATTTGTACACACGGCACCTTTTCCATTGAAAAATTCGATGAATTGCTCGAAACGTACCATCTCGATGAACGCGAAGTTTACATTTTCGTCGATTCCGATGCTTCGGGGATGGAGCTGCGCAAACAACTGAAACAGGAGCTGCCGCATGCGGAACATATCTATGTGGCGGAAAAATTCAAAGAAGTGGCCCGAACGCCAGAACATGTTTTAGCGACACAATTATTAAAAAAACATATTGAAATCGATATCCGTTGGTTGAGAGAAGTGAGGTAATAGTTCCGGTGATCGAAACAAATTCTAAAGAACTAGCAAAAAAAGACGACTATCTATTGTTTATATATTCGCCGTTTTGCGGGACGTGCCACGTTGCGAGACGATTTTTAGAACATATCGAACAAACATTGAAGCGGCAAATATTTTATGAAATGAATGCGATGTATGAAGAAGCTTTTTTGCATCAATATAAAGTAAGAAGTGTCCCTTGTCTGTTCATTTTCCGGGACGGTGAAGTGAAAGAACAAGTGTACACGTTTTATTCCATTCAAAATATATATCATTATTTGCTCGAGTATGCACCCGAACTTTTTGCAGAATGATGTTCATTTTATCGAATAATTTTTTTTAAAAAAGGTTATTTATAGTGATTTTTAAATGATAAATGATATAATTAATATAGCATCGCAAAAATCTATTTTATGGTTGATTAATATGAGTATTAGTTTGTAACCAATATTGATAATTGAAAGCTAAATGAGAATGGGAGGAATGTCCGCCGCTACGCTCGAAACGGCAAAAAGATTGGAAAGTTATTGATAAATCATGATATTTCCAATCCATATAATTTGATAATTATTATTGTATCATTTAATATTGAAATGAGAATGATGAGGGTAGAACGAAAATCATAAGATAGTCGAACATATATTAATTGGAGGGTTTAGAAATGGCAGAATATACTTTAGAAATAAAAGATCTTCACGTATCAGTCGAAGGAAAGGAAATTTTAAAAGGTATTGACCTTACCGTAAAAAGCGGCGAATTCCACGCTGTCATGGGTCCTAACGGTACAGGAAAATCTACGCTTGCTCAAGCGATCATGGGGCATCCAAAATACGAAATCACAAAAGGAAGCGTCACGTTAAACGGCGAAGACGTACTGGAAATGGAAGTAGATGAACGCGCCCGCGCCGGCCTCTTCTTGGCGATGCAATATCCGAGCGAAGTGACGGGTGTCACAACTTCCGAGTTTTTGCGCACTGCAATCAACGCACGCCGTGAAGAAGGCGATGAAATTTCCTTGATGACATTCATCAAAGAAATGGACAAAGCTTTGGACCAACTCGAGATGGATAAAAACATGGCGCAGCGTTATTTGAACGAAGGTTTCTCCGGCGGGGAGAAAAAACGCAACGAAATTTTGCAACTCATGTTATTGAAACCTGGTATCGCGATTTTGGACGAAATCGACTCAGGATTGGACATCGACGCATTGCGCATCGTTGCGGACGCGGTGAATAAAGTCCGAGAAGAAACGAACTTGGGCGCCATCATCATCACGCACTATCAACGTCTATTGAATTACATCAAACCTGATTTCGTTCACGTCATCATGCAAGGTCGCATCGTCAAGTCTGGCGGTCCTGAATTGGCAGAACGTCTTGAAAAAGAAGGGTATGAGTGGATCAAAGAAGAGTTGGGCATTGAAGATGTTACGGTTGGCCAAAATTAAGAGATCAGGAGGAATCGTTTCATGACTACGGTGATGAACATACCATATGAAGAACAGTATATCGAGCAGTTTTCAAAAAGCAAAAACGAACCAGCCTGGATGATCTCTTTACGAAAAGAAGGTCTCGAATTAGCCGGTTCGCTGCCGCTACCGCAACCAGAGAAAACGAAACTCGATCGTTGGAATTTCATCGAAGGCAATCACACTGCTGAAGCAGAGGTGATTGATGATATAAAGGAATTGCCTGAAGCATTAAAAGCTTTTATCGACCTGGATAATGTACCAGAAAATTTGATCATTTTAAGAAACCAAATGCCTGCATATCAATCGTTGAATGATGAATTGAAAAAGCAAGGCGTCATTTTCACCGACATTTTCACTGCTTTAAAGGAACACGAAGACCTCGTCAAAAAATATTATATGACGGAAGCAGTGAAAGTGAACGAGCATAAATTGACTGCACTTCATGCAGCTTTGATGAATGGCGGTGTATTCGTCTACGTCCCTGAAAACGTGCAAATCGAAGAACCGCTGCAGGCGATTTTCTGGCAAGAAGATGAAAGTGCAGCTATGTATAACCACGTGATCG
This sequence comes from Bacilli bacterium, assembly GCA_012518125.1. Classification (GTDB taxonomy): domain Bacteria; phylum Bacillota; class Bacilli; order Bacillales; family Amphibacillaceae; genus Pseudogracilibacillus. The sequence goes on along the minus strand of JAAYTF010000152.1, from coordinate 2,412 downwards.
TCGTCGCGGACAAAAACAGTTCTGTAAAATATGTGGAAAACTATGTTTCCCACAACAAAGACGTCAAAGCGACGGCCAACATCGTATCCGAAGTGTTTGCCCACGATGATGCAAACGTTTCGTACGGAGCCGTCGACCATTTTGCAGAAGGCATGGTCACCTACGTTACACGCCGCGGCATCGTATATAACAACGCCGTTTTAAACTGGGCGATTGGCCAGATGAATGACGGCAATACGGTCGCGGAGAACATCACTGTCCTTGAAGGCAACGGAGCGGTTTCATTCCCTCGGACTGTAACGGTCGGAAAAGCGAAACAACTCCAAAATTTCACCACTAAGACCCATCATTACGGACATAATACTGATGGCCAAATCATCCAACGCGGCGTATTGCTTGGCGAAACGAACGCCGTTTTCAACGCGATTGGCAAAATTGAAGATGGATCCATCGGTACCAATGCCGAGCAGGAATCTCGCGTATTAATGTTAAGTAAAGATGCGCGCGGCGATGCGAACCCGATTCTTTTGATCGATGAAAACGACGTAACCGCCGGCCACGCAGCATCAGTCGGCCGCATCGATGAAAGCCAAGTTTATTATTTGCAAAGCAGAGGGCTTACGAGAAAACAAGCAGAGCGGCTTATCATCCACGGCTTTTTGGCGCCTGTAGTGGAAGAATTGCCGATTGAAGCGATCCGCAAACAGATGACCGAATTAATCGAAGGGAAAATTTCATAATGGACGTCAAAGCGATTCGTGAACAGTTCCCGATTTTAAATCAAGAAATCAACGGAAAGCCACTCGTCTATTTGGATTCATCGGCCACATCACAAAAACCGATTCAAGTGATCGAAGCAATCAACGAATATTATCGTAAAAACAATTCCAATGTCCACCGCGGCGTACACACGTTGGGTTCGCGCGCAACCGATCAATATGAGGGAGCGCGTGACAAAGTGAAGCAATTTCTGAATGCAAAAGACCGCGGCGAAATCATCTTCACTCGAGGAACGACAACTTCATTAAACATTGTAGCGCAGAGCTATGGACTCGATCATGTCACAAATGAAGATGAAATTGTCATCACCCCGATGGAACACCATAGCAACTTGATCCCTTGGCAGCAAGTGGCGAAACGTACAGGTGCCAAGTTAAAATATATTCCGTTAAAAGCTGATGGCACGATTTCGCTTGAAGATGTACGCAAAACGGTGACCGACAAAACGAAAATCGTCGCTGTCACCCACGTGTCGAACGTGTTGGGGACGGTCAATCCGATCAAAGAAATCGCTGAAATCGCCCATCAACACGGCGCAATCATCGTCGTGGACGGAGCGCAGGCCGCCCCGCATTTAAAAGTGGATGTTCAAGAATTGAATTGTGACTTTTATGCCTTTTCCGGTCACAAAATGCTCGCACCGACAGGAATCGGCGTTTTGTATGGCAAGCGCGAACTGCTTGAAAAAATGGAACCGGTCGAATTTGGCGGCGAAATGATCGATTTCGTTGAAAAATTTGACTCGACATGGAAAGAATTGCCGTGGAAATTTGAAGGGGGAACGCCGATTATTGCGGGAGCGATCGGATTAGGTGCAGCGATCGATTTCTTGAATGATATCGGTATGGAAAACATTTTGGCCCACGAAGAGAAGTTGGCCGCATATGCATTGGAACGTTTAAGCGAAATCGAAGGTTTGACGATTTACGGTCCGAAAAAACGAGCTGCATTAGTCACGTTCAATCTCGGCGATATTCATCCGCATGATGTTTCAACCGTGTTAGATACGGAAGGGATCGCCATTCGTGCCGGACACCACTGTGCACAAGTGTTGATGAAAGAATTGGATGTCGTGGCGACGGCACGGGCAAGCATGTATTTATACAATACGGAAGAAGATATCGACCGACTAGTCGAAGGTTTACAGAAAGCGAAGGAGTATTTCGATGTCACAATATGATTTGGACGCATTGTACCGTCAAGTGATTTTGGATCATTATAAACATCCACGGAACCGCGGACAATTCGAAGAAGATGCCATGTCCATCGAAATGAACAACCCGACTTGCGGCGATCGCATCCATCTCCAATTAAAATTGGACGGCGACATCATTGAAGATGTCCGTTTCACCGGTGAAGGTTGTTCGATCAGCATGGCATCAGCTTCAATGATGACGCAGGCGATCAAAGGCAAGAAAGTCGAAGAAGCCCTTAAAATGGCGCAAGAATTTTCCCGTATGATGTTGGGCGAAGATGTCGATATCACCGTTTTTGGGATGGATGATATTGAAGCGTTGAAAGGTGTTGCGAATTTTCCTGCCAGAATCAAATGTGCGACGCTGGCATGGAAAGCTGTGGAAAAGGTGAAAGACAAATAAAGACTGTCATTTACCTAAGTCGACGATTTGACAT
>JAAYTF010000151.1 GCA_012518125.1 Bacilli bacterium | reverse complement strand
TTGGCGTTGTGAGCATTTAAAAGCTTATTTTCATGTAGGCAACTTGACGTATGATGGTAGTAAATACATTTTCGAGTATACTCACCATAGTAATGCGCCGCGTAAAGTTCGTGAGGCTATAAAGAACGGTTATCGACTGCATCCGGCTTTTCCGGAGTTGGAGAAGAGGTATGAATCAAAAACGTTGTTTCCAGCATTTAACCGTCGGATTCCATCCAAAGATCGAATCGATTATTATAAAATATTGCAAAGTCTAAAGCTACCTAAAGATGCGGATCGCATGGACATTTTACGGAAAACTAGAGGAATTATTCAAGGGGATCCATACTTTTTCTTTGAACCTTTGCGATTTGAAGAAAAATCGAATTTATTATCGACGAGTTTTTATATAAGTGGAATGCGTTATCGAGATTTACCAAGTGATTGGAGTGAAAAGATCCATTTGGGAGATCGTTTATATCCCATTCATCGTCCCGTGGATATCGACCCGTACGCAATCGAACTTCATACGGATGATCAAATGTTTCTTGGATATGTGCCAGCCGTTTACAGTCAAGCCATGTATTCTTTGTTGGAACGAAATATAGAACTGAATTTTATCGTGGAAGAACTTCATCCTGACTATGCTCCACAATGGTGGGTTCGTGTCAGTTTTGAAGCGACGTTAGATTTGAAAAATGATCAAACCTTCCAGGCGGAAAAACTGAATGATCTAGTGTTTTATGTTGCATAATGCAAATATATAAGGTCATCTAATCCAATTTTCCACTGTAACATGACAGGATTAGATGACCTTTTAATCATTTTTCATTTCATTTTATATTACTCATGCCAAAATACCATCTCATCCACCGGACGGCGTTTGGCGCGGTATTGGTTGATGCTTGCGTTCGTGTCCGGATAGCCGATCGCCATTCCGACAATGATCTTCACCGTTTCATCCAGTCCTAACACTTCACGGACGATATCCGGATAGTAAACCGCGGAAACTTGCGGGCATGTGCCAAGGCCTTCCATGTTCGCGGCGATCATCACATTTTGCATCGCAAAGCCGACATCAAGGAGCGACCAGTTCGGCAAATCTCGGTGCAACGTAAAGAACAGGGCGACAGGTGCATCGAAAAATTCGTACATTTTCAATTGAAACTGGAATCGCTTTTCTTTGTCTTCGCGCTTGATGTTGACAAATTTCGAACGTTCTCTCGCGTGCTCTTGCATCCGAAGCAGCATTTCCTCCGGCCAGCTTTCATTTGGCGGAAGTGGGATGTCCGGATGGATCGGTTCGCCGTTTTTAGCTGCTTCGACCATTTTGGCAGAGATTCGTCTTTTCTTTTCGCCGGTAACGACGTGGACTTTCACCGGTTGCGTGTTCGACCAGGAAGGTGATTTGCAGGCCGTTTCGATGACACGTTGTAAAACATCTTGCGGGATTTCCTTTTCCAGATAGGCACGGACGCTGTTGCGGGTAAAAATTTCATAGCGATCGTTCATTTTACCACCCCTTTGAAATTTTTACGGAATCGGAGACGGAATGTGTGCGCTTTCATATAATTGTAACGTAATATCGACCAATTTGAAATACGTTGGGACAAATCCATCTTTACATTTTATGTCCACGTCAGCTTGGAAATGTGGAAAATAGGTGACGAAAGTTTGTCAAGAAAATAAAACAAATTCACGAACCGTGCCGAAAAATGGACATGAAAATCTTTAGGTTGCTATAATTTAAAGCAAATACATAATGTTAGGGTGAAAAACATTGCAATTGATTGTCGCAATCGTCCAAGACAAGGATGTGAACCGTTTGACGAAGGCGCTTAATGAACATGGTTTTCGGACGACAAAGTTGGCCTCCACCGGCGGGTTTTTGAAACGTTACAATACGACGCTCATCATCGGCTGCCAAGAGGAGTACGTGGATGAGGCGCTGGAGATTATCAAGGAACATAGTTCGACGAGAAGGGAACAAAGTCCGACGGTCGATCCGGAGCGGGCAACCCAAGACCTGTTCAAGATAAAAGGTGTCAAAACCGGGGGAGCGACCGTCTTTGTATTGCCGGTGGAAAAGTTTTTTCAATTTTAACTTTTTCCGACATTAGTCTCCCATCCTCAAGGAATGTAAAGGGCGATAGCCCAATGAGTAGGCGGGAGATGAATGTCGGTTGGTGCAGGATTACCCGAGAAGCCCCCACTTCAAGCAATCCGCAAGGGTAGTAAGTGGAGGGGAGTTCACCGGTGTAGGTCAAGCGCCGTCGGGTTTTTCTATTTGCCTTTCGTTTAATGCAAGAACGATGCCAATTTCGTTTTTCCAAGCAGTTCTCGTCCCGTTTTGTTGCATGCCATTATTTTTCCTTCGGTATTTATGATTAACACCCCGTTATGAATCGAATCCAACAAATCGACGACCCGTTTTTCCAGAAGCAGGTTTTGCAAAGCCGTCGCCTCTAAAAAACGTTCTGACATCGGCGTTTAATACGTGGGAAATGATGTATGCATTGCCTTTGGGAATTTACTGTATTTTCCGACAAATGGATTTACAAAAGTTGTCATTTGCTTTAGATTACATGTACCATACGCCGATGGAAAAGTCCATATGCTAAAAGGACTCATTTCTATAAGCAATCTTCCGTTCGTTTCGTGGAAATGACCAAGCCGAAAGAACGGATCATCGTAAAAGAAAGCATCATCGGTGAAAATAATAC
>JAAYTF010000150.1 GCA_012518125.1 Bacilli bacterium | reverse complement strand
TTCTTTTTCCTCGCCTTCTTTTTGCATCGACCGTTTTACGTATTCTTCAAGTTTTTTCTTGACGGCATAATATACGGTCCCCTCTTCATAATCACCGTTTTCATCTTTTTTGCCGGCCGGTACGCCCGTCAAAATTTCGATGCCTTCTTCGATCGATTTGATCGCATAGATGTGGAATTTTCCTTCGCGGACGGCTTCGATCACTTCATCTTTCAACATCAAATTTTTCACATTTTGATGCGGAATGATGACACCTTGGCTGCCTGTCAACCCCCGGCTTTTGCATACGTCAAAAAAGCCTTCGATCTTTTCATTGACGCCGCCGATCGGCTGGATTTCACCCTTTTGGTTGACGGATCCGGTGACGGCGATTCCTTGGTCGATCGGTATGTCCGCCAAACTGGAGAGCAATGCATACAGTTCCGTGCTCGATGCACTATCGCCGTCTATGCCGCCGTAAGATTGTTCAAACGCGATATGGGCGGTCAAAGTCAACGGGTGTTCTTGCGCAAATTGTTCCCCCAAATAACCGGTCAAGATGTAGACGCCTTTATTGTGAATCCGTCCGCTCATTTGACTTTCCCGTTCAATATTGACGATGCCGCTGCGGCCCATGAATGTCGTCGCGGTGATGCGCGCGGGCTTTCCGAAACTGTATTGACCGACGTTGTAGACGGCCAGGCCGTTTATTTGTCCGACTTTATACCCTTCCGTATCGATTAAAAGCGAGCCTTCATCGATGCTTTCTTGGATTTTTTCTTCGTATAAATTGTCGCGATATTCTCGTTCTTTGATCGCTTTTTTGACGTGTTTCTCCGTAACGAGGTCATCACCTTCAATTTTGGCCCACGTGTCTGCCTCGTATATGATTTCGACAAGTTGATTGAACCGCGTCGACAATTTTTCTTGATGGCTCGTCAGCCGAATGCTGTATTCGATCACTTTCGCCACTGCCGTACGATCGAAATGAAGCAGATCGTTTTCTTTGCAATGTGTATGGATGAAGCTGGCCAGCAATTTCATATTTTCTTCGGTAAAATCCATTTCGGTGTCAAAATCGGCTTTTATTTTGAATAGTTTGCCGAAATCTTCATCATATAGGTAAAGCAATTGATAAAGCTCCAAATTGCCGATGATGATCACCTTTATATCGAGCGGGATCGGCTCCGGATTGAGCGATGTCGTCGCCATCAATCCCGCATGTTCGCCGATGTTTTCGATTTGAATTTTTTTCGTGAGCAGCGCCCGTTTCAACGCTTCCCAAGCGAAGCTTTTCGTCAAAATGTCTTTTGCATGGATGATCAAATATCCGCCGTTTGCTTGGTGCAAAAAGCCCGGTTTTATTTTCATGAAATTCGTCATCATGACGCCCATGCGGTTTTCGTATTCCACTTTCCCGACCAAATTGTAATATGTCGGGTTGTCGGCAGTGACGACCGGCGCACCTTTCGTTTCCGTATTATCTACGATCAAGTTGACTTCGTATTTCAACGGGAAGTTGTTGCTCTTCGTCGGTTTGCGCAACATTTCAAATGGATGTGAAAAATCATCTTCCTCATTTTGCAAAAAGTCCCCGATGTTGACCAATATGTCGTCTTGAACGGCTTCCAAATATTCCAGGACGTTTCCGCAAGATTGATATTTTTGTTTTAAATCGTCCAAATGGTATCCGGCTGCCGCCAGCGCAACACGGTTGTCCAAATTTTCCAACGTTTTTTTCGTTTCTTTTTCGAGTTCACGGATTTTGTTCGTGAATTCGAGCACTTTTTCCTGGATTTCGACGGTGCGTTTTTCGATTTCTTCGACGATGCTTTTATCCAAATGGCGGTATTGTTCCTCGGTGATCGGATGTCCGTTGACAAGCGGGATCGTGATGATACCCGAACCGGATTGCCGGATGACGAACCCTTTTTGCGCGGCGATTTTGTTCAATTCTTGGAACAATTCATTGCTTTTTTCTTGGAAACTTTGAATGATTGCCGCTTTCTCTTTTTTATATGAATCTTCGTTGAACGCGCGCGGGATGTCCGTTTTCAAATTTTCCACGAAATCTTTCATGTCTTGCTTCAGACTTTTTCCCATCCCGACGGGAAGCTTCAAGACTTTCGGCCGATAGGAATCTTCGAAATTGTACACGTACGCCCAATCGTACAATTCCGTTTCCCGGTCGGCAAATTCTTTGACGATTTTGTTCGCGAACGTCGTTTTTCCCGTTCCAGGAAGACCGGCGATATATATGTTATACCCTGCTTGATCGACGTGAAGTCCAAAACGGATGACAGAATTGCCTCGGTCTTGACCAATGATTCCTTCTAGTTCAGGTACTTCTTCCGTCGTTTCAAAATCGAATGTCGCTGGGTCGACTTCTCGCTTTAACACTTCAGGTTCAAGCCTTAATGACTCTCTTAAACTCGACTTTTGACTCAACGCTTTCCCTCCTCGTATTTCAATCGTCTATTTTGAATATATGGATAGCCACCATATATTGCAAGCGAATACAAATGAAACGAAGCTTCTATGAAAAGCGGCTGATGTTTTCTAAACGCAATAGATGCTTCTTTAATTCCGTCCCTGCCCGGAAACCGCCTAAATCACCATCTTTGCGGATGACGCGGTGACACGGGATGACAAAAAGGATCGGATTTTTCCCGATTGCGTTTGCGACGGCGCGCACCGCTTGTGGTTTGTTTATTTTTCGTGCAATGTCGGAGTATGTCGCAAGTTGCCCGTACGGAATCGTCCGCACCGTTTGCCATACGGATCTTTCGAAATCCGTCCCGTATAAAGCGAGCGGCAAACGAAACGTTTGGCGCTCCCCTTTCAAATATTCATCGACTTGCTTCTTTTCATTTATCATTTCATCATATTGAAGCGTGTGGTCGGGGAAATATTTGTTTTTCCATGCGGAGAACTCTTCTTTAATCCGCTCATGCGTGCTTAAAAAAGCGAGCCCGATTTCGGTTTTGGCGAAGTAAAATTCATAACCGCCCCACTTGCATGTCGAAACGTATAAACGCAAAAGTATGCACCTCGTCCAACAAAGGATGAACTTTTCATAAACGTCATTATGAAAATTATACCGTTATCATGTATGTATGAAAAGTGAACGAAAGTGAAATAATTTCAACAAAATCCAGACAGTTTCCGCCTCGATTGCCAAGCGCAAGAGGCGGTCTGCCTGGATTTTGCATTTACCGTCTTACGTAAGCATTGAACTTTTCATTGACGCCGTTGATGATTTTTTCGAACAATTCGTCGACTTCTTCATCGGTCAACGTTTTTTCTGGGTCTTGGAAGTGGACGTTGAAGGCAATCGATTTTTCATCCGCTTTGATGCTTTCGCCCCGATAGACATCAAACGCTTCGACGCGTTTGACGAGCGGCACGCCGAGTTTTTCGATCTCCTGTTTGATATCGCCTGCGCGCACGTCTTCTTTGACGACGAACGCTATATCGCGCAAGATGGATGGGTATTTCGGAACAGGCTCGTAGGCGAGTGTTTGTCGTTCGTATTGCTCGAGCCATTCAAAGTTGAGATCGAACACATACGTATCTTTCAAATCTTTTTCTTTTGCAAGCGACGGATGGATTTGGCCTAAAAAGCCGATGATCTCGCCGTCCACTTTGATCGTTGCACAGCGGCCGGGATGCATGCCTTCTATTTGCGCCGGTTCGTACGTTTCTTTTATATTCAAGTAACGGAACAACCCTTCGACGATTCCTTTCACGACGTAAAAATCAACCCGTTTCACATCTTGCTGCCACGGATGATTCAGCCATACACCGGTGATGGCGCCGGCAAGACGTCGATGTTCTTTCGGCTGTTTCGTTAGCGTCTCCTCTTCCGTCAAAAAGACCGCACCCAACTCATATAACGCGACATCCGTCTGTTTCCGCGCGACGTTATATGACAAGCGGTTCAACAGTTCTGGCAAAAGGCTTAACCGCAAATATTCGTGATCTTCGCTCAGCGGCATCGCCAAACGGATCGGCTTGTAGTCTTTCGATAGTTCCGGGCTCATAAGCATCGTCGCATGTTTTTTGTCCGTAAGCGAATACGTGATCGCTTCAGAAAGGCCAACCCCGTGCAAATATTGTTTGATGCGGCGTTTCAATTGTTGACCGTACGTCAAGCCTCCCGGCTGAGACGCATTTTGCGGCAACGTGAATGGAATGTTGTCGTAGCCGTATATGCGGGCGACTTCTTCCAACATATCTTCAAAGATCGTTATGTCGCCGCGTCGGGTCGGAATGCGCACGGTAAAATCGTTTCCGTTGCGTTCAAAAGCAAAATGCAATTTGCGTAAAATGTTTTCCATTGTTTCGATGTCGATGGCCGTGCCGAGTCGTTTGTTCACTTCTTCCGCGTTCATGTTGATGACTTTTTCCCGTTTCACTTCTGTTTGGAAAACGTCATCCTCGTCAACGATAAATTCGCTCACACCAGAAACGACTTTGCCATTTGCATATTTGACGAGCAGTTCGCACGCACGCAATCCAGCTTCTTTCACGCGGTTTGGATCAACGCCCTTTTCGAAGCGGGTGCTCGCTTCGCTTCTGAGCCCTGTATGCTGCACCGCTTTTCGCACCGTTCCCCCATAAAAGTAAGCCGCTTCGAGGAGGACGGTTTTCGTGCTGTCGTTTACTTCCGAATTTTTGCCGCCCATCACGCCGGCGATTGCGACACCTTCTTTTCCATTGGTGATAAGCAAATGTTCGCATTTAAGCGTCCGTTCCTGGTCGTCCAATGTGACAATTTTTTCGCCGTCGCGCGCATAACGAACGACGATTTCCTTCGTATTCAATAAATCGTAATCGAACGCATGCAGCGGTTGCCCATATTCAAGCAACACGTAGTTCGTGATGTCGACGACGTTGTTGATCGGACGGATCCCTGCTGCCAACAGATAGTTTTGCATCCACATTGGCGACGGTTTGATTTCAACATCTTTAATGACATATGCGAGATAGTGTGGACAAGCATCCGGCGCTTCGGAATGAACGGTGATGTAATTTTCGACATGGTCGTCTTTTTCCGTTTCAACTTGTGGCTTCGGCAATATTACTTCCTTGTCCAAAATGGCCGCCACTTCATAAGCGACGCCGATCATGCTTAAAGCATCGGCGCGGTTCGGTGTCAAGTCAAATTCCAAAACGACATCGTCCAAATTCAATATATCATCGACCGGCTGTCCGACTTCGGCATCCTCCGGCAAAACGACGATCCCTTCTTTGAAATCCGGGTGGATGAATTGCTCTTGGACGCCCAATTCTTTGAGCGAACAAATCATGCCGTTCGATTCAACGCCGCGCAGTTTCACTTTTTTGATTTTAAAGTTGCCGGGCAACACGGCTCCAGGTTTTGCCACCGCCACTTTTTGCCCTTTGGCGACGTTCGGGGCGCCACAGATGATTTGCAATTGTTCATCGCCGACGTCAACTTGACATAAGCTCAATTTGTCGGCATTCGGATGTTTTTCGCATGCTGTCACGTACCCTACGACGACATTTTCACTCTTTTCACTCGTTACATAATGGATTTGATCGACTTCGATTCCCGCTTTGGTGATTTTTTCTGCAAGTTCTTCAGGTGTGATGGAACCGAGGTCGATGTATTGTTTCAGCCAATTGATTGACACGAGCATGATCGTACTCCTCCTTATGCTTCATGGAACTGTTTTAAGAAACGAATATCGTTCGTGTAGAATCGGCGAATGTCATCGATGCCGTACTTCAACATCGCAATTCGGTCCGGACCCATGCCGAATGCAAAACCGCTGTAAACGTTCGGGTCGTAACCGGCCATTTCCAACACCCTAGGATGGACCATGCCGGCACCCAAAATTTCAATCCATCCCGTATGTTTACAAACGTTGCACCCATCGCCGCCGCAAACCGCACACGAAATATCCATTTCGACCGACGGTTCCGTAAAAGGGAAAAAGCTAGGTCTTAATCGGATGTCGCGGTCTTTGCCGAACAGTTTTTCCGCAAACAATTTCAACGTTCCTTTCAAATCGCTCATGCGGACATTTTTGTCAACGTACAACCCTTCAATTTGGGTAAATTGGTGCGAATGCGTCGCATCGTCCGTATCGCGGCGGTACACTTTGCCCGGACAAATCATGCGCACCGGTTTGTCTCCGCCATACGCTTCCATCGTCCGCGCTTGCACAGGGGACGTATGTGTACGGAGCAAAATTTCGTTCGTGATGTAAAAAGAGTCTTGCATTTCGCGCGCTGGGTGGCCCTTCGGCAAGTTCAACGCTTCGAAGTTATAGTAATCCGTTTCGACTTCCGGGCCTTCCCGTACCTCGTAACCTAATCCGATGAACAAGTCTTCAATCTCCTCGATGATGGATGTCAAAATATGGTTTCCGCCGAAATGCACCGGACGTCCTGGAAGCGTCACATCGATGGTTTCTTCCGCGAGTTTTTTCTCCAATTCGGCTTTTTCTAACGCTTCTTTCTTCTCTTTGAGCGCCGCTTGGATCGTTTTGCGCACATTGTTGGCCAGTTCACCGATCACCGGCCGTTCTTCAGGGGCCAATTTCCCCATGCCGCGCAGCACTTTTGTGATCGAACCTTTTTTCCCTAAATATTCCACTTGGACTTGCTGCAGTTGTTGGAATTGATCGGCGTTTTCAATTTTTTCCAAAGCTTCTTTTTCGATCGCTTGCAATTCTTCCCTCATGAAAAACCCTCCTTCAAACGTGATGAAACGTCAATTCGACACATTTTCCGTCAATGAAAAAAGCCTCCTCCCGGTAAGGGACGAGGCTGACGTTCGCGGTACCACCCTTGTTGATACATGACGTATCCAACTCTTCGTTGATAATGGACACTTGACGTCCAGGGCATCATTACATGCCAGCTCCGAGAGTGAATCGTAACAATATGACACAATAGAAATGCTCTCAGTCTCGGGCATTTCCTCCCTGTATTGGCCTTTCCCTATTGTTACTTGGCTCCATCATCGCTTTTTATGTATGCATTTTATTATTAATTATAGTGAAGGCCTAATTTTTATGCAAATAATTTCTCATTTGATACATTAAAATGCCGGCAGCGACACTAACGTTCAACGATTCCGCTTTGCCGTAAATGGGAATTTTCACAATTTCATCCGCTTTTTCAAGCAGCCCCTCTTTGATGCCCGCCCCTTCATTTCCGACGATGAGCGCGGTCTTTTCTTTATAGTCGACATCCAAATAATGTTTGGCCCGTTTTAAGTGCGCTGCGATAATCGTAAATTGCTCCGCTTTCAAATTTTCGATTTCATCGAATAAATCGTTGTGATAAATCGGAATATGAAAAATCGATCCTTGTGATGCGCGTATCACTTTTTCATTGAATGGATCGACCGTCCCTTCCCCTAAACAAACTGCCGAAAAACCGGCTGCATCGGCCGTGCGGATCATCGTCCCCAAGTTGCCCGGATCTTGTACGGCATCCACCAATAACAGATGCTGCTTCAACGCGACAGGCAACTGTTTCATGACGATGACGGCGGCGATGCCTTGGGGGGTTTCCGTTTGCGAAATTTCTTTAAACACTTTCTCGCTCACGACCGTCACGTCGTCGTTTTTGATCCAATCAGGAGGTTGTACGTCTTCTTTGACGATGACCATCTCGACTTCCCAACCGCTCTTGAACGCCTCTTCGATCAAATGATATCCTTCGACCAAAAAACGTTTCGCTTCTTCACGATATTTTCGTTTATGCAATTTTTTCAACTGCTTGACCAGTTTATTTTTCACAGAAGTTATCAACGCGATCATCCTTCGGTTTTGCTACGTTTATCATACATATTTTTTCTTTCATTGGTCAAATTAATATAAAAAATAAAGTGGGGTCGAAAAGATGAACATTGATATCCGCAAAGCGATTTTTCATAACATCAAAGATAACAGCCCGGATGAATTGGAAGCGACGATCGTTGATGCCATTTCCGTCGGCGAAGAGAAAGTGTTGCCAGGTCTAGGCTATTTGTTTGAACTGATTTGGAAGCAGTCGGACGACGAAGTCAGGCTGCAAATGATCGACGCTTTGCGCCGCGCATTGGAAAACGAAAAAAACATGATCGGATGACGCCCTCCGTTTACGTTATCACTTGCTTTTCCGTTTTTTTAAGCTTATCATTTTAGTAAGCAAAAAGGATGAGAGGGTTGTATCGGTTTGAGCCACATGAACGTTCGGATTAACGACGATCCTGTCCAACAATATTATTTGCCAAAAACGAAAGAACTAGTGGTTGATCGGTCCAATTCGTTGGCTTTCCGCCATTTGTTGCAGCAAAAAATTGAATTGGCGACGGAGCTGAATCGACACTTGAATCAATCTAAAGGTGACACGCTTCCGGCATCGATGTTGACGGACTTTTTCTCGGTGATGACCGGTTTTACGACTGTCGCGCCGAACACCATCCGAGCGATAGAACAATTTCTCGGTCATCCAAGTTCCCAAACAGTTGACGTCCTGCACAGTGATAAGGTCCGTTCGAGTTCAAACCGCAAATACGGTCCCACCGATTATGATGCAATCATAAAGGAAGCGGCGAAAACATACAACGTCGACGAAAAATTGATTCATGCAATCATTAAAATGGAATCCAATTACAATCCTCGGGCAAAAAGCCGCGCTGGAGCTGTCGGGCTCATGCAGTTGATGCCGCAGACGGCAAAAGCTTTAGGTGTGACGGACCGTTATGACGCACGGCAAAACATTTTCGGCGGCACGAAATACATACGGCAAATGTTGGACATGTTCAACGGCAATTTGAAGTTGGCTCTTGCAGCTTATAATGCCGGCCCGGGAAACGTGAAAAAATACGGTGGCATCCCGCCATTTAAAGAAACCAAAAATTACGTACGCAAAGTCATCGATTACTATTTGGCATAAAATCAGGCTATACGGTTTGTCCCGTATAGCCTTGTTTATTATGCACGTCGGATTTTTTCGAGCATGTCGTTATCCAATTTTTTAATGACTTCTACAATCAATTTCACCGCATTTTCAAAATCAGTACGGTGCAGCAACGCTGCGTGCGTATGAATGTAGCGCGTCGCAATCGTGATCGACAACGATGGCACGCCGTCGGCCGTCAAATGGATGGCGCCTGAATCCGTTCCCCCTCCCGGCATGGACGTATATTGGAACGGAATGTTGTTTGCTTCGGCTGTTTCAATCACGAATTCGCGTAACGCTTTATGGCTGACCATCGAAGCGTCGTATAAAACGATTTGCGGACCTTGCCCCAACTTGCTGTCCGCTTCTTTTTCCGAAACGCCAGGTGTATCACCGGCGATGCCGACATCGACGCCAAAAGCGATGTCCGGCTTGATCAGATGCGCCGACGTTCTTGCGCCGCGCAATCCCACTTCTTCCTGAACCGTCCCGACGCCGTAGACGATATTCGGATGCGGTGTATCTTTCAATTGGTTCAACACTTCAATCGCAATCGCGCAGCCGATGCGGTTGTCCCACGCTTTGGCAAGAAGCATGTTTTCGTTTTTCATTTGGGTGAATTCAAAATACGGCACGACCGAATCTCCCGGTCTGACGCCGAAACTTTCTGCTTCTTCTTTGCTCGATGCGCCGATATCGATGAACATGTCTTTGATTTCAACCGGTTTCTTTCGCTGTTCCGGCGTTAAAATGTGCGGCGGTTTGGATCCGATGACACCGGTGATGTTTCCTTGTTTCGTCATAATGGTGACGCGTTGGGCAAGCAACACTTGATTCCACCAGCCGCCGATCGGTTGGAAATAAAGAAAACCATTTTTGTCGATGCGGGTGACCATGAAACCGACTTCGTCCAAATGGCCGGCAATCATGATTTTCGGGCCGTTTTCATCGCCGACTTTTTCCCCGATGATGCTGCCCAAATTATCGGTGAAAATCTTGTCGGCGGATTGTTTTAAATAACGTTCCATAACGTCTCTTGCTTCTTTTTCATGACCGGAGACTGCGTTTGCATCCGTCAATTCTTTCAACATCGTAAGCGTTCGGTCCAAGTTTGACATCCGTAAATCTTTCCTTTCTATTTTTTAGTTCTAGCGTGCGCTTTTTTCGACATTAATATCCTGATTTTTGCCGCTCGTAGTTCACTTCGTTTTTTTCGATATACGCTTCGAAAATGTCATTTTCGTCGAATCCTAACAAATGCGCCAATTGCAAATACGCCTCGACCATTTTAACATAATTTTCTTCCGTCTGCTCATTATAAAATTGCACCGCGCGATGAAAAACCGTGTTGAATTGTTTCGTCTTGTCGTCATGTTCCAAAGCTGAAAATGCGAGACCCGAAAATTGATAGTTTTTTTCGAGGCCGAGGGACAAAAGGAAGTGGATGTTGTCGACGTATTCTTCCAAAACGGTCTTTTTATCGGAACTTTTCTTCGTGCTCCAGTATTTGAAGCAGCGCGTTTCATTCGCCAGTTCGCCTAATTCCACAAGCAAAGCGAGGAATTTTTCTTCAAAAAAACTTTTGTCTTCCAAATCGTGGTTTTTCTTTATGTACTCGTCCAAATCGTTTTGCAACGCAAACAGTTTGTCCCAATTCAATATCTACCCTCCTTTTTGCCGTTTTCATGACGAAGACATATATTAATAACATTGTAACATGTAATGACGATAAATTTCTATTTTACCCATTTGTTTTCCGACAATGTTCTCCAAACAAAAAAACACCAAATCTACTGCATAGATTCGGTGTTTCTTTCTCGTTTATAGTGCTGATTTAGCTTTGTTCACCAATTCAGCGAAAGCTTTTTCGTCATGCACCGCTAGGTCTGCAAGCATCTTGCGGTTGATGTCGACGCCAGCTTTCTTCAAGCCGTGCATCAACTGGCTGTATGAAATATCGTGCATGCGCGCAGCAGCGTTGATGCGTGCAATCCATAATTTGCGGAATTCACGCTTGCGCTGTTTACGGTCACGATAAGCGTATTGACCAGATTTCATCACTTGTTGTTTTGCCGTTTTAAAAAGCTTCGATTTCGCTCCGTAATAACCTTTTGCTAATTTCAAAACGCGTTTGCGACGTCTGCGCGTAACTGGACCACCTTTAACTCGAGCCATGATTATTACCTCCTACGTACTTTACAATTTTTTATCTAGGAATCATTTGATCGATTCGTTTTTGGTCAGACTTGGAAACAAGCGTTGCTTTGCGCAATTTACGCTTTTGTTTTTGCGTTTTATTGGCAAACAAGTGGCTTGTATATGCATGATGTCTTCTTAATTTTCCTGTTCCCGTTCTTTTGAAACGCTTCGCTGAACCTTTGTGCGTCTTCATTTTAGGCATGGTTTAATTCCTCCTTAAAGGTTAGTGATTTCGTTACTTCTTCTTCTCAGGGATTGGTGCAAGTACCATGAACATTTGACGGCCTTCCATTTTCGCCTTCGTTTCGACGATTGCTACGTCTTTTACTTCTTCAGCCAATCGTTCAAGCACTTCTCTGCCGAGGTCTTTATGCGTAATCGCTCGGCCTCTGAAACGGACAGATGCCTTCACTTTGTCGCCATTTTCAATGAAACGGCGCGTATGTCTCAACTTTGTATTGAAGTCGTGCTCTCCAATACCAGGTGTGAAACGGACCTCTTTAATGTTAATAACTCGTTGTTTTTTCCGCGCTTCTTTTTCCTTTTTTTGCTGTTCATAGCGGTATTTTCCGTAGTCCATGATTCGGCAAACGGGAGGCTTCGCATTCGGCGCCACTAACACCAAATCCAAGTTTTTTGCGCGGGCAATCTCCAATGCCTCTTCCCGGCTTTTGATCCCGAGCTGTTCCCCGTTTGAATCAATTAGACGTACTTCCTTGGCACGAATCGACTCATTAACATTCATGTCCTTGCTAATAATTAGCCACCTCCAAAAATTTTCGACCGAAAGACAAGCGGAAATAAAAAAGTGGGCGCACGAAGGCACCCACACTTTCCCTACGATTAATGACAAACAATGCGTTACGTGAACCAGCCAACAGCGAAACTCGCGTCGGTCAGGTGAGAAGCGGGTGCTCCTACTTGTCGTTAGATCTCAAGCTTATTCATTTGACTAATTAAGATTACCATACAACATTGTATTCTGTCAAATTTATTTTACTTTCTGCTCACTTTTTCGTCAATTTCTTTGACGATCAAGGCGACGAAATCGTCCGTCTTCAATTCTTCCGTTTTCTTTTCGCCATAGCGGCGTACGTTTACCGTATCATTTTCTTTTTCTTTGTCGCCTAATACGAGCGCAAACGGAATTTTCTGCGTTTGGGCATGGCGGATTTTGTAGCCGAGTTTTTCATCACGCACATCGATTTCCACCCGAACGTCAACAGCTTTCAATTTTTCGGCCACTTCGTTTGCATAATCGAGATGTGCTTCCAAAGATACAGGGATGATTTGCACTTGAACCGGCGCCAGCCACGTTGGAAATGCCCCTTTGTACTCTTCGATCAAATAGGCGACGAAACGTTCCATCGTCGATACGATGCCGCGGTGGATGACGATTGGACGGTGTTCCTTGCCGTCTTCTCCAATATATGATAAATCGAAACGTTCTGCGATTTGATAGTCCAATTGAACCGTCGATAACGTTTCGTCATGCCCTAAAGCCGTTTTTACTTGCACGTCAAGTTTCGGCCCGTAAAACGCCGCCTCACCGATCGCTTCCACGTATGGAAGATTGAGCTCATCCATCGTTTCTTTCAATGTTCCTTGGGCCACTTCCCACATTTCATCATCGTCGATATATTTTTCTTTGTCGTCCGGGTCGCGATATGACAGTCTGAAGTAGTAATCGGTGATGTTAAAGTCTTTATAGACATGTTCAATCAATTTGACGACGCGGATAAACTCATCTTTCAATTGATCCGGTCGGACAAATATGTGTGCATCGTTGAGCGTCATGCCACGGACGCGCTGCAAGCCGGCCAACGCACCGGACATTTCATAGCGGTGCATCATTCCCAGTTCGGCGATGCGGACCGGCAGCTGTCGGTAGCTCCACAATTTTTGTTTGTATACCATCATATGGTGCGGACAGTTCATCGGACGCAAAAACAGCTCTTCATTGTCCATTTTCATCGGCGGGAACATATCGTCTTTATAATGGTAATAATGTCCGCTCGTCTTGTACAATTCCGCACTGCCCAACACTGGCGTGTATACGTGTTGGTAGCCAAGTTTTTGCTCCAAATCGACGATGTAACGTTCGATGACGCGACGGATCGTCGCACCTTTAGGCAACCAAATTGGCAACCCTTGTCCGACTTCTTGTGATATCGTGAAAATCTCCAATTCTTTTCCGAGCTTGCGGTGGTCGCGCTCTTTACGTTCTTGCAATAGTTTTAAATAGTCCTTCAACTCGGATTCTTTTTCGAACGCCGTGCCGTATATGCGCTGCAACTGTTTGTTTTTGCTGTCGCCGCGCCAATAGGCCCCGGAAATCGAAAGCAGTTTGAAAGCTTTAATTTTCCCCGTTCTTGGAACGTGCGGCCCACGGCAAAGGTCGAAAAATTCACCTTGGCGGTAAATCGTAATCGGTTCTCCTTCTGGAATGTCGTGGATCAGTTCGATTTTCAAGTTGTCGCCGATTTCTTCATATCGTTTGATCGCCTCTTCACGCGACACTTCTTCGCGGACGATTTCCAAATTTTCAGAGACGATTTTGCGCATCTCTTTTTCAATTTTCGGCAAATCTTCCGGAGTCAATTTCTCTTCCATGTCGATGTCATAATAAAACCCTTCTTCGATTACAGGGCCGACACCTAATTTCACATTGCCATATAGACGTTTGATCGCTTGCGCCATCAAATGAGCCGTCGAGTGGCGCATAATTTCGATGCCCTCTTTGTCGCGGTACGTAATAATTTCAATGGAGCCGTCTTCCGTAAGCGGATGACGCAAATCGAGAAGTTCACCGTTAAAACGGATCGCCAACGCTTGTTTGCAAAGACTCGGCGAAATCGATTGGGCGATTTCTTCGCCTGTTGACCCGTTTTCAAACTGTTTTTGTTTTCCGTCTGGAAACGTGATCGTAATCAACAATCTTCACTCCCCATTCGAATTTTCAAGCGGCTTATCAAAATAAAAACACTCATCCCCTCGTAAGGGACGAGTGTATTGCTCGTGGTTCCACCCTCATTTTACAATTCGCAAACCGAATTGCCTCTCGACTCGATAACGTGAGCCACTCCGCTATGGCCTACTGGTTTTTCGGCCATAGAGTTCATAGGTGGTAATTGTTAGGCGTAATAAGCGGAAGCTCTCAGCCTAAGACTTCCTTCTCTGTCTTATACGGCTCTAACAATCGTGTCCTAATCATCACTTTTTGCACTATTGATTTTATTTCGTATTATAGCAATCCATTTTCATTTTTTCAATTTAAATATCCTGTACTTATCGGATAGCCGCTTTAAACGTTGTGAAGCTTATAATTTGAATACGGCGATTTCTTTCGTCAATTGTTCCGACAATTGTGCCAATTCCGTTGCATTGTTTGAAATTTCGTCCATGGCGCTCGATGTCTGCTGTGTCGCGGCCGAAGATTCCTCGACGCCCGCAGCCGCTTCTTCCGAGACCGCCGCAATGTCGGTGATTAAATGGTTCATCTGTTCACTGTTTTGCGCGATTTCTTCAAGACGTGATGCGACTTCGCTGATCTTATCCACCGTCACCGTGATAAAGCTCTCGATCTCATGGAAGTTTTTGCCCGTTTTTTCGATTTGTGCGGTTCCGTTTTTCACTTCATCATAACCGGTGTTCAACGTATGGACGACTTCGTCCGTTTCTTCGCGGATCGAATTGACGATATTCGTTATTTCAGTAACCGAGTTTGCCACTTCTTCAGCCAGCTTACGCACTTCTTCCGCAACAACTGCAAAACCTTTTCCGTGTTCCCCCGCCCTTGCCGCTTCGATCGCCGCATTCAGCGCCAACAAATTCGTTTGGTCGGCGATGTCTCTAACGACTTCGACAAGATGGAAAATCTCTTTCGATTTTTCATCCAAACCTCTCACTTTTTCTACGGAGTGGGAAACGATTTGATCAATTTTGCTCATCTGTTGCACGGATTCGTTCATTAATTGGACACCTTCATCGGTCAACTGCAGCACCTCTTTTGATGAATCCGCCACATTTTCGCCGACTTTTTGCGACTGTTGGACGGTATCGACGAATTGGCCCATTTTTTCAGCGAGGTCCGCCGCACTAGATGCTTGATTCTCTGCTCCTGCCGCCAGTTCATCCATCGTCGTCACCATTTGTGCGCTTCCTTCTTTCACTTCGTGCGACGACTGCATCAACAATTCGCTGCTTTGAGCGATCGCTTTTGATGCATCCGCCACTTTGCTGACAATGTTGCGGATATTCGCTTGCAATTGATTCACCGAGTTGGACAATTGGCCAATTTCATCTTTTCCGGCATACGCGAGCGGTTCCAACGTTAAATCCCCGCTGGCGATGATATTCGTCGTTTCAACAACTTTTTTCAAGTTTCTCGATATGTATCGACCGATTATGATTAAAAGGATAAACCCTAAAACGATGCTGATCGTGTTAATCCAAATTAACGACTGGATGCTGTTGTTCATACTTTGATTGACATTTTTGATCGATTCTTTTTCAAGCTCTTTTAATGTGTCATTGATCGTATTTATGTATGAAACCATTCGGCTCTTTTTGCTGCCGATATCCATCTGCATCGCGGTGATGCTCAATTCTCTCGTTTCATTGATCATATCATTCAAAAACACGTCATTAATCACTTGATTGCTTTCTTTAATAATATCAAAATAATATTGTTCTTCTTCCGGAAATTTTCCGTCCAATTCGTCGATGATCGCCTTTGCTTGTTGCTGCAAATCTTTAAATTGGTCGACGTAACTCGCATGGCCGACGATGATGTATGAGTTGATCGCGGAATCTTGTTTTTCAGTGATTAACGCTAGTTCGGTCATCATTTCCGTGATGCGGCTGATTTCAATAATCTCTTCAACGTCATTTTTTGCCTTCGTCAACTGCATGTAGACCAAAAAAGTGGCGATTCCGAACAAGATGATCGTGGAAACGAATACCGCCAAATATTTGCCGCTGATCGGAATGTTACGCATAAAAGAAAAAAGCTTCCATCCTTTTTTATTTTTTTCCTGTTTATCCATGGAATGTGTTTCTTTTTTGTTAATTTTCTTAAATTTCAACGAAAATTTCCTTTTATGTTTCAACGAAATCTCCCCCCGAGAAATTAGAATAAATGTAAAATGAAACGCATTCACAAAATATTATAGTCAAAAATTACTAAAAAGAGAATAGACAGAAAGTTCTATCTGTGATTTTATGAAAATTGTCCTCGGACGAGAAAAAATGGGCATGTTAAACTAAAATATTGTATATTTGTGTTATTATGATCAAACATTTACATTTCATAAACACAAAACATCCTCCCTTTCACTAGAGAGGATGTTCGCGTTCATATTTATTGATCATATTTTAAAAGCGCTGACTTCATGCGTCAACTGCTCAGCTAGCCGGGCAAGTTCTGTCGCTTTATCGGAAATTTCATCCATGGCGCTCGATGTCTCTTGCGTTGCGGCTGAAGATTGTTCGACGCCGGCTGCCGCTTCTTCCGATACGGCAGCGATATCGGATATCAAATCGTTCATTTGTTTGCTATTTTCCGCGATTTCGCCGAGGTTGTCGGCGACTTTCGAAATGCTTGTAACGGTGGAATTGATATAAGACTCGATTTCCTTGAAGCTGTTTCCGGTTTTTACGATTTGTTCCGCCCCGGTTTTCACTTCAGCATATCCGCTGTTCAACGTTTGCACCACTTCATCTGTTTCTTTTCGAATCGAGTGGACGATGTTGGTAATTTCCGTTACGGAATTCGCCACTTCTTCCGCCAATTTCCTCACTTCTTCCGCAACGACGGCAAAACCTCTACCGTGCTCGCCAGCTCTGGCGGCTTCGATCGCCGCATTCAGGGCCAACAAATTCGTTTGGTCGGCGATGTCTTTTACGACTTCGACCAAATGGAAAATTTCATTCGATTTCTCATCAAGACCACGCACTTTTTCAACCGATTCGGATACGATTTTGTCGATTTTGTCCATTTGCTGTACGGATTCATTCATCATATGTACACCTTCGTCCGTCAAATCGAGCACTTGTTTCGATCTCTCCGCTACTTGGCGGCCGGTTTGCTCCGATGACTGAACGCTTTCGACGAATTGATTCATCTTGCCCGCCAAATCGGATGCGCTGCTCGCTTGATTTTCCGCGCCTGATGCGAGTTGATCCATCGTCGTCACCATTTGCGCGCTTCCTTCTTTCACTTCTTGCGACGATTGCATGAGCAACCCACTGCTTTCGGATATCGCTTTTGTTGCTTCCGATACTTTCGTCACGATATTTTTAATATTGTGCTGCAGCAAATTGACCGATGCGGCCAACATTCCAATTTCGTCTTTTCCTTTGTAAGTCAACGGTTCAACCGTCAAATCTCCGCTTGCGATCAAATCGGTCGTATGGACGACCCGTTTCAAATTACGTGAAATGTATAAACCGATGAATAATAAAATGATAAGTCCGGTTACAATGCTGAGCGCATTGATCCATATGAGCGACTGGATGCTGTTGTTCATGCTTTTGTTAACGTTGACGATCGCTTCACTTTGCATTTTCACAAGGTCTTCGCTGATCGTGTTTACCAAAACGATGATGCGGTTTTTCTTGTTGTTGAGTTCGATTTGCGTGACCGCAATTTCCGTTTCATCTTGTGAATTGATGATTTTATTTAAAAAAAGTTCGGATATTTCCGAATTATTCTTTTTGATAATTTCCAAATAAGATTGATGATCTTTGGTGAACCTTCCATCCAAACGGTTCAAAATTTCGTCGACTTTCGCTTGAAGATTGTCGTATTCGCTTACATACCTTTCATCGTCGACGATGATATACGAATTGATGGCGGTGTCTTGTTGTTCGATTAAAAGCGCCAATTCGGTGATCGACTTCGTCAAATCGCTCACTTCGATGATGTGTTCCACATCGTTTTTCGCGATCGACAATTGTGAATAGACAAGCAAGGTAGCTGCGATGAATAAGATGACGGTGATGAAAAACACGAGCATGTATTTTCCGCCGATCGGAATATTGCGGATGAATTGAAACGTTTTGCTCGTTCCCTTCTGACTCGCCTGCTTCCTGATTTTCTCTTGATCATCTTTTCGCTTCCTAAAAAATTTTTTCTTTTCTTTCAATGGTGCGCCTCCCCTAAATTTCATTCCCTTTTAGTCCAAAAATAGTATTTATACCATATTATAGTGACATTAGACTTAAAATTGAATACCCTAATGGCATTTTTTTAGGAAATTTACTTTAAAACACGGATGGAGCTATAGGAAATAGGTTTTGAGAATCGATGTCGATACATGATCCAAAAATGAGGCGCCAACCAGTTTGGGAACGGAATGCGCCTGTCGAAATGGATGAAAGAATGTATGTAAAAGTGCAATATATGTACGGGAAAATTAACATTTGCGAAAAGGAAAAGCCTGTTCAGGAAGCAATTTCGCCCGCTCTTGAAAAATATTGAGCAGCATGACGGTTTTCGGTTCGTGGACATCATCTCCGTATATAAATATGCGTTTTGGCATTAATGCGATGATCGGCGCGAGATTTTTTTCCGTTTCATCCAAGCCGATCAAATAAAGCGGCTCCTTTTTCACTAAATCTTTCAGTTCTTTAGCGCTTACTTTGTTGCCCGCATGGTCGTAAAGCTGAAACGGATTGCGCTGCAAAACGTGAAGCATCGTCCGTTTCGGCCTTTGGCAACGGATATATTCGCGGACCGTATGTACATAATGTTGGAATTCTTCCTCGCGTTTCATCTCGTCGATGGCAAATCCGACGATGTCGACCAATTGTTCATGAAATCGTTTAAAAGGGAACAAAATGAACATATCATAATATATTTCCGTCGTTATTTTTATCTGTCGGAACTGGTTGAACAAAAGTTCGTACAAATATCCGTACAAGGTCGGTTCGTGAAACATGTCTTGTATGAACGTTTTATCTTGCAGCAAAAAGTACGCCCATTCGGTGATTCGTTCCACTTCCGTCTCGTTCGTGTAATAGTAATCGTTTCGGGCTATGTCTTTAATGTTGTTGTTTAAGCGGAAAACGAGGTACACGTTGACGATGCCACTTGTGAAAACGTCGGGTGGAATATGCGCGATAAACAGTCCGTACCCTTTTCTTTTATGTTTCGTTTCTGTATAACACAATTGGTGGCGGCTGAGCAAATGTTTAAAATATGCGCATTCGGCTTCCGACCGGAAATATATTTTCATATAAAAAAATCGACCCCCATCCATACATTGACATGATTAGTACATCTTATGGACGAGGGTTTAAAAAAATGTTTTATATGAAAAATTAATGGTTGCGGCGATTTTCGCCGCCGACTTTGACTTCTTTACTCACTTGTCTGATTCGTTCCATGATTCTTCCGGCTTTCACTTTTTCGACATCGCCTCTTGTCGTCGTCGCCAACACTTCTTCCAATTGGTCCATCGAGTAATTCGAGGTGAAAAAGACAGGCAATTTTTCCATCATGCGATATTGCAAAATGGCACCGAGCACTTCGTCGCGGAACCAAGCGGACAAATTTTCCGCACCGATATCATCCAACATCAACACTTCCGTCGTCTTGAACAACTCGATTTTTTCTTGTACCGTATTATCTTCAATTGATGCATGAATCTCTCTAACCAATTCCGGCATGTAAATGATCGTCGATGAAATGTTCAATTGTTGCAATTCATTGGCGATCGCACCGAGGAAATACGTTTTTCCGACACCGAACGGACCGGAAAAATAAAGGCCGCGCTCTGGCAGGCCGTTTTTCGCTTCTTCCAAAAAGCGGTCGATTTCTTTGATTGCTTCGGCTCGGCCTGCGTCGATATACAGATCCGCCATTTTCGCTTCAAAAATTTCCCTTGGCATATACAAACTTTTAATTAATCGCCGCTTTTTTACAATTTGTTCATAGCGCAGGCGATTAGGGCATTTTTCATAAGACAAATGGATGTCCCCGTTTACGTTTTCCAATTTTGGCGTATAGCCTGGCAACAAGTTTTTGCAGCTGGAGAATTGATCGCATTTTTCACATTGAATCGATTGCGTCACATATTCGTACAAACGGTTTAACCGCTTTTCAACAGTCGCGTCGGTGATGTCGGGATTTTCATGCAAAAACTGAATGATCCGTTCATTTGCAAAAATTTCCCTTTTCATCGCCTGAAGACGTTCTTTGAACCGTTTATTTTCTTTTATGAAACGTTGTAAAGACGTTTGAATGTGTTCCATTGGACCATTCCTTTATCGACATATTTTGATTTCACTCATTTGTTTTCATATTTTTTCAAGATGGCCTCCAGTTCTTCTTCCGCCCGTTTTTCGTCTTTGGCAGGTGCCTTTTGTTCTTGGTTTTTCTTCTCTATATTCCGTTCAAAAAACCAATCCGGGATGACTTCGTTCTTTTTCGCTTGTTTTTTTGAATACGATTGCTTATGCGGTCGTTTCGATGCTTTGATTTGTTTTGTCGCAAATTCAATCGCTTCACGAGCCGTTTTCAATTTCGCCCGCGACCAATGGCTGGCAATTTTTTCGATGTAAGGACGTGACAATTTATTGTCGGTTTGGAGCAACGCATAATGGATCAACACGTTCATGACAGAAAGAGGCAATCCTTGTTTCAGCATGATGTCGCCGATCATCTTCAAATCTTGTTCCGCTGCGTAATTCCCCTCGGACAAATCTTCGAGCAATTGCCTTGGCGTGATCGTTTCAAAATGTTCAATCAGCCGCTCCAATCTAGAACCTTCGTGTTTCATAGCGGTCGTTTGCTTCTTCTTTCGATCGTCAAGTTTAAACGTCAATTTGACAGTGCTGCCTTTTTGTTTATTTTTAAAATAATCCAAACATGCAGCGTGGAATTGATCGACATCCAACATATGTTGTTCGGTGAGCGCCCACAACAAGGCATTTTCAATTTCATACGTTTCCAAGTCGTATAAATTGGCCAGCTGGGTGATGATCCGTTCATTCGTTTCGGTTAATATTTTTGCCACCGGCAAGTTGCGTTGCTTCAACGCTTCGCGAAGCGTTTTAAAATCGACCGGATTGAGCCGCATTTCCGGCTCACGCTGAATCGTTTCCGTCGTTTGGGCGGTTGCGGTTTGTTTCGGTTCATACGTTTCAAACACTTCGTGAAACGGTTTCGTAATTTCGCTTCCTTTTTCGACATCCATGCCTTTTACGTGATGATTTTTCAATTGTGAAAAACGCCGCTCGCCAATCTGGCGCAACAGCAATTCCGACAACATCACATCTTGAAAAAATTGCTCCGGAGCAAAAGGAGGAATGATTTCATAGGTGAACAACTTGCTCGAATCCGATTCCATTTCGTATGTGCGCAATAAACCGACCGCTTCAAGTTTCAGACGCGCTTCATAAATTTTGTTCAACGGTAAATTCAATTGGCTCATCAACGTATGATGCGTTTGTTTTTCAATCGCCAAATCTTCCATCAGGTCGGCTTCTTTGACCAATGTTTCGTACAAGTTGATCGCTTCGATTCCGAGCAACGGTTGATACAGATGATAAAGCGATGCCGCATAATTTTGAGGAAGACTCGAACATAACATGACGCGGAAACCATCGATCGCTAAAATTTTGCCGAAATAGGTCACGTCCTACCTCCTACTTTGAGTTTATGTCTTTTTTCGTTTGCATCAATTCGGTGAGTTCTTCCAAAAAGGCGTTGATGCTGTCGAATTGACGATAGACGGAAGCAAAGCGCACGTATGCAACTTCATCGATTTCTGATAGCCGCTCCAAAATCATTTCCCCGATTTCTTGGCTTTCGATTTCCGGTTTTTCCGATTGGCGAATTTCTTGTTCGATATCGTGGGCGATCTCTTCGATCGTCTCGATTGGGACAGGGCGTTTTTCGCATGCACGCATCAAGCCGCGGATGATTTTTTCACGGTTGAATTCTTGGCGCGTTCCGTCTCGTTTCTTTATGATTAAAGGCGCTTCCTCTTTCCGTTCATATGTTCGGAACCGAAAACCGCAACGTTCACATTCCCTCCTGCGGCGAATTTCGTCGCCGTCTTCGTGCGGACGAGAATCTAAAACGCGCGAATGTTTATGGTAACATTTAGGGCATTTCATGATTCGTTCAACTCCATCTTATCCGTTGCCGTCGCAAATTCCATAACAATATTTTAACACGTTTCATATGAAATGAAAAAAAGTTGTCTATTTTTCGCAATAGACAACCGGTTATTGCAAGAGAATTGCTTCGGTTTCGGCTTTTTTATTCGAGTCAACGGTACGGGCCTTCGTGAACATAAACGAACTCAATGCGCCATATTTTTTAAGAAAATTGGCAAATGTTTTGT
Organism: Bacilli bacterium; assembly: GCA_012518125.1. GTDB lineage: Bacteria > Bacillota > Bacilli > Bacillales > Amphibacillaceae > Pseudogracilibacillus. Next base: position 2,207 of record JAAYTF010000150.1, on the reverse strand, counting down.
CGAATCATCTTTATACTTGCGATAAAAGCGGACGACTGGCACCAACGTTTCTTTCAGATCCGGGCAAGAAATTCCTGACCCTTCCAAATCAGCCTTCGCTTGAGACGCATCGTAAACCGAATGATACGTGAAATAATCCATCGCTTCTTCCTCGACGCGGAGCCAGTTACGGATTTTATGGCATTTTAACGGCAATTTGGCGAGGGTAATCGGGACGGTGCCCTTCGGTCTTCTGCCCAAAAACTCTTTCATCACCATCTCTTGAATCTCACCCATATCATAAGGTTCCGGATCGGTCAAATGATACGTTTTCCCTTCCCCGACCGGATGTAGCGACAAATATGCCGTTCCTTTGATGACATAATCGCTCGGCACGAAGTTTCCTTGCGGATAAGCGTCGCCATCCTTCAAATATGGGATGAACGGCAAATACCGCAAACGATCGTAAAAATTTAAGAGGAAATACAAACCGTCAAATTTAATGGTTTCTCCCGTGACGGAATTCCCGATGACAATACCGGGACGGATAATCGTCGTCGGGACGTCTGCTTTCATTTGTTGCACGAGTATTTCCGCATCAAATTTCGTCCGTTCATAATGGTTGCGGAATGATTGCCCTTCATCCAACTCGTGTTCATAAATGATCCCTTCCCGCTTCCCTGAAACGTACGCCGTGCTGAAATATACATACCGTTTAAGACGGTTCAATCGTTTGACAAACTGATTGACGTGATCCGTCCCTTTGACATTGACAAGCTCCGCGACATCTTCCGGGACGGCTAAATCATAAATCGCCGCAAGATGGAAAACGTGCGTCACCTCATCCATCAATTTGGCGAGCGTTGTCTCATCGATCGCCAAATCGTTTTTCGTGATGTCCCCAAAAATGATTGTCGCTCGTTCACGTTTCAAATGGTGTTGGTTAAATAATTTTTTTAACGATTGCTCGGCACGCCCCTTTTCTTTTGGCAAAACGAGAAAATAAAAATGATTGATTTCATCGCCGGCATCGTGCAGCAATTGTTTTGTCAATTGTTCAGCCAAAAATCCAGGAAACCCCGTCATAAAAATGGTTTTCATCCTTTTACCCCTTTTCTTTCCTGCTTCGTTTTTTAATAAGATAACACATTCGCCCGAGATGTCAACTCGTCATTTCTCGAGGCGCCGCACCGATTTTGCCATGGAATGGAACATGAATTTTCAAACGTGGGCCAAAAAAGAAAAAAAGTTGTCTATTTTTCACATAGACAACTTTTTCATGTAAAATTTCCACTTTATACGTTGACGGCAGCCTTTTGCTCCGACAATTGCTTGCCGACCAATTTCACCAAGTCAAGCACTCTTGCCGAATAGCCCCACTCGTTGTCGTACCAAGCGAGCACTTTCACTTTGCGGTCTTCAAGCACGATCGTTGACAACGAATCAAAAATCGCTGAAGCATCATTCGTCGTAAAGTCGATCGATACGAGCGGCTCTTTTGAATATTCGATGATTCCTTTCAATGAACCTGCCGCCGCATCTTTAAATGCCTGGTTCACTTCTTCAACGGTCACATCGCGTTTTAGATCGACGACTAAATCAACTAACGAAACGTTCGGAGTCGGGACACGCAATGCCATTCCGTGCAATTTTCCTTGCAAATGTGGCAAGACGAGGCCTAACGCTTTTGCCGCACCTGTTGATGTCGGCACGATCGACAAGCCGCATGCACGGGCGCGTCGCAAGTCTTTTTTATGAGGGTTATCTAAATTCATTTGGTCCGTTGTATAAGCGTGCACCGTGGTCATCAAGCCGTTTTCGATGCCGAATGCGTCATCGAGCACTTTGACGACCGGTGCCAAGCAGTTTGTCGTACAAGAAGCGTTTGAAATGATATCTTGTTGGGTAATATCGAGCGTATCGTCGTTTACTCCGACGACAATCGTATTGTCGACATTTTTGCCTGGTGCGGTCAAGACGACTTTTTTCGCCCCAGCTTTCAAATGTTTGCTTGCGCCTTCTTTTGAATTGAATTTACCTGTCGCTTCGATGACGACGTCAATATCCAATTCTTTCCAAGGGAGCTCTTCCGGATTGCGGTTTTCGACTTTTAACACTTTTTTTCCGTTTATTTCAAAACCGTCTTCTAATTCTTTCACTTCTTCGGGAAATTTTCCGTGCACGCTGTCGTAACGAATTAAATGAGCCAACGTGTTAATCGGATAGCT
>JAAYTF010000149.1 GCA_012518125.1 Bacilli bacterium | reverse complement strand
CCGCGCCGTGTTTCAACGGTTTTGCGAAATAAGCGCCGAACGTATTGTCGATGATGAGTGGAATGCCGTGTTCATGGGCGATTTCGGCGGCTTTTTCGATATCGAACACGTTCAAGCTAGGGTTTGTGATCGTTTCTCCGAATACCGCTTTCGTTTTATCCGTGATGGCATCGCGCAAAGCTTCCGGATCTGTCAAGTCGACGATTTTCACATTGATGCCGAATCGTGGCAACGTATGAAGGAACAAATTGTACGTTCCGCCGTACAAATTGCTGTCGGAAACGATTTCGTCTCCAGCGCTAGCGACGTTTAAGATGGCATACGTGATGGCAGCCATTCCTGAAGATACGGCAACTGCCGCTGAACCGTCTTCAAGCTGTGCGACGCGCTGTTCGAATGCGTCGGTCGTCGGGTTCATGATACGTGTGTAAATGTTCCCTGATTCCGCCAAAGAGAATAAGTTATAGGCGTGATCCGTGCTTTTGAACACGAACGATGTCGTCTGGTGGATCGGCACAGCTCGTGAGCCGGTCACCGGGTCTGGTTGCTGCCCTCCGTGGACTGCAATCGTGTCGTCTTTTTGAAATTGAAAATTCGCCATGTAATGATTCCTCCCTAAAAATTTAGAAAATTCTGATTTAAAATGCTTGGTTTGAGGAGGAAAGTGATATGTTGAAGTTAGCGCTGGGATGGTTTTGCGATGATAAAAACCCTCTTCTAAAAAGATAGAAGAGGGCCTTATATTCGACATATATTCCTCCTCTTATCTTTCAGACAAAACTGTCTGTAGGATTTGGCACCTTAAAAAGCGCGGCTGCGCCTTCAGGTTGCTGGACTTCATTGGGCCTAGTCCCTCCGTCGCTCTTGATAAGAGATGTTGATGTATTTGATTGTTTACTATTATACAACGTTAAATTTTAATGTCAACTATTTATATAAAAATAGTTTGAATTTAGTGCCCCATGCGAATGTCGAAAAAAAGACTACGCCCGCCGGCGATTGCGGCCGTAGTACATCGAAGTCACGTATAAAATGACCGACAACCAAATGAATATGAACGTGATCAGGTGGCTTGTCGTAAACGGTTCTCCGTACAAGAGCACGCCGAGCAACAACATTAACGTCGGGGTTATGTATTGCAAAATGCCGACCAACGATAACGGGATATATAAAACTCCCATCCCGAACAAAAGAAGCGGAACGATCGATGCGATCCCGGTCGCCATCAACAACGCATTTATCCCCAAGTCGCTTCCGAAGCCGAACGAAATGCCTGTTTGAAACGTCAAATAAACGATTGCAAGCGGAAACAATATGAGCGATTCAATCAATAAACTGTATGTAGCGTTGAGATTGGCCAGCTTTTTCAACAAGCCGTAAATGGCGAACGATCCCGCCAAATATAAGGCGATCCACGGAAAAACGTTGTAACTTACCGTCAAATAAACGACGCCGACCGTCGCCAATAACACGGCAAGCTTCTGCAAGTGGGAAATCGGTTCTTTTAAAATGATGACGCCGAGCAAGATGCTCATCAACGGGTTGATGTAATAGCCTAAACTTGCTTGTACGACGTAGCCGTTTTGCACCGCCCAGATGAACACGAGCCAATTTGAACCGATGAACAAAGAAGCGGCAATCATCGCAAACGTCAATTTTTTGTTTGTAAAAATTTGTTTGAATTCATTGATAAACGGTTGCACGTTTTTCGTCAACAATATGTACAAAGATAAAAAAAAGAACGACCAGATGATGCGATGGCTGAAAACGACATCGGCCCTCACCGATTCCAACGCTTTCCAAAAAATCGGCAACAAACCCCAAACGACGTAAGAGATGATTCCGTATAATACACCTTTTTTCATGTTTTTGTCCATTTATCGTACCCCGCTGCCAAATTTTGACAAAACCACTCGATATAAAATGCTTTTGTTAACTATTTAAAAGGAAATATTCATAAATTGCAATACTATGTTTTCGGAATTGAAACAATAAAACCGATTGGCATGAACCTGCTTGCGGGCGTGCTCCAAAGTTCGCCTGTAAAACGCCATCGCATTCGTTTATAATGAAAGTAAATATGTATGGAAAAGGAGTAAAGTGATGGAAAAGAAACATTTTGCGACGAAAGCAATCCATGGCGGCTATGATCCGAACGAAATGAAAGGAAGCGTTTCGGTTCCCTTGTTTCAAACGGCATCTTTTCGTTTCAAGTCGGCGGAGCACGGTGAAAAAAGCTTTCTCGGTGAAGAAGACGGCTTCATATACACCCGCATCGGAAACCCGACCATCAACGTGTTGGAAGAACGGATCGCCGAGTTGGAAAGCGCGGAAAGCGGCATCGCCTTCAGTTCCGGAATGGGCGCCATTTCGGCGGTTCTCATCGCGCTTACGAAAGCGAACGACCATATCCTCGCTTCAAAAGGGTTGTACGGTTCCTCATTCAGCCTGCTGAAAATGTTTCAAGAAAAGTACAACATTTCTTTTTCATTAAGTGATTTCGAATCGGAAGCAGAAATCCGTTCTCATATCAAGCCCGAGACTTCCGTCATTTATATCGAGACGCCGATCAACCCGACGATGAAGTTGATCGATCTTGAACTCGTCTCCCGTGTGGCAAAAGAGCACGATATCCCCGTCGTTGTCGACAATACGTTTTCATCCCCGTATATCCAACGGCCGATTGAGCACGGTTGTGATATTGTCGTCCATAGTGCAACAAAATATATCAACGGGCATGGCGATGTGATCGCAGGCCTTGCCGTCGGTAAAAAGGAATGGATTGATGAAATCAGAGCGACGACGCTCAAAGATATTGGTTCAGTCATCTCCCCGTTTGATGCATGGCTCATGTTGCGCGGTTTAAAAACATTGCCGGTGCGGATGGACCGCCACAGCGACAACGCGGAATATATCGTAGAACGGCTGCTTAAGCATCCGCAAGTGGAAAACGTCTACTACCCGACGCTCGATCAAAGCGGCATATTTGAAAAACAAATGGCCCGCGGCGGCGGTGTGATCGCTTTTGAATTGAAAGGCGACAAAAAAACGGCGCAAAAGTTGTTGAACAACATTTCGTTCATCAATGTGGCGGTGAGCCTCGGCGATACGGAGACATTGATCGAACATCCGGCTACGATGACGCACGTCGTCATCCCGGAAGAAGAACGCAGGAAGATGGGCATCTCCGACACATTGATCCGGCTTTCCGTCGGTTTGGAAGACGTGCGCGACATTTGGAGCGACTTGGAGGCGGCATTGAACAAATTGTAAACCAGTGAAGCGCAAACGGTAATAGCTAGCATTTTTTCTTAAAAATTGTGATAATATGTAAGGAACCTATTATCCAAGTCGATACGTGCGGGCAAACGATTCCCGGCTCCTCCATCGGTTCGTTTGCCAAAAAGGAGTAGATAGTTTAATGTCCATTCTTTCGATCCTATTGGGCTCCGTCATGGTGGCAAACATCGCGTTGGCATTTACGATCATTTTCCTCGAAAGAAAAAATGCTAGCTCCACTTGGGCTTGGTTAATGGTTTTGTTTTTCATCCCGGTGCTCGGATTCATCCTTTATTGGATCGTCGGCAGAAGTTTGACGGGCAAAAAAATCTTTAAATTGGATAAAGTGAGCAAGCTCGGCATTGAAAAAGAAGTGAATGAACAACTTGAAATACTGAAACGGAACGAACTGAAATATAAACTTGAAGAATTGAACCCTTACAAAGAATTGTTTTACCTGCATTTGAAAAACAGCGGCGCGATTTACTCGCAAAACAACGAGGTCGACTTGTTCATCGATGGCGAAGATAAATTTTCCGCGCTCATCAGGGACATGGAACAAGCGAAAGATCATATCCATTTGCTGTACTACATCGTCCGGCACGACCAGCTCGGAAAAAGGATCGCGGACGTCTTGATCAAAAAAGCGCGCGAAGGCGTCGAAGTCCGTTTCCTGTTTGACGATTTTGGGTCACGTCTGTTAAGCAAACAATTCATCCGCAGACTGGAAGCGGCCGGCGTGCAAGTCGCTCAATTTTTTCCATCCCGTTTTCCCAAAATAAGTTTGCGCATCAATTTCCGCAACCATAGGAAATTGGCGATCATCGACGGAAAAATCGGTTATATCGGCGGTTTCAACATCGGGGATGAGTATTTGGGAAGATCAGAAAAATTCGGTTATTGGCGCGACACCCATTTGCGCGTGATGGGGGATGCGGTCAAAATGATGCAAATGCGTTTCATCCTCGATTGGAACCAGGCGTCGCCCAGAAAAGTGAAATATAACGAAAGGTATTTCGTCGGCGGCGACTACGGCGACATCGGCATGCAAATCGTCTCAAGCGGCCCGGACCACCAATGGGAACAAATCAAATACGGTTACATCAAAATGATTTTGAGCGCAAAAGAATATGTGTACATCCAGACGCCGTACTTCATTCCGGACGACAGTTTGATGGACGCTCTCAGGATTGCGGCGCTGTCGGGCGTGAAAATCAAAATCATGATCCCGAACAAACCGGACCATCCGTTCGTCTACTGGGCGACGCTTTCGCATGTCGGCGAACTGCTCAATGAAGGTGCAGAAGTGTACTTATATCAAAACGGCTTTTTGCATGCGAAAACGATCGTTGTCGATGGGAAGCTTTCCTCCGTTGGGACGGCGAACATCGATGTGCGCAGTTTCCGTCTCAATTTCGAAGTGAATGCCTTCATTTACGACCCGAAGTTCGCATTAAGGTTGGTGAAAATATTCGAAGACGACATCAAATTGTCGACGCAGATGACAAAAAGCTTGTACCAAAAACGTTCCATCGTCATCCGCTTCAAAGAATCGATTTCTCGTTTATTGTCGCCAATTTTATAAAGTTTAGATGAAAAGGGGAAATGTCATGGTTTCAAAACAAACATTGGAAAAGTACGCTGAACTCATCTTGCGAAAAGGCGTCAACGTGCAAGAAGGCCAGCCGGTCTTCATCACCGCACCGATTGAAGGGGCGGACTTTGCGCGTTTGCTCGTTCGCCGCGCTTACGAATTGGGCGCGAAAAACGTCCATGTCGAGTGGGCGGATGATGAACTGTCGTTGCTTAAATATACATACGCCTCTGAAGAAGTGTTGAAAAATTACCCGGATTGGGAAGCGGCAAAAAGGGAGTCGTTTGCAGAGGAAGGTGCGGCTTTCATTTCGATTTATGCAACCGATCCGGATTTGCTGAAAGACGTCGACCCGAGCCGTGTGGCGATGGCGCAAAAATCATCCGGAGAAAAGCTCGCCGCATTCCGCAGTTATGTCATGAACGATGAAGTGCCATGGACGGTCGTTTCCATTCCGACGGTTGCATGGGCGAAGAAAGTGTTCCCGGACCTTCCCGCCGAAGAAGCGGTGGAAGCATTGTGGAATGCGATCATCAAAACCGTCCGCATCGACAGAGAAGACCCGCTCAAAGCTTGGGACGAACATAACGCAATGCTGCAAAATGTGCGTGACCGTTTGAACGAGAAGAAATACAAGAAATTGATTTTGAAAGCGCCGGGCACGCATTTGGAAGTCGGTTTGCCGGATGGGCACATTTGGCATGGCGGAGCGTCCGAATCGAAAAAAGGCATCATCTTCAATGCGAATATGCCGACCGAAGAAGTGTTCACCGCGCCGCACAAATATGAAGTGAACGGCACCGTCTCAAGCACAAAACCGCTCCATTACGGCGGCAATATCATCGATGGATTCACATTGACGTTCAAAGACGGAAAAGTCGTCGACTTCAAAGCGGAAAAAGGCGAAGAAGTGTTGAAACATTTGTTGGAGTCGGATGAAGGGGCGCGTTACTTGGGCGAAATCGCGCTCGTTCCGGATGAATCGCCGATTTCACAATCGGGGATCATCTTTTACAATACGTTGTTCGATGAAAATGCGTCATGCCACTTGGCGCTCGGCAAAGCGTATCCGACAAGCCTTGAAGGCGGCCAAGAAATGACGATCGAACAATTGGACGAACACGGCCTGAACGACAGCATCGTCCATGAAGATTTCATGATCGGCTCAAGCGAAATGAACATCGATGGCGTGTTGGCCGATGGCACGGTGGAGCCGATTTTCATCAACGGATCGTGGGCGGAACCATTCAGACGTTAAATGACCTCCTTTGGAAGCAAAAAAAAACGGACGAACAGTTGAAACCTGTTTGTCCGTTTTTTATCGTCATTTTTTATCCAATTCATCGAGCATCCGGTTGACTTCGGCGATTTCTTTTTCAAGCCGAACGAGTTCTTTTTCGGTTTCTTGTTCACGGCCGCGTACGAATATCACTTTCTCCAAATCGCTTTGGAGCCGTACGTAGTCAGATTTCAATTCGGCCAATTTCGCTTCCAACTGTTTTCGCTCCATTTTTATCAACTCCTCATTCCATTGTATGAGAAAGTGCCTGATGATGCAATAAAACCACTTTTTTAGCCTGATGCGGTTGCCTGGTGGTTCCAGTTGTTTTTCCAATCCGGATTAATGAAGTAGAACAATTGAGTCAAGTATGCTATCATGGCAATAACGATAAACGGTTTTGCCATTTCTTCTAGGAGGGAACATCGTGCTTAAAGAATTGGAACGTTGGAAGCAATTTGCCGAATTGGACGAGGAACTGCGCCAACAATTGAACGACATGGAAGAAGATGAAACTGAATTGGAAGACGCCTTCAGCGGTCGATTATCTTTTGGCACAGGAGGCATTCGCGGTAAACTCGGACCGGGTCCGAACCGGATGAACATTTACACGGTAAGGCGGGCGGTAAAAGGGTTGGCGGAATATTTGAAAAGACATGTGGCCAATTACGACGACCGCGGGGTCGTCATCGCGTACGATTCGCGGCATCAATCAAAGCGTTTCGCTTTGGAGGCGGCCAAAGTGCTCGGTGCCAACGGCATCAAAACACATCTTTTCGAATCGATCCAACCGACACCATTGTTGTCATTTACGGTCCGACACCTCGGTGCGGCGGCGGGGATCATGATTACGGCAAGCCACAACCCGCCTGAATACAACGGGATGAAAGTTTACAACGAAAAAGGGAGCCAAATCACGTTGGCCGAGGCGGATGAAATGATCCGTCTGATCGATGAGGTGGAAGACGAACTGGCCGTCGAAACAAAAAGTGAAAGTTTGCTTCGCGAACAAAATTTGTTGAACACATTATACGACGATATCGCTTTTGGCTATTTGGAGCAAATCTCCCAGCTTTCCAAATGGTCCGACGATGAAAAATTGGATCCAAAGTCGCTCCGCATCGTCTATACGCCGTTGCACGGAACGGCGACGAAGCTCGTCGAAAATGGTTTGAAACAATTAGGGTTCAAACATGTCCATATCGTGGAAGAACAGGCGGTGCCAGATCCCGATTTTAAAACCGTCCAGACACCTAATCCGGAAGAAAAAGAAGCGTTTGCGCTGGCGATCGAATTGGGCGAACAAGTCGACGCAGACATTTTGCTTGCCACCGACCCGGATGCGGACCGTCTCGGTGTCGCGGTGAAAAATGCCCTGGGCGGCTACGAATTGTTGACGGGCAACCAATTGGGGGCACTGTTGCTCGATTATACGTTAGAACATATGGATGAAAAATTCTATCCGATGGCGCGGATGATCAAGACGATTGTAACTTCCGAATTGGGCCGCGCAATCGCATCATCATACGGTGTAAAAACGATCGATACGTTGACGGGTTTCAAATATATCGCCCAAAAAATCAATGAGTTTGAAACGACCGGCGAAACGTTCGTGTTCGGCTATGAAGAAAGCTACGGCTATTTGCTGAGCGCTTCCGTCCGTGACAAAGACGGCATCCAAGCAGCACTCATCGCTTGTGAAATCGCGGAAAAGTGCAAACAAGAAGGAAAGACGCTGCTCGATAAACTTGATGAGCTGTACGAACGGCACGGCTGGTACAAAGAAGCGGTCGAAAGCTTGACGCTCGAAGGAGCCGCCGGCCAGAAAAAAATCAACTCGCTCATGGAACGGTTCCGCAAGAGCACGATCAAAACGTTCGGCGATTTGCGCGCGCTTTACAAAGAGGACTATTTAAAGGGCGAAAAAATCGATGTCAATGATCCGAAAAATGTAGAAACATTGTACTTGCCGAAGGAAAATGTAGTAAAATATATATTGGAAAACAATTGTTGGGTTTGTCTGCGCCCGTCCGGCACCGAGCCTAAAATCAAATGGTATTACGGCGCTTACGGCAGGACGGAAAGTGAAGCCGAAGCAAGATTGGACATGCTTAAACACACATTGCGTGAAATGATCATCGAAGAAAAGCATATGCAAATGTCAAATTAAAGAATATAAATGAGGTATAGGGGAGTAGCTTTACAGTCGATGTCGTCATTACGGGACGATTCGTCCCCGGCATGACTGGCAACGAAAGTTGTTGGCAAGACCTTTACCTTATTATGCTCAATGGTGCGTTGTTTAGACGATTCTCCATTTAAGCATAATAAGGTGAAGGTTTTTTATTTAGATAAAATTCGGTAGAAAGTTTGCCTCATTTGCGAAAAAGAGGATGTTGCAAAACGATTGCGGAAGACGAAACCAACGAGATAAGGAGAATTGGAACATGACGGTAGAATTGTTTCTCGAATATTTATGGGTGCTGGTCATTTTGGTCGGTTTGGAAGGGTTGCTTGCCGCGGACAACGCGCTCGTGCTTGCAATCATGGTGAAGCATTTGAAGCCGGAAGAGCAGCGGAAGGCGTTGTTTTACGGCTTGTTGGGGGCCTTCGTGCTGCGTTTCGCCTCCTTGTTTGTCATTTCGCTTCTCGTCGATTTTTGGCAAATTCAAGCAATCGGGGCGATCTATTTGCTCTTCATTTCGATCCGCCACATTTGGCAACATTTCAAGCCGTTAAAAACGGAGAAAAAGAAAGAAATGAAAGCATCCGGATTTTGGATGACCGTATTCAAAGTCGAAATTGCCGATTTGGCGTTTGCGGTCGACTCGATTTTGGCGGCCGTCGCGCTGGCAGTGGCGCTTCCGCCGACAGGATTGTTTACGGTCGGAAGTCTTGACGGAGCACAGTTCCTCGTCGTCTTCATCGGCGGCATGCTCGGCGTCATTTTGATGCGTTTTGCGGCGAACGTGTTCGTCAAAATCCTCGCACTTCGTCCAGGGCTGGAACTGGCGGCGTTTGTGATCGTCGGCTGGGTCGGGGTGAAATTGTCGCTACTCGTCTTGAGTCATGAGGAAATCAACTTGATTCCGGAAGGTTTCGTATCATCGACGGCATGGAAGTTGACGTTCTATCTCGGTTTGGTTTTGATCGCCTTGATCGGCTGGTTTTCATCGAGTCCGAAAAAGGAAAAGAGCATAAGTTGAAAATAGTATGTCCCGATCAAGCGAAACCGAGCGTAATATGTCGCCATATTTGAATATAATAAAGTAAATGAAGTGGCAAATTTAACAAAAATGTCAAAAAAAATCGTTGACAAGTAAATTGGATAAAAATATAATCGTTGATATATTCGGTTTAGCATGTTAAAGCGTTGAATCGTATCATTCTATAAGAAATAAACGGCAAAAAGCAATTTATCAATTAGGAGGCGTTTTTTACGATGGAAGAAGCGAACCTTACGCGAGTGGAAGAAGACTTGCTCGGCAAAAAAGAAGTGCCGAAAGATGCGTATTACGGCATCCAATCGGTAAGAGCGAAAGAAAACTTCAATATTACCGGGTACAAAATTGATGCAAATTTAATCGTGGCGCTTGCACAGGTGAAGAAAGCCGCCGCGATTGCCAATATGGAAATCGGTGCGCTCGACCGCAAAATCGGCGAGGCGATCGTTAAAGCGTCCGATGAAATCATCGAAGGAAAATGGCATGAGCAATTCATCGTCGACCCGATCCAAGGCGGAGCGGGCACGTCGATCAATATGAACGCCAATGAAGTGATCGCCAACCGGGCACTTGAAATCCTCGGAGAGGAAAAAGGAAATTATGACGTCATCCACCCGAACATCCATGTCAACATGGCACAGTCGACGAACGATGCGGTGCCGACTGCGGTGCGCGTCGCGTTGCTCCGTTCGATCGATCGGCTTGTCAATACACTTGAAAAATTGGCGAACGCGTTTCATGAAAAGGCGAAAGAATTCGACAACGTCATTAAAATGGGCCGTACGCATTTGCAAGATGCAGTGCCGATCCGTCTCGGACAAGAATTCAAGGCATACGAATCGGTCCTGTTGCGTGATATCGAACGCATCAAACGGCTGCGTGGTTCGCTCACGGAGATCAATTTAGGGGCAACGGCGGTCGGTACGGGTTTGAACGCCGATCCGAATTATATCGAGCTTGCGGTCAAGACGTTAAAGCAAATCACCGGATTGCCGTTGACGAACGCGGAAAACTTAGTCGATGCGACGCAAAACACGGACGCTTACACCGAAACGTCAAGCGCGCTTAAAATTTGCATGTTGAACATTTCAAAAATCGCCAACGACTTGCGTTTGATGGCATCCGGACCGCGCGCGGGGCTTGCGGAAATTACGCTTCCGGCCAAACAGCCGGGTTCTTCAATCATGCCGGGCAAAATCAATCCGGTCATTTGCGAGGTCGTCAACCAAGTCGCGTTTCAAGTGGCTGGAAACGATTTGACCATTTCCATGGCCAGCGAAGCGGGGCAATTTGAATTGAACGTCATGGCGCCGGTCATCATTTACAATTTGCAGCAATCCATCCACATTATGACGCAAGTGTTGGAAACGTTCCGCAAAGATTGCATTGAAGGCATCCAAGCGAATGAAGAACGTTGCCGCGCTTACGTTGAAAACAGCATCGGCATCATCACGGCATTGAACCCGCATGTCGGCTACAAAGTGGCTTCCCGCGTGGCGAAAGAAGCGTTGGAGACGGGCAAAACGGTACGTGAAATCATTTTGCGCGACAATATTTTATCCGAAGTCGCCGTCGATCAAATTTTGGATCCGATGGAAATGACGGAGCCGGGAATCGCAGGCGCAAAGCTCCGATCTAAAGATGTCAAATAAGAAGGACTCATTCTAAAATGAACAATTGAATGGAAAGATGGAAAATAAGTTTTATCTACGATTTGTTTGTAGATAAAACTTATTTTTGTCATAATGAAAATAAGAAAACAATCTAGGAGGTTTACCGTTTGTCAAAACAGACGACCGAACAGGACAAGAAGCATCTTGCTCAACACGAAGAAAAACCGAAACTCGCCGATTGGAAAAAGTTAAAAACGATCGAGTTGGATCCATCACAACGTTTTGTCTGTGATGCCGCCACCGGCATTTGTGGTCCAGCCGTCCAAGTGAAAGAGGGTAAATGATGAAAATAACGATTTGGGCCGACTTTGTCTGTCCGTTTTGCATGATTGGCCAGTCGCATCTCGATCAGGCATTGGAAACATTCGAGCACAAGGATGATGTCGAAATTGAATACATGAGCTTTCTGCTTATGCCGGAAGCGCAATATGACCCGAAAAAAAGCTACGCGGAAACGTTAAGTTCGTTGAAGCGGATGCAGCTTGCCCAGACGAACGCGATGCTGTCGCAAGTGGAACAAATGGCGAAAAGCGCCGGCTTGGCGATCGATTTTGCCGCCGCGAAATTGTGCAGCACGCTCGCTGCGCACCGCGTTTTCCAATATGCCAAAGAAGAAGGGAAAGGTTATAAATATTTCAAACGGTTTTATCAGGCCCACTTTGCCGATGGCGAGTTGTTGAGCGATGTCGACGCCGTCGTCCGTTTGGCTGAAGAAGTCGGATTGGAAGGCGATAGAGTGCGCGACATTTTCTTGAGCAACGAATATCGTGATAAAATGGAAGAGGATTTTCGCCTCGCCCGTGAAATCGGCGTTCAAGGCGTGCCGTTTTTCGTCTTCAACTACAAATATGCCATCTCTGGGGCGCAACCGGTCGACGCGTTTCGTCAAGTGCTGCAGCAAGTTTGGGAAGAAGAACAAATCAATTGAGGAAAAAGATTGGTTTACGGTAAGCCGATCGCGCTCGGAGGTGATCCGGTTTGGTTTCAAAAGAGACGCTCATCAAGCGGATGGAAAAGGAAATCGCCGAAGCGAAAATGAACCTCGGAAATGAAGGGGCTTTTTTAAGAAGCATCGAAAAAGTGAAACTGCTTTGTGAGCTATTGTTGGATGAAGATGATGGAAATGATTTGACGGTGCGTACGGACGAACCGCACGTCCCGAAACCGTCGGTTCAAACGAGTTCGTACGATGAAGACGATTTGAATCAACGAGCAACATCCATACTAGATTTTTGAGAAGGGGAATGATCATCGATGAGACTGTTAGTCGTAATTGGGGCGGCATTCGGTTTTTTGGCGGTGGCGTTGGGGGCGTTTGGCGCACATATTTTGGACGGCAACATCAGCGATAAGATGTTGACAACGTGGGAAAAGGCGGTCAAATATCAGATGTTCCACACGGTGCCGATCATCTTGGCTGGGCTCTTTTATGCGAAATCCCATTTGACCAGCTTCCTTTGGTCAGGTTGGCTATTCATCATCGGTGTGTTGATCTTTTCAGGGACGCTTTACTTTTATTCGACGATGGGCATCCGCTTCTTGGCGATGCTGACGCCGATCGGCGGCGTGACGTTTTTGATCGGTTGGGTCGTCTTCGGCATTGCGCTCGTCAAATATTTAGACACGGTCTGATAATTGGCGGAACAGCATGATGAGAAAAAGAAGGAGCAGGATGAATCCGCGGACAAATTGAAACAAGGCGTCTTCTTTGCGGAAAAGAAGATGGTGCAAAATCGCATCGGCAATGAGGCTCGCTGCGATGGACGCCATGCCCGCGTAAATGAAGAAAGGTTTA
Organism: Bacilli bacterium; assembly: GCA_012518125.1. Classification (GTDB taxonomy): domain Bacteria; phylum Bacillota; class Bacilli; order Bacillales; family Amphibacillaceae; genus Pseudogracilibacillus. Next base: position 12,357 of record JAAYTF010000149.1, on the reverse strand, counting down.
TAGGCAATGAGCGCAAGAAGCAAAAAGAGGCAAGCGGCCGCCAAAGCCGCCCGGCTCACCAACACGAGCCGGTTTCGATGTACGAACATTTCTTGAACCATCCTTCTTGATAATACCGTTCATTTCTATTAATTGTATGACAAATGGTGATGTTTGATGAAAAAAGAAAAACAAGCGACTTCCTCATCGGATATGTAAAAAGGGAAGTCACTTGTTTTTTTGAACCGGTTAAGCTTAAACTTTTAAGTAGTCGGCCAATTTGTCAATTTCCATTTTGTTGCCGACGAAAAACTCGCCGAATTCGCCGTAGCGGGAGCTGACTTCGTCAAAACGCATTTCATAGACGATGTTTTTGAATTCCAACATTTCATGCGCAAATAATGTCACGCCCCACTCCCAATCGTCCAAACCGATGGAACCGGTGACGAATTGCTTCACTTTGCCGGCGTATTTCGCACCTGTTTGTCCGTGCTGGCGCAATAATGTCGCGCGGATTTGTTTATCCAACGTAAACCAGTTTTCATTTCCGCTTCTTCGGCGATTCATCGGATAGAAACAGATGTGGTTCCACTTCGGCAGCGTCGGATAGAGGCGCTCTTTCACCTCTGGAATTTCCGCCAAATTGACTCCTGGCTTTTCCGGTTGATAACGGGAAATTTCGATGATAGAGAAGAACGAATGCGCTGGGATTAAATATTCGCCGAGTTTGGACTTGTTTATTTTCGTTTCGATTTCATTCAACTCTTCCGGTGTTGGACGCAAAAGCCAAAACAAGAAATCCGCTTTTTGGCCGATGATCGTATAAAAAGCATGGCTGCCTTCTTTTTTTTCTTCCACTTCAACCCATTCATTATATATATCCGTGAACTCTTCAATCGCTTCTTTGCGTTCTTCGGGACTTGCAAGTTTCCAAGAAGCCCAATCAATGGTTCTGAAATCGTGCAAACTGTACCAACCATCCAACGTTTTAACTGGTTCAGCCATCTGAAACCCTCCAACATTTTTTATTCTCAATTATTACTATAACATGGTTATTTCAACTACATATATATGTTCACAGTTTTATCTTAAATTTATTCGGCAATTTTTAATATTGTTTGACAAACTAAAATCGTGTAACGAGAAAGAAAGTGAATTTCATTGTATAATAGGACAAACTGGAGGAATCGACATGACAGATCTGTTTTTGAAAATAAAAGAACGGCTCAAACAAGCGGATAAAAAACGCATCATTTTTCCGGAATTTACGGATGAACGCATTTTGTCTGCGGCAAACCGCTTGGCGCAAGAAAATTTGCTCGTTCCGGTATTCATCGGTAGCGAAAACGAGGTCGAGCGCGTTTTAAAAGATAAAGGGATCGTTTTGGCGGAATACGAAACGGTCGACCCGGATCGTTTTCAAGAGTACGACCGTCTCATTAACGCATACATCGAGCGGCGCCGTCATAAAGCGGACGACTTAGAAACGGCTAAAGAAAAAGTGAAGGAAAGCAACTATTTTGCCACGTTGCTCGTCCATTTGGGTTATGCGGACGGCATGGTAAGCGGTGCCATCCACACGACTTCGAAAGCGCTTCGACCACTTTTGGAAATTGTAAAAACGAAAGAAGGGGTACAAAAAGTTTCCGGCGCCTATTTGATGGTCCGTGGCGAGGAACAATACGTTTTCGCCGATTGTGCCGTCAACATCTCGCCTTCGAGCGAAGATTTGGCGGAAATCGCCCTGCAAACGGTTGAGACGGCGAAACTGCTCGACATGGACCCGAAAGTGGCCTTGCTGAGTTTTTCGACGAAAGGTTCCGCACATGCACCGGAAACGGAAAAAGTGATCGAAGCGTTTCATTTGGTAAAAAAGAAAGCGCCATCATTGTTGGTCGATGGGGAAATGCAGTTCGACGCCGCGTACATCCCGGAGCTCGCGGAAAGAAAAGCGCCGCGGTCCGCCATAAAAGGCGATGCCAACATCTTCATTTTCCCCAATTTGGACGCGGGGAACATCAGCTGCAAAATCGCCGAACGATTGGGCAAGTTTCAAGCCGTCGGGCCGCTCCTTCAAGGATTGAACCGCCCGGTGAATTTGCTTTCGCGCGGCTGCTGTGAAGACGACGTCTATAAAGTCGGCTTGCTGACCGCGCTAAAGGCTAATGAGAAGCATTCATGACAAAAACGGATAACGTTTGATGCGTCATGACAACCGTTTAATGATTTCATTCCGTTTTTCCATCTGCTTCAACCGTTCGAAAAAAACGGACCGTTCCCCTTCGGTAAGCGGGCCGTGCTCCAATTTGCCCGTATACCGCAAAAGGAGCGCTTCAATCCGCTTTGAGATTTGTTCGACCGTGAAGGAAGCGCCCAACAATTCGTTGATGGACGCCATGACGCTTGGGTTGACATCGGGATAGGCGAACGCGGTGTCTTTTTCGCCCCGTGCCAAATCGTAAAAACGTTTCACGATGCTCGCCCGCTCATGGCTGCTTCCCGCAATGTCGAGATACATTTGCACCGCGACGCCATTTCGTACCCGCCGTTGCGAGATGCCGGCAAATTTTTTGCCGTCGATGCTCAAATCGTAATCGCCGGGGCAGTACGACCCTTTGATTTCGTATGCCAAAATGTCGTCCGTCTCTTCTTCGAACAACCGCTTCGTAAATTGGTACATCAATTCATATCCGCCGTGGATGGAAAGTTCGTCTTTGTCCGGCAAAATGAACGAAACGTTGAGCACATTTTTGTCGAGCAAAACGGCAAGCCCGCCCGAGTTGCGGACGATGACATCATAACCTAACGAACGGACGTAGGCGACGCCTTTTTCCAAATGTTCCAACCGCGAGTCGGGAATGCCGAGCACGAGCGTGCGGTCGTGCACCCATAAACGGACGGTGGGCGGGACGTTTTTTTCACCGACAGCTGTCGCAATCGCATCTTCGAGCGCGAACGAAAGGATCGCTTCGTTTTTTTTGGAAAAAATGAGTTCGGCTTGTGAATGGTCCAACAAGCGGACCGGCTTGCCGGAAAAAAATCCATCAAACAGTTCCACGTTGATACTCCTCGTATGTTCTGATGATATACGATAACTATTATATAATAAGAAGAAAGAAGGACAAAAAAGAAACGGGTGAGCAAATGTTCAAGAAAAGAAACGAATTGGGCGAAGTGAAAGTGTTCAAAGACCCTGTCCATCGTTACGTGCGGGTAAAGGACAAGGTCATTTGGGACCTCATTGCCACGCCCGAGTTTCAACGGCTACGCCGCATCAAACAGCTCGGGACGACGTTTTTTACGTTCCACGGTGCCGAACATAGCCGTTTCAACCACTCGTTGGGCGTATATGAAATCGTAAGACGGATCATTAATAAAATTGAAGACGATCCCCATTGGAACCAAGACGAGCGGCTCGTCACGCTGGCGGCGGCGTTGCTCCACGACGTCGGCCACGGGCCGTTTTCCCATTCGTTCGAAAAAGTGTTCCATTTCGATCACGAACAATTCACGAAACGGATCATCCTGGAAGATACGAAAATCAACCGTGTATTAAAAGAAGCGGATCCGACATTTCCGGAACGGGTGGCGGCGATCATCGACAAATCTTACGCCGACAAGCTTGTCGTCAGCCTCATTTCCAGCCAGATTGACGCCGACCGGATGGATTATTTGTTGCGCGACGCTTATTACACCGGCGTCAGCTACGGCCAGTTTGACATGGAGCGGATTTTGCGCGTCATGCGGGCGAGCGAAAACGAAATCGTCATCAAATATACCGGCATGCATGCGGTGGAGGATTACATATTGTCCAGATATCAAATGTACTGGCAAGTATATTTTCATCCGGTGACGCGGAGCGCGGAAGTCATTTTGACGAAAATTTTCCACAGGGTGAAACATTTATACGAATCTGGTTACAAATTTGCATTATATCCGGCTTTGTTGCAGTCGTTTTTTACGGACGAAGTGGATTTGAACGACTTTTTGCGCTTGGACGAATCGGTCATCTACTATTATTTTCAACATTGGCAATACGAAAAGGATCCGATTTTAAGCGATTTGAGCGACCGTTTCGTCAACCGCCGCCTTTTCAAGTATGTCGAATACGACCCGGAACGCCATAAAGAAGTGAAAAGCCGTCTGGAACAATTGTTCCAAAAAGCAGGAATCGATCCAGACTACTATTTGGTGATCGACTCATCAAAAGATTTGCCGTATGATGTGTACCGCAAAGACGGTGAAGGGCGCGTACCGATTTATTTGGAAATGCCGAATGGCGCGAAAAAAGAACTGTCGGATCATTCGATCATCGTCGAATCCATCACCGGCAAGACGCGCAAAGACCATAAACTGTATTTCCCGCTCGACTTGTTGCAAGAAAAAGAACATATGCCGGAAGTGAAAGAAATCCAAGCGCTGCTTACGGAAATGAAATACGGCAACGGGCTTCCGGAAATGATGGAATGAAGCGAAGTGGATTTAACCAATTGGTTCATAAATATAAGCAACCTTCATGCGAAAATATTTGTATATGGTAGAATGAAAATGCATGAACGGTTAGGAAAAGAATTCGGAACGGGGCTCGCATGAAAGGAGAGGAGGAACTTCATGAGCGAAAACAAGAAGAAAAAACAACGGCAACAGTTCACGATCATCAAAGATGATTCCACCGATGGGCACCATTCGTTCGGCGTCGGTGCGATTTCGTTGGAAAACATGTCTTCCGTCATCGTCGACCCGAACGAAAACAAAGCGTACGTCGACATGAATGCGATGCATGCGCGCAGTGAGATCGAACGCCGGGTGAAATATTACCGCGACCGCAGCGAAGTGCCGAACGGGAAACTTTACTGGATCGCTTGGGTCACGGTGGAAACGGGCGAAAACGGGCCCTATTACCACGGCGTGGCGGCAAGCGAATTGAGAATTGACAAACCGAACAAGCGCGGCTATAAAAATTTGATCGAACACGTCAACCACATGGAACAATCATTGAAAGGCGAAGTCGTTGTCAGCCATATGGATGAAAAATCGCGCAAACTGCTCGGAGACTTTTTGAAATCGTTCGATGAAAAAATGTGGGAGAACTCATCTGATGAATTGAAAAATGCGTTCGCTTAAAAAAGTGAACAAATTATGACAAATCTCAAATTTGCTTAGTAAAGTTTTGTACTTTCCTTCCTTGCTTTGTAAAATATGAATGAACGGACAACAAACAAGATAAATGCTAGGACAAACAAAAAAACCTGAAACAGTTTCAGGTTTTTTTGTGTTTTTATGACGGGAATAAATCGAAAAACGTTTTATAAAAAGGTTCCTTTTCTTCCTCGTCGCCTTGATGTTCTTCATCGTGCGGGCCATGGAGCGTGCAGAACGTCGTCGGCTCGGTCCCTTTTTCGAAGTACGTCGTTCTCGTCGTTTCGCAATTTTCCGTTGCCAGGAGGCCGGTTTTTACGTCGATCACTTTGCTTACGACCCCTTTTGGCGGTATGAACGCCAACTTTTCCGTTTCATCCTGATGCGCTTCATACATCAAATCGGCCCAAATTTGTTTGGCCAACGCTTTTTCCTCATATTTTTTGATCGCCCGGTTGTCGTCGTAGCCCAACCAGACGCCGGCAACCAATTTCGGGCTGAAACCGATCATCCAACTATCCGCAGATGTCGTCCCTGATTTTCCAGCGTAATCATGAAGCGGCAAACGGTCGATGATCGATGAACCGGTCACTTCCATGTACCCGTTGAGGCGCCGGTCGAACATGCCCGTCATCAAATGCGCCAACAAAAACGATTTTTTCTCGTCGAAAATTTGCTTGTTCTTTTCTGGTTTTTTTTCGTACAAGATTTTGCCGTCTTCCGTTTCGATTTTTTCAACGGCGTAATAGTGTACGTCTTTGCCGCCGTTGGCGATGATCGCATACGCTTGGACCATCTCGATGAGCGGGATTGAAGCCGATCCCAAGGCGAGGGAAGCGACATTTGGCAAATCGGCGGTGATGTTGAACTTCCTTGCCGTTTTGATGACGACTTCGGGGCTTAAAAACAAGTGCGTCTTGACGGCGTAGATGTTGTCCGAAAGCGCCATCGCCTGGGCGAGCGTGATAGGTTCGTACGCGTAATACCCGTTATAATTTTGCGGTTCATAGACGTCGTCTTCGATGATGAACGATGTCGGTTCGCTTTCCAGCATCGTTGTCGCGGTAAAGCCGTTTTCCAACGCCGCGTAATAGAGGATCGGTTTGAACGTCGAGCCGACCATCCGTTTTGCTTGCACTGCCCGGTTGAACGGGCTTTTCTCGTAATTTTTCCCGCCCACCATTTGCCGGATGGCGCCCGTCTTCGGTTCGATGGAGACGACGCCAATTTCGATGTCGCTGTTTTTCAATGTTTCCCGATCCAACGCTTTTTCGAGCTGCTGCTGCAAGTTTTTGTCCAATGTCGTATGAATCGTCACGTTGTCGTTCAACAATTTTTCCTTGTTCATGTTTAACGTTTCTTCGATTTCTTTCCAGACAAAATCGATAAAATAGCCGACCGATTCGCCCTGTTCTTCTTTCTTTTCGGAAAATTGGAGTTGTTCGCTTTTTGCCGCGTAATATTCCGCTTCCGTGATTTTGGAATAAACAAGCAGCCGATCCAAAATGATCTGTTGCCTTTCTGTGGCGTTTTCCAGATCGTTAAACGGCGAATAATAGGTCGGTCCTTTCGGGATGCCGGCAAGCATCGTTGCTTCTGCAACCGAAAGCTCGTCCACGTCTTTTCCGAAGAAAAGTTCGCTTGCTTCACCGATACCATAGGCGCCATGCCCGAAATAGATCGTGTTTAAATACATCGTCAAAATCGTGTCCTTCGGATAGAACATTTCGAGACGGACGGTGTAAAACGATTCTTTCAATTTACGCATCCACGTCTTTTCATGCGTCAAGTACAAATTGCGCGCCAACTGCTGCGTGATCGTGCTTGCGCCTTCTTTCAACTGCTTCGCTTCGATGTTGCGGATGAGCGCCCGCGCGATGCCGCGCAAATCAAAACCAAAATGATGATAAAAATGTTTGTCTTCTGTTAAAATAAACGCATCGATCAAATAATCCGGCATCTCTTCGAGGGGGATGATGTCCAAATCGTCGTCGTAAATGATTTCCCCGTTCCGGTCGACGATCGTCGCGCCGATGTTCTCTTCAAGCGGAGGCGGCCCAAGCCAATAAACGTACATGAAAAAAAGGGCTGCACAAACGAAAAAGAACAATGTCGCATACGTGAATGTGAAAAACATGCGTCGTCCAAACATTTCCCAGCCTCATTTACAAATGATCTTATTGGTTCATTATGGGAAATTTTTGCGAAAGTTAAACGATGTACGCCGTCAAATAGAAAATGGTAAAATCGCCAAAAGACAGTTATAATAAAAAAGATAATGCGAGATTTTCGTGTGAGGGATACGAGAATGGAACAAAAGCGGATCGAAATCGAACTGCGGACCGTCATCGACCGCAATGGCGACAAGGAAATGACGATCGTCAAGCAGTCGGGGGATTACATGCGGAAAAATGAAATTGAAATCATCACGTTCATTGAAAACCGCGAAGATATCGGGAAAATCCGCAATTACATAACCATACAAAAGCATAAAGTCACCATCCGACGTTCCGGGGCGATTTCGATGAGCCACCATTTTGAAGTGGGGAAAAAATCGGAAAGTTTGTACCGCCATCCATACGGAGCGCTTCATTTTTTGATTACGACGAAATCTTTGGACTGCACGCCATTGTCAAAAGATGGACATGGAGATGTGGTGATCGTTTACGATGCCGTCATAAACGGAATCGAACAACAAGAACATCATCTAACTTTGACGTATATGGAGGAGAAAGAACGATGACGATTTTGACGCAAGTGCAAGAGACGTTGAAAGATGAAATAAAACAAGCGGTGTTGAAAGCCGGCGTTTGCACGGAAGATGAGCTGCCGGAAATCGTGTTGGAAACACCGAAAGAAAAAGCGCACGGCGATTTTGCGACGAACATAGCGATGCAGCTCGCCCGCATTGCCAAACGTGCGCCGCGTCAAATCGCGGAAGAAATCGTCGCCAAATTGGATCGAAAAAAAGCGTTAATCAAACAGATCGATGTCGCGGGTCCGGGCTTCATCAACTTTTTCATGGACGACCGCTATTTGCACGACGTCATTCCGACCGTCCTTGAACAAGGGGAGGATTACGGGAAAACGGATGCCGGAAAAGGGACGCGCGTGCAAGTCGAATTTGTTTCCATGAACCCGACAGGAGAGCCGCATTTAGGGCATGCGCGCGGTGCGGTGTTCGGCGATGTCCTCTGCAACGTGTTTGAAGCGGCAGGCTATGATGTCGAGCGTGAATATTACATCAACGATGCCGGAAATCAGATCGACATGTTGGCGTTGTCCATCGAAGCGCGTTATTTCCAAGCATTCGGCAAAGACAAGGCATTGCCGGAAGACGGCTACTACGGTGATGACATCAAGGAAATCGCCGAAGAAATCAAAGCAAAAGACGGGGACAAATGGCTCGAAGCAGACAAAGATGAACGTTTCAAATATTTCCGCGAATACGGGTTGAATTTCCAACTGAGCCGCATCAAACAAATTTTGGCCGATTTCCGCGTCGAGTTCGACAACTGGTTTTCGGAAACTTCACTGTATAAAGACGGTAAAATCGAAGCCGTATTGAAAGTGTTGGACGAAAGAGGATACATTTACGAAAAAGACGGGGCAACATGGTTCAAGTCGACGGAATTCGGCGATGACAAAGACCGCGTCCTCATCAAAAAAGACGGCAGTTATACGTATTTGACGCCGGATATCGCTTATCACAAAGATAAACTCGACCGCGGTTTCGACAAGATCATCGATGTTTGGGGCGCCGACCACCACGGCTACGTCCCGCGCATGCGCGCGGCAATCCAGGCGCTCGGCTACCCGGAGGACAAATTTTCCGTCAGCATCGTCCAAATGGTGAACGTCTTGGAAGACGGCGAAATCGTCCGGATGAGCAAACGGACCGGAAAAGCGATCACGTTGCGCGAATTGATTGAAGATGTCGGCGTCGATGCGGTGCGTTATTTCTTCAACATGCGGTCGAACGATTCGCATTTGGATTTCGACATCAATTTGGCTCGTTCCCAATCGAACGAAAACCCGGTTTATTACGTCCAATATGCGCATGCACGCATTTGCACGATGTTGAAGCAAGCGGAAGCAAAAGGGATTGCGCTTGCGGACGATTACGATGTGACGTTGCTTAAGACGGAAGCGGAAAAAGATTTGCTGAAACAAATCGCCGCTTTCCCGGAAGTGGTCGCCGAGGCGGCAAAACGTGAAGCGCCGTACCGCATCACGCAGTACGTGTATGATTTGGCGGCGCAACTTCACCGTTACTACAATGCCGAAAAAGTCATCAATGAAGATGATTTGCCACTGACAAAAGCGCGTATCGCGTTAATGCGCGCGGTGAAAACGACGATCCATAACGCATTGACATTGATGGGCGTTTCGGCACCGGAAAAAATGTAGCTGCCATGATGACGGCGGCTGCATTTTTTTATTGCATTTTCAAATGTCTTTCGCTCATTTTCAACCGCCTTTATTCGTCGTCATACAGCACCGTGTTAAAGTTTTCCATTGCAAACGATTTGTAAATCTTGTAAAATTTATGTGTAAAAATAGTCGACTGAATAATCATTCAGTGCTACAATAATGAATTACATACAGAAAAAGGTCGTAAAAACAAGAATGTTGTAAAAAGCAATTAATCTAGGAGGAGAACAATGAATATATTCTTGGCAATTAACTGGATTGCTTTCCTTGCTGTGACCGCTTACGGCATTTACCTGTTTGCCAGAGCGGTATCGACAAGAGTCGCTTTTATCAAAATGGGTAAAAAAGCCGAATACGACAAAGAACTGAAAGAAAGCTTGCGCGACCTTTGGGTCATGGTGTTCGGTCAATCCAAATTGCTGAAAGACAAAAAATCGGGAATCATTCACGTCATGATGTTTTACGGCTTTATCCTAGTGCAATTTGGTGCGATCGACATGTTCATCAAAGGGTTGGCGCCGGGCAACCACTTGCCGTTTGGCCCGATTTATCCGGCATTCACATTTTTCCAAGAAATTGTGACACTCATCGTGTTGATCGCGGTTGCGTGGGCATTTTACCGCCGTTATGTCGAGAAATTGCCACGGTTGAAACGCGGCTGGTTTGCTGGACTCGTCCTCATCTTCATCGGAACGCTCATGCTTTCCGTATTGTTCGGAAATGCGATGTTGCAGATATGGCATGAACAAGCATTTACATTATCTGAGCCGGTGGCAAGCAGCATTGCGTTCATTTTCGGTTGGCTTCCGCCTGCAGCGGGAATGGTCTTATTTTTCGTTTTCTGGTGGATCCATACGATCACCATCTTGGTATTCCTAGTGTACATACCGCAGTCGAAACACTTCCACTTGATCATGGCGCCGGTGAACGTCTATGTGACGGACACGGACAACGTCAAGTTGAAGAAATTGGAGTTCGACCTTGACGAAGAAGACGATGAAAGCGGTGAAGAGGACTTCGCGTTTGGCGTCGGCAAAATTGAAGACTTTACGCAATTCCAGTTGATCGACTTGTATGCGTGCGTCGAGTGCGGACGATGCACGAGTGTTTGTCCGGCGGCGACGACGGGCAAAATGTTGTCACCGATGGACATCATGGTGAAATTGCGCAACCACTTGAACGATAAAGGTGCCGCCATCACCGGGAAATCACCGTGGGTGCCTGCATTTGCCTTTTCCGGAAAAGGTCCGAACGCATATGCGGAAATGGACCGCGAAGAAGCGATTGCGCAAATGGAATCCGTAAGCATGATCGGCGACGTCATCACCGAGGAAGAATTGTTGGCTTGTACGACATGCCGCAACTGTGAAGAGGCTTGTCCGGTCATGAACAATCACGTCAGCCATATCATCGACATGCGCCGTTACCTCGTGATGACGGAAGGTAAGATGGATCCTGAACAGCAGCGTGCGGTCATGAACATCGAGCGTCAAGGCAACCCTTGGGGCTTGTCGAAAAAAGACCGCATCAAGTGGCGCGAATTGGACGAGGACGTTTACATCCCGACTGTAAAAGAACTGAAAAAAGAAGGCAAAGACTTCGAATACCTGTTCTGGGTCAGCTCCATGGGATCATACGACAACCGCAGCCAGAAGATCGCCATTGCGTTTGCAAAGTTGTTGAACAAAGCTGGCGTAAGTTTTGCGATTTTAGGAAACAAAGAAATGAACTCCGGAGATACGGCGCGACGTATCGGAAACGAGTTCTTGTTCCAAGAGATCGCCGAAAAGAACATCAAAGAATTCGAGAAAAACGGTGTCAAGAAGATCGTCACGATCGACCCGCACGCCTACAACGTTTTCAAAAACGAATATCCTGATTTCGGCTTTGAAGCGGAAGTGTACCATCATACGGAACTCTTGTTGAAACTGTTGCAAGAAGGAAAGCTCGTGCCGAAAGGCCGGATTGAACAACGCTTGACATTCCACGACTCATGTTACTTGGGACGTTACAACGATGTGTACGATCCGCCGCGTGAAATTTTGAAATACATTCCTGGAATCGAGCTTGTCGAAATCGATCGTTCACGACAAAACGGCATGTGCTGCGGCGCGGGCGGCGGCCTCATGTGGTCTGAAGAAACGGTCGGCCAGCGCATCAACGTGGCACGTACGGAACAATTGCTCGAAGCAAATCCGAACATGATCTCAACAGCTTGTCCGTATTGCTTGACGATGATCAGCGACGGTACGAAAGCGAAAGAAGTCGAAAACGACATCAGCACGATGGACGTCGCGGAAATTTTAGCACTTTCCGTTTTTGCGGATGAAGAAACGGAAGAAAAATCGGCATCCTAAACGGAAAAAGGAAGCGGATGGAGCCAAAACGAATTGGCACCATCCGCCTTTTTGTTCATCGGAAGGGAAATTGACTTGAATCATTCGTTGTACTGACATTTTAAGTGGTCATCCAACCAAATTTTTCAAAAAATGACGAACGAAGTACATAAACAAAATGGGAAATTATTTTGCAATTGTTTCAGACATGCCGTGACGCGCGAAAAGACCACACCGATTTAGAACCTGTCGAGCTGTCAAGAGTCCCGACGCAGCTCGACCCCGAATTGCTAAGGAACTAGAGACTTTCGAGATCGAGGCGTTGATTGAAGCGTATGCACAAGCAGCCGAAAATGGGAAAGGTTACGGTTTTTAAAATATTTGCACGAGACGCTCGGGTAAAAATACCGCCCATGTCCACTGCTCGTCCAATACGTCAAAGCAGGGATGCTCGGCAAAAAAAAACGGG
>JAAYTF010000019.1 GCA_012518125.1 Bacilli bacterium | reverse complement strand
GTCATCTCGAACTTTTTCCAAGCGATTGATTTGCCGCTCGGCGTCATCGGCCACGAAGGAAGCACGATTTTGGTCATCTTGAACGGTTTAAGGCTATTAAAGGAATAAAAAATCTGCGCTCATTTGCGCAGATTTTTTTCTTGCCTCCGTTCGGAAAAATGCGCGTTGATCACCCCACCGGTCGTGATGATGATCCCTGATAAATAAAACCAGATCATCAAGACGATGACGGTCCCCAACGAGCCGTATGTAAGCGAATAATTTCCTAACGTTTCCACATAGTAGGAAAAACCGTAAGATGTCAGTTGCCATCCTACCGTGGCAAAAATCGTGCCATAAAGTACATGGTTTTCTTTCATTTTTTTATTCGGGGCCAATTTGTACAAGACGAAAAAGACGACAAAAAACATGACCGATGAGCTGACCCACCGCAACACGTCCCACATGTCCACGATCGTCTCGGGCAGCGGAACATTTACCAAAACATATTCACCGATCAACCTGCCAAAGACGGGAAACAATAACGCGATGATGATCGCGGCTACCATCGAAAACATCAACCCGATGGCGATGATCCGATTCAAAATGAAATTGCGCGCCGGCTTGACCCCATAAGCTTTGTTGAATGACCGAGTGATCGCATTGAAACCGTTCGACGCCGACCAAAGCGTCCCGATGATGCTGATCGAAAGCAGTCCCCCGCTGCGATTGTTCATGATTTCCTTCAAATTTTCATCGATCATGAAAACGACATCTTCCGGCAAATATTCAGCCAACACGGCGATCACCATCCGGTCGTCGAACGGCAAATAGCCGATCAACGTCACGATGAACATTAAAAAAGGAAAGAGCGACAGGAGGAAAAAATATGCAAGCTGCGCAGACAGGCCTAACACCTCAGCTTGGACAAAACGTTCAAACAACTGTTTTAAAAAACGAATGATCTCTTCCATCCTGATCGCCTTTCCTCACAATGAATCAGTCTTTTTTGAACTTGTTCACCGTATTTTCCACTTGTTCAATCGCATTCAGCGCACTTGAAGCATTCTCATTCACGAATTGGTTCAACGATTCCACCGCATGTTTCACTTTAAGGACCGATTCTTCCGGATTTTTCGCCAAATATTTCACCGTGTCGCTCGTCGATTTAAACAATTGTTTACCGTAAGCTCTTGCATCCTTGTTCAATAAACTGACCAATCCGCCGATGCAAGCGCCTGTTATGATGCCAGTCCAAAAAGCCTTTTTCCCTTTCATTGCTACTCTATCCCTTCAAATTATGATTGTTGACGATGTGCTCCAATAAATGTTGACTCGCTTCTTTCACCAATTCATACGTGTAATCGAAATCCCCCGTATAGTACGGATCTGGGACGTTCGCTTCTTTCGGATTTGGGACGAAATCCATCAATTTGCTCACCACGACGGAGCCGTTTATGTCGAACATGTCTTTTATGTCATTCATATTTTGGTCATCCATCGTGATAATATAGTCGAACGTTTTCAAGTCGTCTTCTTTGATTTGTCTGGCAACGATGCCGTCATATGAAATGCTCAATTCGTCCAGTTTGTTCCGCGTCCCTTCATGCGGCGGCTCCCCTTCGTGCCAATTCGACGTTCCCGCCGAATCGACGATAATTTGCTCTTTTAGCCCTTCTTCTTTGACCATATTGCGGAAAACGGCTTCCGCCATCGGTGAACGGCAAATGTTGCCAAGGCAAACGAACAATACTTTAACCATGGACAGCCTCCTATTCATTCCCATGTTGTAATGGTTCGATGCATTTTGGATCGTCATTGCCTGCACGATTCACATAATCGCTCACTTCATAAGACGTCAAATGCGGATCTTCCAACGATTGGATAAACGCATGAACTTCGTTTGGATGTTGAAATGGGTGCGTCAGCCATTCTTCTTCACGATGGTTGGGAACGATGATCGGCATACGATGATGGATCGGCCGCATAAACTCGTTCGCTTCCTTCGTCAAGATCGTACACGTAAACAGGGGTTGCCCCCCTTTGTCCCATTTGTCCCAAAGCCCGGCAAATCCGAATAAATTTCCGTCTTGCAAATGGATGCGGTGGACGTTCCTCCCGGCGTCCGTTTTTTGCCATTCGTAAAAGCTGTCGGCAATGATGAGGCATCGTTTTCGTGTCAACAAATGTTTGAAACTCGGTTTTTCGTGCACCGTCTCTGAACGGGCATTGATCATTTTATAGCCGATTTTATCATCTTTCGCCCAAAACGGGACAAGCCCCCAGCGAATATATCCACCACGCCGTTTTTCGCCATCGAAAATGACGGTGAACACGTCTTCGCCGGGAGCGATGTTGTATCTTGGTCGTATTTGAACGATTTCGTTCGCAATTTTGAAACGTTTCTTAATCGCCATTCCATCGGCGAGAAGGGTAAATCGTCCGCACAAAGGAATCACAACCTTATCCGTTTATATAAACCACCTTCGTATTACCTATCATATCATGGATTCCTTGTTTATTTTCTGTAAATGCGATGATGACATACAGCAATTTTAATATGGCAAATGCATTATGGATGATGCGGCCGACCGTTTCCCGGAAAAACACATCAGACCATGTGAGTTGCCGGTTTTCAGTCGAGACGACTTTAATCCCGATGATCATTTTCCCCAACGTCTGCTGGAACAATTTTGTCATCGTGAAAAAGTAAATGTAATAAATAAACGTCGCCACGATGCCATTTATCGTCCAAAAGCCGATCTCGATCGGATAGCCGTCGTTCACCAACATAAGCGGGCTTAATACGAGTCCGCTTATGCTAGTGACGATGATTGCATCAATGATATAGGCAAAAAAACGGATCCAAAAACCGGCGGGACGTTCCGCTTCTGTTACGGTTCCATTCATGTTCGGTTCATGATGGATGACCGCACCGCCTTCGATCGTTTGCTCGGCTGTCATGTCTCCATCTCCTTTCTAATACATGTAATATGCGCGCGGTTGATCGCTTTCCACCAACAATTGTTGGATCATTTTTAGTTCTGACATATCGTCAAACAACCCTTTGACTTGCAAACCAAACGAACTGAAGAAACCTGGTGTATAATTATACTCGACGACAGTCGCGTCTTTCAATCCGTGATCTTCCATCATTTGATCGATCGCATCGTCCAAATTGCCGATTTCATCCACCAGATTGATTTCTTTCGCTTGCAGCCCCGTGTATATTCTGCCATCGCCGATACGGCGGACATCCGCTTCATCCATGCTTCTTCCTTCTGCAATGACGCGGACGAATTCATCGTACATTTCGTCGATGATCGATTGCAAAATTTCACGTTCTTCGTCCGTCATTTCACGTGTGGAAGACATGATGTCTTTATGTTTGCCGCTTTTGATCGTATTGAAAGTGACGCCGTAGCGTTCGGCCAAACCGCTGAAGTTCGTGTTTTGCATGATGACGCCGATCGAACCGGTAATGGTTGAACTTTCCGCAAAAATTTTGTCCGCTGGCGCACTTACATAATATCCCCCCGAAGCCGCCATTGAACCCATGGATACGTAAAAAGGTTTATCGTACTCTTCTTTTCCTTCGACGATTTTGCGATAAATTTGTGCGGTTTCATAAACGCCGCCTCCTGGCGAATCCACTTTCAACACGATGCCGTCGACCATTTTGTCGGCAAACGCCCGCTCGATCATCGCCAACATCGCGTCATGGTCATAACCTTCAACTAAAAAGCCTGTCGAACCCGCATCGATGATTGCACCATCCAAATGGATGACCGCAATTTTTTCCGTGATACTTCCATTGCGGATGATCGTCTCATCGACGTTTAAATCGTTCATTTCAAAACTGAATATTTTGGAAAAATTTTCGGATGCTACAAAAAAGACCAACCGTGCCCCGAGCGACATGAAAACGAGCACTATTGCAACTGCCAAAGCAATCCATCTTCTTCTTTCCATTTCGTAAACATTCCTTCCTGCTAAACATTTGTCTGCCTTACTAAAAATCGTACAATAATTGATGCACAAATACCACATTTTTATAGAAATTTTATACTTTGCACGAAAAAACCCCGTTTCAACGAAATGTCAAAACGGGGTTTTTATATTCCTTATTTGCCGATGAACTGTTGTGTCCAGTGGTTGCCTTGTTCGACGTAACCGACGCCGATGTGCGTGAAGTTAGGATTTAAAATGTTTGCACGGTGCCCTGGGCTGTTCATCCAAGCATTGACGACTTCAGCAGGCGTGCGTTGACCTTTGGCGATGTTTTCGCCGGCAGTGCGGTAAGAAATGCCATACGCGCGCATCATATCAAATGGTGAACCATATACTGGGCTGTCGTGTGAAAAGTAACGGTTGACCGCCATGTCACGTGATTTTTCACGGGCGACTTTGCTCAGTTCATAATCGATTGCTAACGGCTCTAAACCGTGTTTCACTCTTTCTTGGTTTGTCAATTCAACGACTTGCGCTTCAAATGCGTTCAATTCGCCTGTCTGCTGTTCTTGTTTCGGTTCCTCTTGTTTCGGCGTTTCAATTTGTTCTTCCGGTTGTGCCGGTTGCTCTGGTTGTTCCACTTTCTCTTCAGGCTGGGCTGGTGCTTGAGGTTGTTCTACAGGTTGTTCAGGTTGTTTTGGTCCTTCGTCATTTCGTTCGTTTTTCTTCCAATGATTGGGTTTGTCGTGCTTTTTATATTCTTCTTGGTAATTTTGATCGTATTTTTTATACTGCTTTTCTTTTTTCGGCGCGTATTTCACTTCACAATCGATGTTCCATTGTTTCATCAAATTCGTGTACAATTTGAAAAGTTCTTTGTCAGTTACATAATATGTAACTTTACCGCCGTCTTTTTCGATGTCGACATTCGATGCTGCGTGCGTCATGAACGTACTGCCGCCTGCTAATATAATAATAGCTGTCATTGCCAATGCTAAAACTTTTACTTTCTTTAACATGCAAGACTCTCCTTTTGGAATTTTTGTGATGCCATTATTTTAACATCGGTTTTTTGTAAAACTTGGACCGTAATTTTCCATCAATACAATACTGACAACCTTTTAAATTCAACACCTTAATTTCATAACGTTTTTGAGCTGACACATACATCCTGCCGCGGAAAATGCAACGCAAATTGAAAAATAATGGCACGAAATAGCTCTTGACAACTTTAAAAATACGCGTTTTAATGACAAATAAGTAACAATTGTCACAAAACAGCTCGTTTTGTCATTTTTCTGAAAAAATATTTACAAAATCATCCTTCTATGCTAAGATAAGTTTAGTTTAAAAATTGAATATGCTAAGAAACTGCCTAGCTTGTTCACAATTTTTCGCCAAAATTGTTCCAACAAGCAAGAGCCAGTTCGATTTAACTTATTCGTTTTTGAATAAGTTATATTGAACTGGTTTATTTTTTTGAAAGGGGGAAAATGATTGCCTGGTCCGTTGGAAGGGATTAAAATCATCGACTTATCGAGGGTGTTGGCCGGACCTTTTTCCACGATGATCTTGGGCGATTTGGGCGCTGAAGTGATAAAAGTCGAATCGCCCAAAGGAGATGAAACGAGAACGTGGGGGCCGCCGTTTCAAAATGGTGTAAGCGCTTATTATTTATGTGCGAACCGGAACAAAAAAAGCGTGACGATCGATTTGAAGACGAAAGAAGGGATTGAACAAGTAACACAGTTGATCAAAGATGCGGATGTCATCGTCAACAATTTCAAAACCGGCACGATGGAAAAATTCGGGCTCGGCTATGACCGTGTAAAACAGCTCAATCCCCAGATCATTTACTGTTCGATCACCGGGTTTGGCGAAACGGGGCCTTACAAACAGTTAGCGGGGTACGATTTCATCATCCAAGCGATGAGCGGCTTGATGAGCATCACCGGAACGGAAAAATCCGGGCCGCAAAAAGTCGGCGTCGCCATCACGGATGTTTTGACAGGCTTATATGCCGCCATCGGAATCCAAGCGGCGCTTATCGAACGGACCCGCTCGAACCGAGGTCAAAAAATCGACCTTTCCCTTTATGATTCCGCTGTAAGCGCACTCATCAACATCGGCAGCAATTATTTGATGAGCGGCCAAATTCCAAAGCGGCTCGGCAACAGCCATGCTAACATCGTTCCTTACGACACGTTTAAAACGAAAGACGGCGAGATGGTCATCGCTGTCGGAAACGATGAACAGTTCAAACGATTATGCGCAATCATGGGGCTCAAGCATTTACCGGATGATGAACGTTTCCGGACAAATCCGAACCGTGTGAAACACCGCAATGAATTGATTCCGCTTTTACAAGAAAGATTCAAAGAGGAAACAACGTCCACTTGGAAGGAAAAATGCGACAAAGCGGGCATTCCTTGCGGGCCGATTCACAATTTGGAACAAGTCTATCACGATCCGCAATTGAACGAACGAGGCATGTTCATCACGATGGAACATCCGCAAGCCGGGGAAATAAAAATGATCGGCAGTCCGTTGAAACTATCAAGGACTCCTGTCACCTACCGGCATCATCCACCGATAAAAGGCGAACATAACGAGGACATTTTAAAAGGATTTTAACCACTTTTTTCATAATATGAAAACATAAATTTTGGGAGGAGATGAACGATGGATTTCAATTTCTCGGAAGAACAAATCATGTTGCGCAAAACGGTGAGAGATTACGTCGACAAGGAGATTTTGCCTTACATAAGGGACTGGGACCGCGAAGGCAAATTTCCGAAAAAAATCTTCGATGACTTGGCGGAATTGGGATTGATGGGCGTTTGCATCCCGGAGGAATACGGGGGCAGCGGCATGGACTACAATTCCCTCGCCATCGTTTGTGAAGAGTTGGAACGCGGGGATACGGCATTCCGCACCGCCGTCTCCGTCCATATCGGATTGAACAGTCTGACCCTTTTGCAATGGGGAACGGAAGAACAAAAACAAAAATATTTGGTCCCTCAAGCCAAAGGCGAAAAAATCGGCGCGTTCGGCTTGACGGAGCCGGGGGCAGGTTCAGATGTCGCCGCCATGCAGACGACGGCGGTAAAAGACGGCGATTACTACATTTTAAACGGCCAAAAGACGTGGATTTCCTTGAGCGACATCGCCGATCACTTCATCGTGTTCGCCTACACGGATAAATCGAAAAAGCATTACGGCATTTCAGCGTTTATCGTGGAAAGAACGATGGAAGGGTTCTCTTCCCGTCCGATCAAAGGAAAACTCGGTATCCGCGCCGGCAATACAGGGGAACTTTTCTTCGACAGCTTGCGCGTTCCGAAAGAAAATTTGTTAGGGAAAGAAGGGGAAGGATTCAAAATTGCGATGTCCGCGCTCGATAATGGACGATTCACAGTCGCAGCTGGCGCAGTTGGGCAAATCATGGCGTGCCTTGAAGCGAGCGTCAAATATTGCCACGAACGGGAAACGTTCGGCCAGCCGATCGGCAAGCACCAGCTCGTCCAACAAATGATCGCCAACATGGAAGCGGGATTGCAAATGAGCCGGCTCCTCGTCTACCGTGCGGGTGAAATGAAAAACGAAGGCAAACGCAATACACGGGAAACATCACTCGCCAAATGGCAAGCGACCGAATTTGCCAACAAAGCGGCAAATGACGCGGTGCAAATTCATGGCGCGTACGGATTTTCCGACGAATATCCAGTCGAGAGATTTTTGCGCAACTCCAAGGCTCCCGTCATCTACGAAGGAACGAGCCAAATCCATACGATCATGCAGGCTGAATACGTCCTCGGCTATCGCAAAGATAAACCGTTAAGAAAAACGCTGCCTGCATGGAAAAAGAAATCGACGGTCTAAGCAAATTAGATGAACGAATGGCTGCATCAAGCGGTCATTCGTTCCTTATTTTTTGGTATTGTTTGTACAAATCTTTCAACGCCGATTCCAACGCATTGCTCGCTTTCCCGAAATAATGCGCTTTGATTTTTTTCACTGGTTCATCGATCCCGTCGCGCAAACTGTATCCGCGCAACAATTGCTCGACGTACAGTTTTGCATGCTCGGTGGCGAGTGTGCAACTCGTTGAGACGATGACGCCATATTTTTTATCCACTTCGGCGGTAATCGTCAAAATTTCGTGGACGTCGCGGGCTGCCATCCCTTGCGGAAGACGTGCATGCCCCGCAATGAAGAACGTGTTCATGATGTCATCCCCCCTGCTCTGGAAAATCACCCAAATAACCGAGCTCTTTCGAAATGGAGAGCGCTGTCATTTTTCCTTTCCGGATAATCTCCTGTAAACGGTTCCCTTCAAAACGGCTCGATAAGCCGCTTACCGCCAAAGCGGCGGCAACTTTGTTTTCAAAATTGAAAATCGGAAACGAAACCCCCGTCGTATCGGCATCTTGTTCACTGATGCTGATGGAATAATAGTTTTTTCGAATCTCTTTCAATTCTTGGCGCAATGTTTCCCGCTCTATTATTTTATCATTAAACGTCATCAAGGGAGACTGTTTAAATATATTTTCGATTTCTTCCGCTTCGGAAAAAGCGAGCAGCATTTTCGGCCCCGAACCGACGTACAAAGGGACGCTCCTGCCGATTTTCGTATATAAACTGAGCGCCCGGTTGCTGTTTACCCGTTCGATGTAAGTCGCCTGGTCCTGGTTTTTGATGACGAGATGCACCACCTCGTTAATCTCTTTTGCAAGTTGTTCCATGTACGGCTTGGCCACTTTGCGCAGCTCGATCCGCTCGGCGACCAAGTTGCCCAATTCCAAAAGTTTCAAACCTAAACCGTACCGGCTGTCGTGGGTCGACGTCTTTTTGTTGTAGACCATCCCTTCGCTTTCCAACGTCGAAAGCAGCCGATATGCCGTCGATTTCGGGATGTTCGTCTTGTCGGCAATCTCTTGCAACGTCAATTCTTCATGATCGATGAACAAAAACAATATCGACAACGCTTTCAAAACGCTCTGGTTCATCCGACATCACCTCCTTGTTGCATTTAAAAGGATGGACCATCGAAACAACCAACCATATGATTATTTCGATGATCCATCACTTCATTTGACCGTTTCTTTTATGAAAATGCCCCGCTTTTTCAATTCGTTGATGTATATGTCGCCCGGGACGATCATTTCCGGAGGGTGGACACCCCTTTTCTTAATCGTTCCATTTCCGATCATTTGCGCAACAATCGAAATCGTCGTCGCGGTCGCCCGGGCCATGGCGGTGATGTTTTTCTCCGTATCTTTGTAAACGGTCATTTCGTAGCAATACGTCCGATCTCGGCCGTCTTTCTTTCCGGAAACGAGCACACGGAGGAGCACGACATCCACTTTATCTTTCAAATCGACGATCGGATTCAACACTTGCAAAAACACTTCCCGAGGGCTGACCATTTTTCCGTCCACATTGACATAGTAATTTCTCCGCGTCAAGTTCAAATCGACCAACAATTTAAATTTTTCCGCATGCCCCGGGTAGCGGATCGTCTTATATTCCAACGTTTCAACGTCCGGATACGAATCGATCAAGGTCGATGTCCCGCCTGATGTATGGAACGCTTCAAGCGGGCCGAACCGTTCAAAATAAATCGGTTCGACTTCGCTCAACGAATCGACTTCGATCCGTTTGCCGCCACGGATGATGACCGATTTGTCCGTATAATGGTCGAAAACCCCTTCCATCGAAAACACTTGGTTGTACTCAAGCGGCGGCTCTGGATGGAGCGGTATGCCCCCGACGTACAATTTCAAAGACGTCAACGTATCCAATTTGCTCCTGCCATAACCGGACAAAATATTGATCATTCCCGGCGCCACGCCTAAATCCGGTATGATCGTGACGCCTTGTTTTTTTGCTCTCTCGTTGAGTTTCAGCACTTCTTTCGTTATGTTTCCGATATGACCCCCTAAATCAACCGAGTGGACACCGACTTCAATCGCCGTTTCAGCGACGATTTTATTGAAAGAATAAAAGAGCGCATTGACGATGACATCGAATTGTTTCATAAATTCGCGCAGTTGGTTGCGATCGTTGGCGTCAATTTCATACGCCTTCAATTTCGATTGTTTAAACAGCTCGCAAATCGACTGCACCCGCTTATAATCGACGTCTGCAAGACCAACAACTTCGACTTCGTCGCTGTAAATGAGATCCCTTGCCGCTTCCTTCCCCATCAAACCGGCGCCTAATACACCAACTTTCATTTCACCACTCCCTACGATGAATTCCATGCAAAATTTCGGTTTGTTGACCCATCATTGCGTTTCGACATCGATTTGCGCCCGCTGCAATTTGCCGCTGTAATCGACATATACCGCTTTCCACTCGGTGAACACATCCAATGCTTGAATGCCAGAATCGCGATGCCCGTTGCCCGTTCCTTTCGTGCCGCCGAAAGGCAAATGGATTTCGGCTCCCGTCGTTCCGGCATTGACGTAAACGATGCCTGTATCTAAATCGCGCTGCGCCCGGAACACTTTGTTGACATCCCTAGTGAAAATCGAACTCGACAATCCGTATTTCACGCTGTTGTTCGCCTCGATCGCTTCATCCAAATCTTTTACCGTTATGAGCGAAAGGACCGGACCGAAGATTTCTTCTTGCGCAATCCGCATGTCGATAGTCGCGTCTGTAAACAGTGTCGGTTCAAAGTAAAAGCCGTTTTCCAACGATTTCGGATGCACTTGATTTCCACCGATCACTAACGTTGCCCCTTCGTCTTTTCCAATTTCGATGTATCGTTTTATTTTATCGATTCCAGCTTGATTGATGATCGGACCGACGCGAATGCCCTCTTCAAGGCCGTTGCCAATCGTCAATCGCTTGATTTCTTCGATCAACCTGTTTTCCAATTCCTCTTTCACCGCTTCATGGACAATGACACGGCTGCACGCTGTACAACGTTGTCCGCTCGTTCCGAATGCGCTCCAAACGATCCCTTCCACCGCCAAATCCAAATCCGCATCATCCATGACGATGACGGCATTCTTCCCGCCAAGCTCCAATGAATATTTTTTCAACTGGCTGCCGCAAAGCTCGGCGATTCTTCTTCCTGTTTCATTCGAACCGGTAAAGGAGATGACGTCGATATCCGGATGTCTGACCATCGCCTCGCCGACAGTGCTTCCTGAACCGTAAACGACGTTCAACAATCCTTTTGGCAAACCGGCTTCTTCACAAATTTTCACCAATTCATACGCCATGATCGGCGTTTCCGTCGCCGGCTTCCAAACGACCGCATTGCCGGCAACCAATGCCGGGAAAGCTTTCCACGTCGCAATCGCAATCGGGAAATTCCACGGCGTAATAATTCCGACAACCCCGACAGGCGCCCGGACGCTCATCGCAAACTTGTTCGGCAGTTCGGCATGCGTCGTTTGGCCAAACATCCGTCGTCCTTCCCCCGCCATGTAAAATGCCATGTCGATGCCTTCTTGTACTTCACCGCGGGCTTCTTCAAGCACTTTGCCATTTTCCAACGTCAACAGCCGCGCGATTTCTTCCTTGCGTTCCTTCAATAGTTGACCGATCCGATACAACACTTCCGCCCGCTGCGGCGCCGGGACTAACGCCCATTTTTTTTGCGCTTCTTTCGCCGCTTTCACCGCTTCCTCGACATCATCTCGTGTCGATTGCGGCACATCGACGATTTTCTCTCCGTTGGCCGGATTGATGACAGGGACGGATGTCTCCCCTTGAATAAACTCCCCATTGATATAATTTGGCAGAACTTTAACATCGACACTCACTTTCGGCATGAAACACCCTCCTATAAATTTTATTTTCGCAGCTCATCCATTCTCTGCTTGACGGAAATTTGCTCGGGATCCGTGATGATTTCAATGACCGTCACTTTCTCATGCTGCAAAGCATCTTTCAATGCATGCAAAAACTCGTTCTTTGTTTTTACCGTCACCCCTTTTGCGCCCATGCTTTCGGCCATTTTGCTGAATGAGACGTCCCCCAAGTCGGTTCCGATGACCCGGTTCGGATAATGCATTTCCTGATGCATGCGAATCGTTCCGTACATACTGTTATTAAATACGAGGCAAATGACCGGAATATGATAACGTACCGCGGTTTCCACTTCCTCGGCTGTCATCATGAAGCCCCCATCGCCCGTTAGTGCAACGACGGTTTTATCGGGAAATGCCAGTTTCGCGCCGATTGCGCTTGGCAAACCATATCCCATCGCTCCTGATGTCGGCCCCACGTACGTATTCGGTTTTTTGAACGTGTAAAATTCATGCAGCCAGCCGGCAAAATTTCCTGCATCATTTGTCAACACCGCATCTTCCGGCAACCACTGCTCCAACGTTTTGATCACGTGGGTGTTAATCGTCTTTTCCGCCATTTGAAGCGATTGTTCCCGTTCAGCTCTGTAAGATGACTTCACCCGTTTCGTCCACGACTGCCATTTTGGCTCAATTTCCATTCCTTTCATTGCCAACAAAAATTGTTTTGCATCACTGACGATGCCGACGTCTGGTTCGAACGCTTTCCCTAACACTTGTTCACTTATGTCGACATGAATCAAGCGGTGTTTATCCGACAGCAACGTGTAATCTTTCGTCGTCACTTCGGAAAGTCTCGTACCAAGTGCAATGACGACATCGGCTGCTTGGAATGCCGCTTCGATATGACCGCTTTTGGCCAAACCTAAATGGCCGCTGAAATGTTCGTGGTCGTGCGGGAAAACGTCGTGCCTGCGAAAAGAGACAAAAATGGGAAGGTTCAAACTTTCACTGAATTCGAGCAGCTCTTTTTCCGCACGTGCATGTTTGATTCCTCCGCCGGCAATGACGACCGGGTGGCGCGACTGGTTCAACAGTTTAGCAACGTTTTCCAGCTCCCCGACCGAAGGGTGCGGCATCGGCCGTACAAAAATCTTATCCGCATCTTGCATTTCGATTACTTTTGCGAAGACGTCTTCCGGTATTGAAACCACAACCGGTCCGGGCCTCCCCGATTGGGATACCCTTATCGCTTTCGTCATGATTTCATCGATGCGCTCCGGGTCGGTCACTTCAACCGTCCATTTGGCAATCGGCGCAAAAAACGACGAAAGATCGACTTCTTGGAACCCTTCTTTTCCCAACACTTTCCGATGCACTTGACCGAGGATGACGATCATCGGGGTCGAATCTTGAAAAGCTGTATGGACGCCGATCGCCAAATTGCCGGCACCGACGCCTCTTGTTGCCAAAACCACCCCGGGCTTCGATGTACATTTGCCATAAGCTTCGGCCATGAACGCCGCGCCGCTTTCATGTCTTGCCGAAATGAGCGTTACGTCCTCTTCATCATAGAGTGCATCGAGCAGCGGCAAATAACTTTCCCCTGGTACACAAAAGTATTTGGTGATTCCTTGCCTTTTTAAACAATGGACAATTGCGCGAGCGACAGTGGTTTGCCTCTTCATCCTTGAAATTTGTTTCCCCTTTCTCCATCATGTCGAAATCGCTTACATTTTACTATATGAAACGTTATTTCATTTTAGTAGTAGTATAGCTCACTATTTTAACTTTTTCAATCATATTTTCAAAAATTTTTCATTTTTTGAGAAATTCTACATTTTTCATTTCAAATAAAAACAACAATGTTCGCGTGCGAAACATTGTTGTTTTATGTTCATGGTTCATCTTTCATTTTCGTTTTCCGGTCGGCAAACCATTTTCTGATCGTAAAAATGATCAAAAAGACAAGCCAGATGGTTAACGTATAATAAATGATTTTTCCCGTATCGGTCATGTCCGAGACGAAAAACGTCATCCCGACCCAAATGCCGCCGATGGCAAGCACTTGGTACAAATAAAATTTGATCGTCACTTCCAATTGCGTCTCACCCTCATGACATGTTATATTGATTAGTTTAACGTAAGGGACGAAAGTTTTAAAGCGTTTTATTTACCCATTTTTGCACGCACTGCGTTAAAATTTATAATAGCAATAAATTTTTCAAAAAGGACGTGGAACATATGGGGCAAATCATCATTGAAAAAAACGAGAACGGTTTGGGGACGATTTTGCTCAACCGTCCAGAAGCCTTGAATTCATTGACGTTTGACATGATCGAAGCGATGAAAGGCGCATTGGAGAAGTGGCAAGACGACGAGGCTGTCAAAGTCGTTTTCATCGGTTCGACGACGGAACGCGCTTTATGCGCCGGCGGAGACATGAAAATGATGTACGAAGCGAAAATGGCCGAAAAAAACATGGACGACGTCCACCGTTTTTTTCATTTGGAATATGTTTTGGACGAGATGGTCCATACATACGAAAAACCGATTGTCGCCATTTTAAACGGCATCGTCATGGGAGGCGGCGTCGGCTTTACGTACGGCGCGGATTATAAAATCGTCACCGACCAAACGAAATGGGCGATGCCCGAAACGAAAATCAGCTTTTTCCCTGATGTCGCCGCTTCCTACTTTTTAAATTTGGCGCCAGGGAAAACGGGCCGTTACGTCGCCTTGACTGGAGAGACACTTGCCGCAAGCGACGTCATCTTTTTGAAAGCCGCCAATGTTTACGTGAAAACCGACGATTTGGATGCACTGATCAACGGGCTCCATGAAACGAATTGGCACGAAGAAAATATCGAAGAAACGTTGCTTTCCATCATGAACCGTCACCGCTCTCCTATTGATGAGACAGGTAAAATCGAAAGGAATTTAGACAAAATAAACGTTCATTTTGCCCACGACGCGGTCGAGGAAATTTTTACTTCACTGGAGAGGGACGAAAGTGATTTTGCAAAAGAAACGTTGAACACGTTAAAGTCCCTTTCACCAATTTCGTTGAAAGTGACATTGGAGCTGATGAAACGCGGTGAAACGATGTCGTTGAAAGAAAGTTTCCAGACGGATTTGATCGTTGCAAAACGCTTTTTGGAAATCGACGACTTTTACGAAGGCGTACGTTCCGTCCTCGTCGACAAGGACAGGGACCCGAAATATGATTATCGTTCGATTGAAGAAGTGCCGAACGATTTCGTCCAATCATTTTTCAACAAATAATAAAAGACGTTAATGAGCGGACTCCGTTCATTAACGTCTTTACCATTGCAGCCGATGTCGGCTGAAAGAGAAGTTATTCCATTTCTTCAAACGCTTGAACCATCATGTCGTAGTTCAATGGGCCGATGGCGATATTGTGCACTTCGCCCTTCGAATTGATCAAATAAGATGTCGGCAATGCTGAAGCATTGTACAATGTCGCAATCTCACTGTCTTCGTCCGTCAAAACGGTGAATGTCACACCGTATTCATCCAAAAATGCCTGCACGTTTTCTTTGCTCGCTTCCGTTTCGGTCAAATTGACCGCCAAGATTGTTGCATCATACTCTTCATGGAACTTTTGCATATCCGGCATTTCCGAACGGCACGGTGGGCACCATGTCGCCCAGAAGTTGAGGAGCACTTTTTCACCGCGAAAATCGGACAACTTCACCGTTTCCCCGTCCAGCGTTTGCAGTTCGAAATCCGGCGCCATATCGCCCTCTTCAAGTCCGAACGTTTTTTCGGACTCGGTATTTTCGTCGGCACTGAAACCTTGCGCCGTATCTTTGCTGTTATCATCTATGACAAAATCGTAAACCGCCCAACCTAACATGCCGACAAGCACCAAGATGATGATCCATTTTTTCATCAAGCTTACCTCCATCATTTTATCCTAATCTTGACAACCATGTACCGTCGACCAAATCAAGCAGAAATTGACTGATGCGCGGCAATTGTCCTGTAAAGAGGACGAGTCCCATGGCAATCATGATCACGCCGCCCACTTTCATGATCGCACCGCTTTTTTGCACAATCCATCTCGTTGACCCGAGGAAAAAGGCCAAAATCAAAAACGGCAACGCAAACCCGATGACGTACATGACCGTATAGATGATTCCATGCCCTGGATTGCTCGCTGCCAAAAACAAGATCGAAGCAAAAATCGGTCCGATGCATGGCGTCCATCCGGCGGCAAAACCTAATCCGACGAGAAACGTACCTAAATAACTGACATTTTTCTTTTGATATTGCAGCCGTTTTTCTTGCATGAGAAATTTGATGTTTAACCATCCACCGACAAACAGCCCCATTACAATAATAAATATACCCGCCAAACGTTGAATAAATAACCCGGAATCGCCTGTCAACAAATTTTGGATCCATTGGCCCAAAAAAGATGCACCGATGCCCAAGCTGATGAATACTAACGATACGCCAAGCAAAAAGAAGATGGAGTGGGTCAGCAATCTGCCTCTGATTTTCGCATCTTGCGCGTCTTGCAACTCTTTTACGCTAATCCCCGTGATATACGACAAATACGCGGGGAAAATCGGCAATACACACGGCGATAAAAACGACAAAGCACCTGCACCGAGGGCTAAAACCATTCCGAAGAGCAAAAATGTATCTGCACTAATTGCATTCAATGATTACACCTTCCTCTTAGTCATCAAAATCGCCATTAGTCCGAGAAGGGCTAAACCGGCAAAATAAAACGGCGACAAACGATAGCCAAAGACTGTCAGTTGATGCAGCAACGATAAGATGAATTGACCGATGAGAATCGACAGGCCGAAGCCGACACTCAACCGCCTGATGGAAATTTTACCGTATACAAATACATAAATGAGCGACGATAAACCTAAAAATACCAAATACAGCCAATTGTACACAGACCGCTCAACGATCAATTGATAAAACTCGTAAACGAATGAACTGATCAAAAAAACCGGGATGAATGCGAAAAGAATGGTGGAAAGCTGTTCATCGTTGCGAAATTTCCGGTATAAAAGGTTGATGAATAATAAAATCGTTGCTATGTATACTGCATCAGCATTGCTTGGATAAGCGAGCACCGATAATGGATCGCGGATGAACTTCGTGATGTTGATGATGATTTTTCCCAACCAGATGTATATGATGAAATTGATCGTTAAAGAAATGATCGCTTCCACAGATGATTTCTTCTTTGCATTTTCATCCGTGCTGATCAGATAATAAACGATGATGCCGCTCAAAAAGCTCATGACAAGAACGGCGATTTTCAGCAAAACTTGTATTTGCGGCAATACCTACTCCTCCAACATGTTCCCATACTTATTATACCGAATATTTAACTAAGTTTATGAGACGCCATACGATTGTCATAAATTTAACGCATATTTTTTGGCTGTTTGTGTCAAATTTATGACGGAATTTCCGTCCATATGGAAAAAACACCCTAAAATCAGGATGTTTCTTCACTTAACAAATGTTGCAGCTCTTTGGAACGTTCAAATTTAGCTTTGACGTAAGAACATTCCGGCACGATTTTTTTGTTTTCTTGTTCGGCGAACGCCACCAATTTATTGAACAGTTTCCCGGCAATTCCTTGACCGCGCAGTTCATCCGCAACGTACGTATGGTCCGCGATGATCGTTTGTTCATCTTTGTCCTTCCAAGTAATTTGTGCAATCGGATTGTTTTCATCTTCGCCGATGTAAAATTTGTTGTCCCCTCTTAAAATTTCCAAGGTTCTCACCCTCCTTCGACATTTTCATCATACCACGCGGGGTACTTAAAATGAAATTTTTTGTTCCTGAGCGTTCAGCCCTCGATATACTGCAATTCTTTCGGATAAGTCGTCAACACTTCGATTTCTCCGGCTTCGTTTACGTACACATCATCCTCGATGCGGACGCCGCCCAAATCAGGGATGTAAATGCCCGGTTCGATCGTAAACAACATCCCTTTTTGCACCGGCATGTCATTTTGTTCATGAAGCGACGGCGGTTCGTGCACTTCGAGTCCGAGACCGTGACCGATTCGATGCGTAAAATAGTTGCCGTAACCTTTTTGGGCGATAAAATTTCTTGCCGCCAAGTCGATTTCTTTCAACGGCCGTCCCACTTTGACCGCTCTAATCGCCCGTTCATTCGCCTCCTTGACCGTTTCATACATAGCGATTTGCTCTTTTGTGCCTTGATTGACAAGAAATGTCCGTGTGATATCCGAGTGATACCCGTTCACCGTCACGCCGAAATCGAACAAAAGAAAATCGCCTGCTTTGATTTTACGTAGACCGGAAGTGCCGTGCGGGAGCGCTGCATTTGCCCCTGTTAGGACGGTCGTTTCAAACGCCATTTTTTCCGCACCGATTGCATGTAAATGATATTCCAATTCCATTTTCACTTCTATTTCGGTCATGCCGATTTTGACGAAGTTTTTGATATGATTGAGTCCTTTTTCCGTCAAGGCGACCGCTTGTTTTACCTGCTCTATTTCCCCGCTGCTTTTTTTCAGCCGCATCGTTTGCAACAAGTCGTCGATCGCCGGAAACGAACTATTGGGATAAACCGCTTTGAGTTCTTCAAATTGCCTTAACGTCATCACGTTTTTTTCAATTCCGAAAACACATGCCTGAGAGTCAACGGTGCGCCGGACTACAGTAAACCCATGCTCGGTATCTTTGATCGGGATGATGTTGTCCACTTCGGCTGTTTGTCGGCTTTTTTCGTAATCAAGCTCCGGCAAAAATAGATGCGTCGTTTTATGATAAACGTCGAGCAGCAAGGCAAAAAAACGTTCGTGCGGATCGGAAGCGAAACCGGTCAAATAAAAAATATGAACCGGCGATGTGACAAGCGCAAAATCGATTGCCGCATCTTCCAATTTCCCCATCAACTCGGCTCGTCTCTTTTCAATCATCATTGATCAACCTGCCCATTTTTCATTTCTTTGTCAAAAATCCGCTTCGCTTCTTCTTCCGACTTGCGATCGATGTAATATGCGATTGCCGCTTCGCTGATGGCATACGTTCCCGCGGTGGCGACGGCGCCGGATACGAGGTTGCCTGCTGCCGGTATCAATTTGGCCAAATTGCGGGCAATTTCGCGGAAAGCAAGTCCCGCGCCGATGTTCAACCCCATCGCGGTGATGAATTTGATGATCGATTCCCGCGACAATTTTTGTCCGCCGATGACCGCGATCGTGCCGATCATGGAAATTTGCAGGCCGGTGATCACCGGCATGTCCGCCATCGGGATCGGACTAGCCCCGACGATCCCGGTGATTCCCATGACGCTTTTGGCGATTTTTCTCGCGAGCTTTTTTTGCACCGTTTTGATTTTGGCCAATTTCGCCAAAATCACTTGCGCTTCCTGGGGAAGTTCCGTCAACAAATATTCGACGAGCATATCGATGTTCCATCGGCGGTCATAGACAATCTTTCCGTCTCTAAATTCCATGTACGCCGATACCGGGATTACTTTCACCGGCTTTAAAACGACGTCGGCAATTTTTTCTTGTAAAATGTCCACCGTCGCTTTGATGTTCGCTTGTTTTTCCGGATGTTCGTATGGCGGCTCGACGTCAGAAAGCGGCGCCAACTCGTCCACTTGTGTGACGATGCCGATCACCGGGATGTCGTAATCATGGATCGCTTTTATGTTTTCCCGCAATTGTTTCAGCTGCAGCAAATCTTCATCAAGGCGGGCATCGACTTCTTTTGCTTTGCATAAAAATAACACGACATCCGGGCATTTATCGCGGATTGCGTTTTCGATCTCCTCGAGAGGGGTGCCGGCGAGCACTTCTTCTTCCGGTCGACTCGCTTCGCCTAAACCTCTTGTATCCAAAATTTCGATGCTGCCCAAATCGTTCGAAAACGTGTACCATTTGCCGATTCCCGTTTGCGATTTCGTATGGCCGACTTCGGCTTTTTCCTCACCGAATATCGCATTGATCAAACTCGATTTTCCCGCCCCTCTTCTGCCGACAATCGCGATTCGCGCCGGTCTTGCATCGACGATGAAGGCGCGCAATTTTTCAATTTCCTCCAATATGATTTCTTTATTTTTTTTCGATATTTTCAAATCCTGGATATTTTTGATGATAAAATCCAACAAATCTTTCACTACATGTTCTCCTTTCGGTAAAGCCTGCTTATTTTGCCCGTTTACGTTCGTTGTCTCACGATTAGTTTAACATAATCAAACGATAAAGGATATTTCTAGCCGCAAACGCCCGGCAATCGACAACGACATTTTTTGTAAAAAAGGTCGTGACGGCGAAGGACAATATGGTAAGCTATTAATAGAACAAGCTGATAGGGGTGATGGTTTTGCAGTATGTCACGTTACATAACGGGGTGACAATCCCTCAACTCGGATTCGGTACGTATTTAATCCCGAACGAACAAGTCGCCGATGCAATCAAACATGCTTTGGATGCGGGTTACCGCCATATCGACACCGCTCAATATTACAAAAACGAAAGCGGCATCGGAGAAGCGCTCAAAGCAAGCGGCATCAATCGGGAAGATTTGTTCATTACGACGAAAGTGTGGAACAGTCATCACGGTTACGAGCAAACGTTGGAGGCATTCGAAGAAAGTTTGGAAAGACTAAAGCTCGACTATATCGATTTATATTTGGTGCACTGGCCATGCCCGAAATTTGACAAATACGTGGAAACGTACAAAGCGTTGGAAACGTTGTACAAAGAAGGGAAAGTCCGGGCGATCGGCGTATGCAATTTCGACATTGAACATTTGGAACGTTTATTTGCCGAATGTGAAATAAAACCGATGATCAACCAAGTCGAATGTCACCCGTACTTTCAACAAAAAGAAATGAAACGGTTTTGCCGTGAACATCAAATTCACTTCGAATCATGGAGTCCGTTGTATCGTGGCGAGGAAGTCTTGGAAGAGCCAATCATCAAGGAATTGGCGAAAAAACACGGCAAAACACCGGCCCAGATCATTTTGCGTTGGCACTTGCAAGAAGGTTCGATCGTCATTCCGAAATCCGTCAATCCAGAACGGATCCGCAAAAACATTGACGTATTCGACTTCACGCTGTCCGATGAGGATATGGAATTGATCGCTTCGCTCGACCGTAATCAACAACGCGGACCGGTTCCAAAAGAAATGCACCGCATTTAACCAAAAAAAATCGTTGGTTTCATATAGGAGACCAACGATTTTTTCGTTTAATAAATTGCATTCAAGACCATGATCAATACGATGAACAATAAGATAAAACCGGTTACAACGATCCCGAGGCCTACATTGACGAATTTTTCCATCGCTATCGAACCCCTTTTTACCTTTTTGAAATAGAAATAAATCGATATATATGTAATTTCAACCAAAAGATGATTTCAATAATTATTATACAATATGATAATCGAAATGTTAATTAAGTAGAAATTCGCTCATTTATTAACGGTTTCGTTTTCAAACGGAAATGGCTTTCCGACAGCTTCGAAAAACCTAAACGATGATACAACCCCATCCCGGCATGGTTAGTTTTCAACACTTGCAAAAAGACGTGTTTCGTTTGATGTTCAACGGCCCAATTTGCCAGCGCCCGGATCACTTGGCTGCCGTAGCCACGCCTGCGGAATGAATCGTTGACGACGACGTTGCTTATGTAACCCCAACCGTCCTTTGCCGCAACCGTCCCCAATGCGACGATTGTTTCATCCAACTTTACCGTCAAAAAGCCACTCGGGATGCGAATGCGTTTAAAAATCAAATCATATGCTTCCTTCGTCACGTCAGCGTGCCCTTCCAAATAGATGAACGCATCGAGCCAGCTTTCGTTCGGGAACTGTTCAAAACGGAAGCTCAAATCCTCGTTTTGTTTCACTTGAGCGATGATTTCATCGCTTTTATGGTACAACAGAAACATTTCATTGACCGTTTCATAACCGTTCATCTTCAACGTCTCATCGAGTTCCTGCGGTGAAGCCTCCGAAATATAAAAACATGGCGGTAGCGAATGTTTTCTATAAAACATTTCAATTTCCTCTAGCCAATTTTTAGCTTCCGGCATGGCGCCGACGGTAAATACGCTGTTGGCGCGTTTGGAGACGCCCCGATTTATGCGCAAAAGCCAAGAATGGTAGCGTTTTTCAATTTCGCTCGGCCAGGCTTTGACGATGATTTTTTCCACTCGTTCAACAACCGCTAATTCCATCGCTAAAATGTCCTTTCTCGAAAACGTCTTGTTTATGTTTCCCGATTAACTTTGTCAACCGGCTTTATATCTTCTATAATAGAATGGAATGAGGAAAAGATAAACATTTTTTTGCGGAGGATTACATGCGTAAATATTTTGGGGAAATAGGGTTAATCGTCACGGCAATCATCTGGGGTAGCGGATTCGTCGCCACATCGATTGCACTGTCTTATTATACGCCTTATCAAACGATGGCGATCCGCTTTTTGGTCGGCGGCGTCATTTTAAGTTTCATATTTTTCAATAAAGTGAAAACGTTAAGCAAACAAGTGCTCAAAAAAGGGTTCATTCTCGGCGCGATCTTATACATAGCGTTCGCCTTGCAGACGGTAGGGTTGCAATACACCACACCGTCCAAAAATGCATTCATCACCGCGATCAATGTCGTCATCGTGCCGCTTATCGCTTTTTTATTTTACCGGAAAAAATTGAATCGTTTCGAAGTGATCGGGGCTGTACTGGCGCTGATCGGCGTCGGCTTCATGTCGCTTGAGCTTACCGGTGCGATCAATTTCGGCGACTTTTTGACGTTTTTGTGCGCAATCGGCTTTGCATTTCACATCGTTTATACTTCCCTATTCGTCGAAAACGAAGACCCGATTCAACTGACGATCGTGCAATTGTTTACGGCGGCGCTCATCGCCTTCGTCGTCATTACATTCAAAGGCGAACTTGCCATGCCGTTTGAACCGGTGACGTTGCTTCCTGTCTTGTATTTAGGGGTGTTTTCGACCGCCGTCGCTTACGTTTTGCAAACGACCGGACAAAAACTCGTATCCGAAACGAAAACGGCCATCATTTTATCGACGGAAGCGCTTTGGGGAATGGTCTTTTCCATCATCATCTTAAGCGAACTGATCACCGTGAGAATGATGATCGGCGCGATTCTCATTCTGTCAGCGATCGTCATTTCGGAAACGAAACTCAATTTTTCACGCGCACTTTCGCGTGAGCGGCTGTAGCGGAATTGGCAAAATACGCATCGAAAAGAATTGACCCCAAAAATATGATGAAGCTTCCTTGCCGCCAAAATCGATGAAGGAAGCGTTCAATTATACAAAATAAATGGACAACAAAGGGCGTCCGTGAAAAAAACGAAAGGAAAGTGCCATGATTTAGCACTTTCCTTTTTTGTATGCACCGGTTCAATGTTGCTTTAGCGCTTTTTGGATCAAGCGATAGACGATTTCACCGATTTTGGCGCCCAATCGTGATGTTGAATTGGCCGTCTCAATGACGTTCCCTCTTTGTGTCGCCGCAATCAAAATGTTGTCCGTCGGGTTCCCGGTAGCTATCGTTTTTGTCAACCGGTCTTTCACATTTTCCACTTGCAGCGCTTTCGCCTTCGCTTCCGTCGCTGTCACGATCGCCTCGACGAAAGCATAATCTTTCAATTTTCCGTCGATGAAAATCCACGTATTGATCGTACCGACTTCCGTCCGTTCTTCTTGTTCGTGCTTTTCGCCCAAAGATGCGTCGACGGCATGCGCCACGCCCGCCGTCACGACGACAAACAAAGCAAACTGATCCGTTTGAACTTGTTCCAGCGCCCGATGTTTTAAATCGACCGACGTATAGGTGACGACAGCATCCATCGGTTCAACTCCCAATCGCTTAAGCAGCTGTTTCGTTTCTTTATTTAATTCGTTTTGCGAAACAAACGCTTTAGCCACGTAACGGTTCACAAAATGTTTGAACCAGCCGCTTCCGCCCCCAAACCGGCTGGACGACAACGTTTTTAACGGAATCGGCGAACGAAACGAAATGTACTCGTCTGTGAACGTCAATTGATCCGTTGTAAAAAGCTGTTCGTTTTGGCTCATCTTTTGTTTCGGAGTCAACACGACTTGCAGTTTCGGAATTTCAGGATGGACATGGTGTTCCACTTCCGTCCCATACACTTGCAAAATGTGCTTTTGCTGCAGCACTTTGTTCGGAGCATCGCAGACGTGGACTTTCCCTTCATGTAAAAGGAGCAGCCTATCACAATAAAGCGATGCAATGTTCAAATCGTGAAAAATGGCAATGACTGTAAGCTTGTTCTCATCCGTCCAACCTTTCAACAAATCGAGCAATTCTTTTTGGAAAGCCAAATCCAAATGGTTGGTCGGCTCATCGAGGATGATCACTTCCGGCTCCTGCGCCAACGCCTGGGCCAAAAAGACCCGCTGCTTCTCCCCGCCTGACAGTTGATCGATCGTCTTATGTTCGTATTCCTTCATATGCGTGTATTCCAATACGTCATCGATGATCGCATCATCCTCTTTTGTCAACATGGAAAATATATTCGTTTGATGTGCATAACGGCCCAATGCGACCGTCTCGCGCACGGTGAAACGGAATGAAGTTTCCGCGATTTGCGGCAAAACGGCGATCGTCTTTGCCAAATCTTTCGGCCGAAAATCATTGATGTTCCGCTTTTTTAAAAAAATGTCGCCCCGCTCCGGCTTGATGATGCCGCTCAACATTTTTGCAAGCGTCGTTTTTCCGCTCCCGTTCGGCCCGATGATGCCGAAAAACTCCCCCTTTTCCACACGGAAAGAGACGTTTTCCATCCGGAACTTTTCGCCATACCCTCCTGATACGTTTTCGACTTGAATCACGTTACTTCCGTCCTTTCACATTTTGCCTTAACATGATCAACGCAAAAACCGGCGCACCGATTAATGCCGTGATGACACCAATCGGCAATTCGGCCGGCGAAATCACCGTCCGCGAGCATAAATCCGCAATGATCAAAAAGCTGCTGCCGA
Source organism: Bacilli bacterium (assembly GCA_012518125.1). GTDB lineage: Bacteria > Bacillota > Bacilli > Bacillales > Amphibacillaceae > Pseudogracilibacillus. The sequence continues at coordinate 10,427 of JAAYTF010000019.1, read as the reverse complement.
CAAAGATGGATGCGGGCAATAGATGGACATGGTTCGGGCCGATCAAGAAGCGGATAAAGTGTGGAATGACCAATCCGACAAAACCGATCGTCCCGGAAACGGCGACTGCCGCACCCGTCAAAATCGAACCGGCAATCATGATCAACAGTTTTTTCTGCTTGACGGCGACGCCGATATGTTGCGCATGCTCCTCGCCAAACGCCATGACGTTCAATTCGTTCGCATTCATCATGAGCAATAACGAACCTGTGACAAAAAACGGCAAAATGATAAGTACGTAACTCCAACCCCGCATCGAGACACTGCCGAGCAGCCATCCGATGATCTGCCTCAATTCTTCCCCTGTAAGGGCGATCATCAACGAAATGAGCGCACCGAGGAACGAACTGAAAACGATCCCGGTCAAAATGATCGTTTCAACGCGCAGCGAACGGTCAAGCAGCCGAGCGAAAAATAGCACAACGAGCATCGTCAGAAACGCAAAGATGATGCTTAACAATGGCAGCGTGAAATTCCCGAAAAACGGCAAAGCAATTTGAAAAAAGATCGTCATGACGGCACCGACGCTCGCCCCCGACGAGACGCCCAATGTGTATGGATCGGCCAACGGGTTGCGCAGCAAACCTTGAAACGCAGCTCCCGCAATGGCGAGCGAAGCGCCGACAAGCCCGGCCAATACGACGCGCGGCAAGCGGATGCTCAAAATGATGTTTTTATGGTTTTCGCTGATTTCAATCGGGACGCTTCTTCCAGTCAATTCGCTCCAAAAAATGTACACCACTTCTTTGACGGGAATGTTCACCGAGCCGATCGATACACCGATGATGATCGATGCGGCAAGTACAAGCGTCAACAACATGTAAAACAAGAAAAGTTTTGTTCTGGTCAGTTCATACGCATTCAGCTTTTTCAAGCTTTCCTTCCCCTTTGTTCGATGAATCACTATGTTAAATGCGTTGCAAAATAAAAAACATCTCTTGTTAGAGATGTTTCCAATAGCAAAAATAGCTTTATAGACACACCTCTACCTATATCCCCGTAGGCATACGGCGCAATCTTTAAGGCAGGTCTCCTGACTTATGGTTAACGAAATATGAATCCTTCCCGTGCAAATGCACAGTGGCTGCTTCATATTTCAACCAATCACAGTGGCGGGCCCGTGCTGGATTTTCACCAGACTTCCCTATTAAGTCTAGCCGGGCAACATATCACCCAGCATTCGACACCTTAAAGAGTGGATATGCAATTGTACTATTATTATACAACAATCGGATCATGAGCGATAGCATTAAAGATTATTTTTAATGTATTTTACAAAATTCAACAAGTAACCATTCGCCCACTTGGGCATAAGATAGTTACTGTTACGAATCTTGTGCTCTAGGAGGAAAATTGATGAACAATCAACAAAACCGGTACCCTTATCCAAACGTTTTCTTTCCCCATGTCCCGGTATGCTATTGTTTCCATATGTTCCAACCTGGACATTGGGATATGGAATACCCACAAGTCGGGGGGCGTTATGAACGGCATCCGGATGATGCATATCAAGTCGAAAGTGAAACGGACCACGGTAATGAACCTTACGTCCTGAACATCCGTGAAGCGGCGCTAAGGAATCGCAATTTCCGCACGGCAATCTGGACGGGGGAACATTTTCAAGTGACGCTGATGAGCATCGCTCCGGGCGAAGACATCGGATTAGAAATGCATCCTGACGTCGATCAATTTTTACGCATCGAACAAGGCCATGGACTCGTTCAGATGGGAGAGAAACGGAATCGGTTGGACCTCGAACGTTACGTTCATTCCGGCGATGCGATCATCGTCCCGGCCGGCACATGGCACAATTTAACCAATACGGGGCAAACGCCGTTAAAACTTTATTCGATTTACGCGCCTCCGGAACATCCTTTTGGCACCGTCCATGAAACGAAGCTTGATGCGATGGAAGATGAAGATCATCGCCATCCGAGAAGGTAAACAACATTACTTAAAAAATTGGGTGTGGTAACCGTTTTTGCCGCACCCATTTTCTTATTCCTCCGTTTTTTTCGATGTAATAAAATTTTTACCATATTTTCGTCGATTGTCGTTCATGATAACCTCTCCTAAAGAAGGTGATAATGAATCGTTCGACGCAATTCATTATAACCTTGTTATTATTCATGCGGTTGATAATGAACTGTATCGATGACGAAAATGCCGAAAATAAACATCGATCAAAACCGCCATTTTTTCGTTTTTTTATTTAATTGTCATGGAGGTTGTCAATCACAAAAATCGAAAACAGTCCCCTCGTCATACCTCCTTGCTGCAGGTTGATTTTATCACAATTGTAAACCTTCCATAAAGGCTTATAATGGTTTATTGGAATCTTTCCATCAGAAAATAACGGGAGGAATTTTTTTGTCATTGCCGGTTTTTCTAGCATTCTTCATCTTTTTATTGACGCTTGTGCTGATCATTTGGCGGCCGAAAGGATTATCGATCGGCTTCTCGGCGTGCGGCGGCGCTTTGTTGGCGTTAATTGTCGGAGTCGTCGACGTTCAAGATGTCATCGAAGTGACAAAAATTGTTTGGAATGCGACACTCGCACTCATCGCCATCATGATCATTTCACTTATTTTGGATGAAATCGGCCTTTTCGAATGGGCGGCTCTACATATGGCAAGGTTGGCCCGCGGAAACGGAATGAAAATGTTCATTTACATCAACATTTTGGGCGCCATCGTCACGTTTTTCTTTGCCAACGATGGAACGGCATTAATTTTGACGCCGATCGTACTTGCGATGGTCCGCAATTTGAACTTAGAAGAAAAAATGATTCTTCCTTTCATCATTGCAAGCGGTTTTATTGCCGATACGACTTCCATGCCCTTGGTCATCAGCAATTTGACGAACATCATCACTGCCGATTTTTTCAACATCGGCTTTTTTGAATATGCAAGCAAGATGTTTGTCCCTAACTTATTTTCATTTATGACAACTGTCATCGTTCTGATGATCTATTTCAGGAAAACCATTCTGAAAACATACGACGTTACACAATTGAAGGAGCCTAAACATGCCATTAAAGATATGAAATTGTTCCGCTTATCTTGGTTGATCATTACAATTCTCATCATCGGCTTTTTCTTGAATGAATTCATCCGGTTGCCGGTTTCCTTCATCATCGGCAGCGTTGCTCTTTTCTTTTTAGCCGTCACGTCCCGAAATGAAACGGTCGATACGAGCTCCGTCATTAAAAGTGCACCATGGAAAATCGTCTTTTTTTCAATCGGGCTCTATGTCGTCGTTTTTGGACTACGAAATGCAGGTTTGACCGCTCTGTTGACACGTTTGTTTGAAGCAAGTGCCGAACAAGGACTGTTCATTGCAACATTTGCAATCGGCTTTGTCGCAGCGATCCTATCTTCGGTCATGAACAATTTGCCGACCGTTATGATCGATGCGATTGCCATCAGCGATTCCGCTACATCTGGCGTCATCCGGGAAGCGCTCATTTATGCCAACGTCATCGGCACGGATGTCGGACCGAAAATGACCCCGATCGGTTCGCTTTCCACTTTGTTGTGGCTTCACGTGTTGGCGCAAAGAGGCATCAAAATTTCATGGGGAAATTACTTCAAAATCGGCTTGAGCATCACCATCCCGATTTTATGTTTTTCATTATTCGGGTTATGGATCACATTGATGTTATTCTATTAATCCGTTCGGATATGAAAAAATCGAGGCCGGTGAATGTCCGAGCCTCGATTCGATTTTCAGCGTCATTTTCTTGTCAATAAGGATACCAATTCGACATGATACGTCTGCGGGAACAAGTCGACCGGCTGCACACGTTCAAGTTGGTAGCCATAGGGAACAAGTTCTTTTATATCCGTCGCGAACGTGAGCGGATTGCACGAAACGTAGACGATCCTGTCCGGTTTCAACCGCCCGATGCGCCGCATCACTTTGCCCCCCGCCCCTGAACGCGGCGGATCGAGCAAAAACAAATTCGGCACACCAAATTCTTCCACCACTTTTGTCAACCCTCTGCGCGCATCGCTCGTGTAAAAGACGGCATTGTCGACACCGTTGTCTTTGGCGTTTCGCCGCGCCGATTGGACGGACGTATCGACGATTTCGATTCCGGCCAGTTCCTTCACTTTTTGGGCAAACGGCAAGGAAAACGTGCCGACACCACAAAACAGGTCGATCATTTTTTCATGCTTCTTCGGCTCCCCCATTTTTAACGCCAACTCGACCAACTTTTCAGCCTGCACCGGGTTCGTTTGGAAAAACGTGTCCAACCATAAACGATAGCGGAAACCTGCCAATGTGTCATAAATGAAATCCCTTCCCAGCAAGACTTCGCTTGCTTCCGCTTGGACACGATCGGAAAGTTGACGGTTGATCACCCATTGAAAACTTTTTACTTGCGGATGTTTTTCGCTGATGATTGCTTTCAATTCTTCGATTTCCGGCCGGACGCTTTCTGTCGCAAAAATGACGACCATCATTTCATCCGTGGAACGGGAATAACGGACGAGCAAATGCCTGAGCAAGCCTTGATGCGTTTCTTTGTTATAGCCCGAAAGTTTATGCCGCTTTGCCCAGTCGGCCACTTCAAGCGTCACACGGACCATTGGATCGCTTGCGATCAAACAAGTCGTTAGCGGGATGATTTGGTTGAATTTGTTCAATTCATGCAAACCTAATGAACCGTCTGGGCCGAAGGTGAATTCCATTTTGTTGCGGTAGCCCCATTCGCTTTCGGCAGGGATCGTATCAAAAACCAACGATTCGTCGAACCCTTGCGCTTTGATCGCATCTTTGACCAATCGGGTCTTATAATGAAGCTGCCCTTCATAGGAAATGTGCTGCCATGTGCAACCGCCGCATTTGCCAAAATGCGGGCAATCCGCTTCGACTCTTCTTCGGTCGGTTTGGAGCCATTCGTCGACTTTGGCGATCTTTTTATGATAAGGCGGTATGAGCGTCGCCCTTACTCGTTCACCCGGAATGGTGTATGGGATGGAGACCGTTTCTTTTCTCACTTTTCCATGTTTATTTTCACGGCGGATCGAAGCTTTCCCCGCGCCGTGTTTATCAAAGCCTTCTATAGTCGCCGTAAACGTGTTTTCGTTATATTTTAGTGCCATCGTTTCCTCACTTTCTTTTCAGAAGTTTCGACCAATGATGATCTGTTTCCTGTAAAACAGTCTAGTACAAAGTTTACCCCAAAAGCAAATCGGACATTTGCTTTTGGGGTGTTTCGTCAAACCACGAGTTTGTTCAAATCCAGTTTTCCTAAGCGTTCAACCGCTTCTTCCAACAAAGTCACATCTTGCACGAGGGCGATGCGCACGTACCCTTTTCCGCGGGTTCCGAACGTGCTGCCCGGCACCATCGCTACGCCGGCTTGTTCGATCGCCTTCAAGACGAATGCGACATCGTCCAGCTGTTGATACGGATATTTCGCCCAAACGAACATGCCGCTTTTGGAAGGTGCATATTCCCATCCGAGTCTGCTTAAGCCATCGGTCATGAGGCGATGACGCTCTGAAAAAATCGCACGCAGGCGATCGGTGATTTCCTCCGCATGGTTCAAGGCCGTAATCGCGGCTTCTTGAATCGGCGCAAACGTACCGTAATCCAAGTTCGATTTCAACACTTTCATCGTATGAATCGCATCTTTATTACCGACGATGTAAGCGATCCTTGCACCGGCCAGGCTGAAACTTTTAGACAAGGAATTGATTTCGATGCCGACCTCTTTCGCACCCGGGGTCGATAAAAACGAAATTGGCCCGTCGCCATCAAAATAATATTCCGAGTATGCCGCATCATGGAGCACAAGTATGTGATGTTTTTTGGCGAATCGAACGACTTCTTCGAAAAATTCCCGCGTCGGACGAGCGGGGACCGGATTTCCCGGCAAATTTAAGATCAACAGTTTGGCTCGTTTTAACACATCCTCCGGCACTGAATTCAAATCCGGCAAAAAATCGTTTTCTTTTTCAAGGGGCATGTAATAAGGCTCTGCATGCGCCAACATGATACCCGTATCATAAGCGACATAAGACGGGTCTGTCGTCAGCACGACATCTCCGGGATCGCAAAAAGCGAGCGGCAAATGAACGAGCCCTTCTTGTGACCCCATCGTTTGGAGCACTTCCGTTTTCGGATCGAGTTCAACGTTTGAACGGCGCCGATAATAATCGCTGACCGCTTCATTGAACCGTTCGAGCCCCGTCAATGTGTAATAATACATCGTTTCATCTTCACTGTAAGTGGCGAGCGTTTTGCGGACGCGTTCATCCGGGGGCAAATCGGGGCTTCCCAAACTTAAGTCGATCACTTTCGTTTTCGTTTTTTCCTTGTCCCTTATCGCATCTTTGATGATGCCGAAGACGGAAGACGTAAAACGTTCCATCAATTTGGACTGTATCACTTCCAACCAAACCAACTCCTACGATTCTAGTAAGTTAATAATCATTTTACCATACACCGGATAACCTTTTAACCGTTTCTCGTCGTTCTTTTAAAAACCGCTTCGCTTTTTATTTAAATAAAATTTTTGTAAATACTCCTTTAAACGTATTTGCGAGATGTGCTTTTAAAGTATAAACTTATTAAAGATGTTACATTTGGGATGGGTGAACAATATGGACGTGAAACAACTGCAGGAACATCCGCCGTACGGCATGATTGCGATTCTTTTTTTTGGCGCTTTTATCGCCTTTTTAAACAACACGCTCCTTAATGTGGCGCTTCCCGCCATCATGGATGATTTTGACGTCGCACCGGCGATCGTGCAATGGTTGACAAACGGTTATATGCTCGTCAGCGGCATTTTGATCCCTGCAAGCGCTTTTTTCATCCAGCGTTTTACGAACCGGCAAATCTTTTTTTGGTCGATGTCCGCTTTTACGATCGGAACGGCGTTGGCGGCTTTTTCACCCACTTTCGGATTTTTGATCGCCGGCCGAATGATCCAGGCGTCGGGTGCCGGTTTGTTGATGCCTCTATTGATGAACGTCATGCTCACTGCGTTTCCGATTGAACGAAGAGGGACGGCGATGGGTTTTTTCGGGCTCATCATGTTTTTCGCACCGGCGATCGGACCGACGCTGTCGGGATATATCGTGCAGCATTTCAGCTGGCGCACGCTGTTTGAATTGATTTTGCCATTTTCCGTCTTGATCTTGATCTTGGCCATTTTTAAATTGAAAAACATCACGCCAAATGTGAACATCAAAATTGACGTGTTTTCTTTGATTTTATCTTCCATCGCTTTCTCTTCGCTTCTGTTCGGATTCAGCACCGCGGGGGAAAAAGGTTGGAGCGCTCCAATCGTCTACAGTACGATTGCCATCGGCACCATTGTGTTAATCGTTTTTATCATCCGCCAACTTCGTTTAAAAGAACCGATGCTCGAATTTCGCATCTTCAAATACCCGATGTTCGCTCTGTCCGCAAGCATCATGGTCCTCGTTTCGGCGTCGATGTTTTCCGGGATGATCATCATTCCGATTTACGTCCAAGTCGTGCGCGAATTCACGCCGATTCAGGCGGGGCTGCTCATGATGCCTGGTGCGATCGTCATGGCGCTCATGTCGCCGATTACGGGACGATTGTTTGACCGATACGGCGGTCGTGCGCTTGCGATCATCGGCCTTTCGATCACCGTCATCACGACCTTCCTCTTAAGCAAACTGACGTTGACGAGCGGATTTTTCCACATCATGTCCATCTTTACATTGAGAATGCTCGGCATGTCGCTCGTGATGATGCCCGTGATGACGAACGGATTGAATCAACTGCCGATGAAAATGAACCCGCACGGCACGGCGATGAACAACACGATCCAACAAATTTCCGGCGCCATCGGTTCGGCGGTCATCATCACGATCATGAATGCACGGATGGCAAAACGAACGGGCGAGTTGATGCAAGCAGGCCAAGATTTGGCAACGGAAGAACTATCACGGCTGGCCATGCTCAATGGCATCAACTTTTCGTTTTTCGTTTCGACGATCATTGCCGCATTCGGTCTCGGTTTGGCCTTTTTCATCAAACGGGTCGATCCGAACGAAGCGAAATGGAATGAAGAGCGTTTGAAAACATGATCTCTATCATGCTTTGATGCGTTTACTTGCCAAAAGCCTGAAAACACGTCTATATTGATTATTTAGAGGTGAACATCATGAAAAAACGGCTCATTTTAGCATCTTCGTCGCCAAGAAGGCAACAATTGTTGCGTGAACTTGGCATAAATTTTACGGTGAAAAAGCCTGAAATAGATGAAAAAAGTGTGAAACGTAACACACCGAAAGAAACGGTGGAACGGTTGGCCGCACGAAAAGCACAATCGATTGCCATACAAGCTGAAGATGAAATCATCCTTGCGGCAGATACGATTGTCGTTCATGAAGGGGAAATTTATGAAAAGCCGAACAATCAAAGTGAAGCCTTGGAAATGATCCGTTCATTCAGCGGCAAAACACATGAAGTCATCACCGCTGTCGCACTTCGGTCGTTGGAAAAAGAAGCCGTCTTTTCCGTCACGACGAAAGTGGAATTTTGGCCGCTTGCCGAAGCGGAAATGAAAGCCTACGTCGAAACGGACGAACCGTATGACAAAGCGGGCGCCTACGGCATTCAAGGTTTGGCGAAAATTTTCATCAAAAAAATCGACGGCGACTATTTCAATGTCGTCGGTTTGCCTGTGTCACACGTCGTAAGGGAATTGCGAACGTTCGGCATGGACGTTGAGCCACTCATTTTCGCACGGAAACAAAACGCCCCGAAAACCATACAATAAAAGGAACGGTAAGCATGACAACAAATGAATGAAACAACTTCCTTCATTACATGAATTGCCATCGACGCATCGTGAACATAAATAACCAATCGTTTTACATTCATCTTGGATTGCGATACTATTTTCTTGATACGATTATTTCGATGGTTGAAAAGGTGTCGATCAACTTGAAAAATAAAACTGCTTTATCCATTTTGTTTTTAGTCATGTTTTTCGTCATGGTCGGATTCGGCATCATCATTCCGGTCCTTCCGTTTTATGCAGAAAATTTGGGAGCCTCACCTGCCGAATTGGGATGGCTCATGGCCATCTATTCGCTTATGCAGCTGCTATTTGCGCCGATGTGGGGAAGGATTTCCGACCGGATTGGACGCAAACCTGTCATTTTGACAGGCATATTCGGCTTGGCAATTTCCTTTTTCTTGATGGCTATTTCAACGAAACTTTGGATGTTGTTTGCGGCACGGATCATCGGCGGTTTTCTATCCGCAGCGAATATGCCGACGGTGATGGCGTATGTCGCCGATATCACATCGGAAGAGGACCGCGGCAAAGGGATGGGCATCATCGGGGCTGCGGTCGGACTCGGCTTCATTTTGGGGCCGGCGATCGGTGGAATCTTTTCCGAAAGAAGCTTGAGTTTTCCGTTTTTCATCGCCGGATTAAGCTCGTTTCTGACGTTTTTATTCGTTTTGTTCTTGTTGAAAGAATCGTTGCCGCGGGAACAACTCGTACAAGGGAGACGGGAAAAGGTTTCCGTCTTGAAACAAATGAGCGATGCTAACGGGATCCTGTACTTCCTGCAATTTTTCATTTCCATGTCACTTGCCGGATTGGAAGCGACATTCGCTTATTACGTCTCGAGAAAAATCGGTCTAGGCACCGTCGAACTCGGCTACATATTCATGATCATGGGATTGGCGGGCGCCATCGTACAAGGCGGCCTTGTCGGCGTTTTGACGAAAAAATTTGGCGAACCGTTCGTCATTCAAATCGGGATCATTATATCCGCAATCGGGTTCGGTTTAATTTTATTGATTAACGACTTTTTGACAGCGACGATTTTCTTATCCATTTTCGGGATTGGAAATGGGGTCATACGTCCGAGTGTCTCATCTTTGCTGACAAAAACGTCCCCTTACGGTTACGGAAGTGCGACGGGGTTATTGTCATCGATGGATTCGCTTGGAAGAATCATCGGGCCCCCTTTGGGTGGATGGCTGTTCTCATACGCCATCGGTTTGCCGTTCATATCAGGAATATTGATTTCTATCATCGCATATATACTGTTCAAGTTTTATCAAATTGCGCAATACCGAAAGATGTCATCCGAAACGTCGCGGATGCGTTAAACCCTTTTTGCATGCACGCATACGAATAGGCGCGCATATAGTAGGCGTAAAAGCAAAAGGATGTGATGATTTGAACGATAACATCCATTCGTTAAAAACAAAGACGCCCGAAGAAGGATTTCAACTTGCCGTTCGGTTGGCGCAAAAGACGGTTGGAACCATCCAACCAGACCGGGCAATAAGACAAAGACTGCGTCCAAAATATTCTCGAAATGCGGAACTTTTAATCGCCGCCTCGCAAGTTGTGGCGACCTATTTTC
>JAAYTF010000148.1 GCA_012518125.1 Bacilli bacterium | reverse complement strand
TTTTTGCCGCGGGATCTTTTTTTATCAAGTATGTAAGCCCGTTTGTGATCAACCGGATGATATCATGCCGATAAATGATCAACACCGCCAGCAACGAAGCGAAATTCACGAAAATCTCAAACGACAAACCTTTCGCTTCGATACCGAAAATTTCACGGACGATGATCAAATGCCCGCTTGATGAAATCGGAATCGGCTCGGTGACCCCTTGAACCAGTCCCAAAATCAAATATTTCAACAATGTCACGATGTCATTTACCGCATCCATTTGGAACCTCCAAGAAAATGTACATGTACCACTCATATGAGAGGCAAACGCAGTTTATGATTAACATTTAAAATCATACACTTATTTACCGGAGAACTCAACTATTAGAAAAAATGTTACAGCGCATTTTTGGGGGCAAATTGAAAATGGCCGCCCAAAACCTCTTTCAGCAAACTTCACGCTGGAATGATTCCATAACACGACTTCAACGAGGAAGTATGTTTTGGGTGAACATACGGCTCATTGGCATCGAACTTGTTGCATCGCTGTTTGAAGCGGATGACGTCCCCGTTTCACTCATCGCGGGCGTCGCAACTGCGGAACCTGTCCGGCAAATGTTGCTTGAAAAATTGAAGACGAGCGAATCAATGAAAAAGCTTATATATCACGAACCTCAACTACCGCCTGTCTTAGGTGCCGTGGACTATGGAATAATGGAATTTGGGATGACGCCGGAGCGAGATGTGTTGGAGAAATGGAAACGGGGATTTCAGGAACTTTAGGATTCGTCGTCATAAACTTTCTCATGTATAAGTGTAATAATAAACTCCATCCTCACAAATTTGCAGGATGGAGTTGTCACTTTTTGCACGGATTATACACGGTCTTTTGTTATTCAATTACCCAAACATCCTCCGGCAACGTGCCGTCTTTCAACCAGCTCTCCACCAAGCGATTAAAATAATCCGGATCGTAGAAAGGTATGCCATGGCCGACTTTCGGGATGATAATTCCCGTACAGTTCGGATGGTTTTTGACGAGCAGTTTCAACGATTTTTTCATCAACGCATTTTCCTTCGAACCGACAGTGGCCAACATTTTCGTTTTCACTTGACCGAAGTTTTCCGGCAATACAAAAGACATGTTTTCGTCAAAAATGCGAATGAGCGTATCCACACTTAATTGCGAACTTTCAACGAAATACGTGTCGAAATATTCTTCGCCAATATGGAGCGTCCTTGCTTGAAGTTTTGCAAACGTACGATTTTTGATCATCGGATACGAAATTTGTAACGACTGGCGCATCATCTTCCGCATCAGTTCACTCGGCGGCTTCAACAATGTGCTGTTCAAAATGGCGTAATCGATCAGGTCGGGTTTTAAGCTCATCATTTTCACGGCGACCTGCGCCCCGAGGGAAAAGCCGATGACGATGACTTTTTTATCCGTTGCAAGATCTTCAATGAGCCCGTTTATCTTTTCCGCACTGTAGGAAATGGAAAAAGGTTCGGAGTCTTTGCTTTCCCCATGTTCCGGCAAATCGACCGTCACACAATGGTAATTGGTGAAATGTTCAATTTGCTTTTCCCACATCCAACTGCTCACACCGCCGCCGTGCAAAAAGATCATCAAAGGACCGCGTTTGTTTCCATGTTGTTTATAAGCCAGAGTCACATCTTCACCTGCTTTTTGGATGGATTTGTCATCATAACAAACTCAGTAAGGAGGTAAAACCTGTTTGCGCATTCTAAACGATAATGAAACTTAACTCTATCATAATACAATTATTGTTTATAAACAGCGAAACATATTTTAAAGGTTGAATCAATCAAGTAGAATGCTAGATTTTATATAATGTATGGCAGACCTTTTCCACATGGAAAATCAAAGTGATTTATGGTATATCGGGTAGAATGGCATTGTTGAGAA
>JAAYTF010000147.1 GCA_012518125.1 Bacilli bacterium | reverse complement strand
TGATGATGAGCGAACGGATCGGACGCGTCCAAGTGAAATGGCCGAGCCGCGCCCACAGTTTGCTTTCTTTATGTTCCACGTTTTTGTCAAACGGCCAAAACAATCTTTTTCCGAAAAAGACGAGGACAAACGGCAAAATCGTAAATAAGGCCAACGTGACGACGAGGACGCCGACAGCGACCGAAACGGCCGATTGGTATAACGTGAATTTTGACAAACCGATGGTCGAAAAGCCGATCAATACAGCCAATGCCGCATAAAAAATCGTTTTTCCGCTTGCCTTATACGTGGCGATCACCGCTTCGACCGTTGAATCCCGTTTCGTCAATTCTTCTTTGAAACGGCTGATGAGCAAGATTGTATAATCGGTGCCGATTCCGAACATGATGGCAATCATGAATATTTGCGTGTAAGTTGAAAGCGGGAAGTTGACGTATTCCGCCAAATAAGCGACGATGCTTTCGGCGACCAGATAACTGATTCCGACTGTGATGAGCGGAATCACCGGCGCGATCGCCGAGCGGAAAACGACCAACAATATGACGAGTATCAATATGACGGTGATGACCGTCGTCTTTTTTAAACCTTCTTGCGAATTGATGACGATGTCTTCGTTGATCAATTCTTCGCTCGTCAACGCATGCGGCACATCGATTTCGTCGGCGATCGCCGTGATTTTTTCACGCAATTCGCCGATCGTCTGCTTTTCGGTGGCCGCTTCGATCGGGACTAATAGTGTCGTGTTGTCGCTAGAGACGGTCGATGCTTCGATTCTTTCATCTTCGGAAAAATCGAGAACAGATGCAATTTCCAATTCGTCCTTCGATTCATTCAATCGGTCGATGACCGTTTTAATGTCCTTTTTATCGGTTTCGTCAAGCCCTTCATCACGATGAAATACGAGGACGATGTCGTGCATTTCTACATCGTCTGAAGACATTTCCGCCAACAATCTGTTAGCTTGTTTCGATGGGTATTCATCGGGTATGGTCAATTGCCCTTTTTCCGCGACCAATGCTTGCAAATTCGGCGACAACAGTGAAAGCGACAAGGCTGTGACGATCCAAAGCGCAATGATTGCCCAACGGTATTTTACAATTTGTTTCATCTTTGCACTCCTTCAACGTGAATTATTCATGCGTTCGTTTCCATCAATAAAGCGAATTTTTCGATCGAGTTCAGCAAACGTTCGATATCATCCAGTTCAAAATGTTTCAATTTCTCTTGCAAAAAGCGATACATGGCTTTTTCGGTCGCTTCAACGACCTCTTTTCCCCGATTGCTTAGCATTAATGCGATGATTCTGCGGTCTTCTTTGCTTCGTTTCCGAATGAGGAGCTCTTTTTCAACGAGCCGATTGACGATGGCGGTGATGGCGCTTCTTCCGACGCCGAATTCTTGCGCGATTTCGGATGCGGTGATGGAACCGTGTTGGTAAATGTATTGCAGCGTCAAAAATTGATCGGTCGTCACATCTTCATGCACGTACTGTTTGATCATGTTGCCGATGCCGCGGTATATCGTATGCATCGCGAGTTGATACCGTTTGATATATTGTTCAAGTTCGATTGTTCTCCCTCCCTGAACTCGTTTCATAGCTGAATTGTTCAATATGTGAATTGTTCACCATATGAACTATTATAGTAAAAAAAATAGAAAAGTAAATGAAAGTGAATCGTTAAAAAAATGGGCCACAATCAATCTTTCATTCTATGAAAAGATGAAAAATGAGATGGATGAAATAGAAAAAAGGAAGATGTCATATTCGCCGCTCCTTGATCAAAGCGATTTCGTCATGACCACAATGCGGGCAATAAAGCAGGTGAGGGCATGAAGCGTGTGAACGGAGGACGCCATCATTCGCATTTGTAATTTCGATATCGAGGTAATGGTTGTACGGGTCGAAATAATCGCTCGCTCTGCCGCCGTCTTCAAGCAATTGGTTGCAATTTGGACAACGTTTTTGCAACGTATGTAACGAATTGCATAATGGGCAAACCAACATCGCCATTCTTCCTTCGAATTTTTTCTTATTATATGTTTCGGCGACGATTTTATGTATCAAAAAACGTCCAGCTTGTTTTGAAAGCTGGACGTTTCACAAGTTAAGCCTGATTTTCCGTGCTTTTTCTTCTGAAGAAGAAGAGGATCAGCGCCAAAACGATCGCTCCAAGAACGATGTAATAAACGTATGTTGCCGCTGAGCCGTTTTCATCACTGTCCGGCGTTACCGCAACGGAAGCTTGTTGCACTTCTGGACCAGGTGCTGTTGGAGATGGGAAGTCGTAAACGGTGACGCCTTCTTCCACAGGTGCATCTTCGCTGTATTTGTATTCAACGACGACAGAGCCGTATGTTTTCGTATCGTTTGGCGTCGCGTTTTGTGTACCAGAGATGATTTGCAATATGCCTTTTTTCTCTTCGAAGTTTTCATCCGCTGCGACGTTGATGTCGCTGAATACGGCATTTTGGTTTTCCGGATACACTTTGCTCAAGTTCGGTCCGATGATGTGCATGCAGTATGGCAAGTCCATATGGATCCCTTTCGGCAGGGAGAAATGCCAGCCAGCGAGCGCACGATCGTCTTCATATCCGCCATCATAAACTTCCTCTGATAAACCGACGACAAGTTTATATTTTGTCACGCCGCCGTTAGGGTTCACTTCGATTAACAATGAACCATCCTCTTGCACCATGCTTTTGTTGTCCGCGATGCGAATCAAGTCGACTGTGATTGCGCCATGATAAGGTTGATTGTCCATATGTGCGCCTTGGTCGCCGCCATGACACGTCAAGCAGCTATTTCCAAAGACAGCGCTTTCACCTTCGAAACTTTTTGGATCTTTCATCAACGGGTTGACCATGATGCCGGTCTCCGTGATGTTTTCAACTTCTGATAATTCCTCGATGATTTGAATTTCTGCTTCTTCCCATTTTGCTTGTCCAGAGCCTGGATAAGCGAGTGCATGTTGACTAAAGCCAAATACAGTTAGAAATGAGATGAGAAGGAAATAGAAAACCTTTCTTTTAAACATTTTTATGATTACCCCCTGAATATATTTTGAATTTGTTTCCATCGGTCGCTTGATGTCATTCCGTGCCTTTTCTCCAGAGATATCCACCTCTTTCGATATGTATTTTCATCGCAAGTCCAGCAAAGTGAAAAGCTGCTGGTTCGTTCAACGAGCGTTTTTTAAATCGATAGGATAAAATACTATACTATGTAGAGTACTAAAAAACGTTATAAATAAAAAAGTTTATTAATTTGTTAATACCCAGTATAGTATATTCGTCACGAAAATGTCAATTTTTTTCGTCATTTTTATGAATGATTTGTCACAAACTCGTTGCTTCATTCCGACAAAATTATTAACTTGTATCCGAACAATGAAGGATAGTAAAACGTTCAAGTAGGGAGGACACGTAAATTGACGAGGATGAAGCAGGCGAAAAGGAAATAATGAAGAAAATTCCGTGATTGCTCCGCGTCGATTTCGGAACATTGTTCGCGAAGGGTGGGGAACCGAACGGAAATGGATGCTTCGTGTCACCACAATGGATGGAATGCCAGGATAAATTTGTTAAAAGGAAGGACAGCCGGGACCGTTTGTCGTTCAAAGGTTGTTTGCATTAAGCTTGCGGACAACAGTTAGGCGCTATAACGCATCGTTTCCAAGATAGTTTTTGGTGCGAACAAATGGACAGCATTGAATTTCCTGGCTTTCATGCTCGGTTCATGCAAAACAAAGCCGGGGCAACTTTCATTCCATTTAGCCCCGGCTTCTTTAACATCTTATCTGCAAAGATCAATAAATGCCGATGATCGCTTTTACTTCCAGATATTCGTCAATTCCATAGTCGCCCCATTCTCTGCCGATGCCCGACTGTTTAAAGCCGCCAAACGGCATCGAATAATCGGCGATCGCCCCGTTTATGTTCACTTGACCTGCCCGGATGGAGCCGGCGATTTTTTCAACCGTCTTTTTGTCATTTCCCAAAACGTATGCCGACAAACCGTAAATCGTATCGTTGGCGATTTCGATCGCTTCATCGACCGTTTCGTAAGCGATGATCGACATGACGGGACCGAAGATTTCTTCTTGGGCGATCGTCATGTCATTCGTCACATCTTTGAAAATCGTCGGTTTTACATAATATCCTTTTTCAAGTCCTTCCGGTTTTCCCAAGCCGCCGAAAACGAGCGTCGCCCCTTCATCGATCCCTTTTTGAATGTAGCTTTGGACACGTTCATATTGCTGCTTTGAAATGAGAGGACCGAGGGCGCTTTTCGGATCCAATGGATCACCTACCGGGTAACGTTCCAACCGTTTTTTGGCCAATTCGGCAAATTTGTCGACTTTGTCTTTCGGGACGAGTGTGCGGGAAGCGGCGGTGCACATTTGGCCGCAATTGTACATGATGTTGGCGACGGCAATCTTCACGGCGATTTCGATGTCAAAATCGTCCAAAATGATCATCGGCGATTTTCCGCCCAATTCGAGCGTCACTTTCTTGACCGTGTCGGCGGCATTTTTCGAAATGAGTTTGCCGGTTTGTACGGAACCGGTGAAGGAAATGAATTCGACGTCAGGATGTTTCGTCAACGCATTTCCGACGCGGTCGCCGGTGCCGTTCACCAAGTTGAATACGCCTTTTGGCAATCCGGCTTCTTCAAATATATCGACGAGCATTAAGGCGGAATACGGCGTCAATTCGGACGGTTTTAAAACGACGGTGCAGCCTGCCGCAAACGCGCTAGCCAATTTCGTCGTCGTCTGGTTGGTCGGGAAATTCCACGGTGTGATCAAGCCGCTGACGCCGATCGGCTCTTTTCGGATGACGGAATTGCCGCGTCTTTCTTCAAAAGGAAACGTTTCAAGTTGTTTGGCTGCCTCGCGGAAATGAGCAAGCCCCATTTGATAGTGCGCTCGTTCACTTAAATGAAGCGGCGCGCCCAATTCTTCCGTAACGACTTCGATGAACTCTTTTTTCCTTTTTTCATAAGCGGCGGCGATATGGTTGAGCAATTCGATCCGTTCTTCCCTCGTCGTTTTGGAAAACGACGGAAACGCTTTCTTTGCCGCTTGCACCGCGCGGTCAACGTCCTCTGGAGTGCCATTTGCGATTTGCCCGATCACTTCTTCGGTGGCGGGATTGATGACGTCCAACCGTTCGTTCCCGGTCGACTCGACGAAAGCGCCATCAATGTAATGTTTCGTTTGTATGCGCATACATTTCCCTCCTCGGATATCTTTTGGTTGTCATTGTAGCATGGTTTCGATCGGCTTTTGACTTTTCGTGCTCGGCCGAAGAAAAGGGGAAAACTTAGTCATTGATTTTTTCTTCGAGTTCTTCCACCCGTTTTTTCAATTTGTCAACTTCGCGCTTCAATTGCTCCTGCGGCGGATTCGACCGTTCGACAAGATGTAAAAAACCTAAACGGCCGCAATCACGAAAACCACAGCGAACGCAATCATAAAGATGAGGAATTCCATCATCATCACCTTAAAGGTTGGTAGGGCGGACCACTGCCCAGCGCAATGCGGGAAGCGGTCCCGTTGTCATCGGATGCCACGTTCGTATTGTTTTGGCGGCAAGACTTCACCGGTCGTTTCTTTTATTGCATGGATCGCCCAGTACGGATCGTCGAGCATGCCGCGTCCGATCGCGATTAAATCGGCATCGCCGCTTTTTAAGACGTATTCCGCAACGCGCGGATTTTCCAAGATGCCGACCGCGATCACCGGAACGCCCAGTTCTTCTTTGAATTTACGGGCAAAAGGCACTTGAAAGCCCGGATAGTTGCCCGGTCGATTTTTTCCCGGAGGCGCTTCGCCGCCGCTTGAGACGTGGAACACATCGACGCCGGCTTCCTTGAACCGTTTTGCGAGTTCAATCGCATGATCGATCGAATAGCCGCCGTCCATATATTCGACGGCTGACATGCGCATCAATAGAGGCATGTCTTCCGGCATGACGCTTTTAACCGCTTCAATCACTTCCACACCGAACTTCGCCAAGTCTTGTCCGTATTCATCGGTGCGGACATTGATGCTCGGCGACATGAATTGATGCAGCAAGTAACCGTGCGCACCGTGCAATTCAATCGTATCAAAACCGGCTTCAACCGCTCTTCGGGCCGCTTGTTTGAATTTTTCCACCAACTCTTTGATTTCGTCAACGGTGAGTTGTTTCGGTGTTCGATACGGTTTGGAACCTTTGCTTGTCGGGTAAGGAATCGGAGATGGCGCGACAGGTTGGAGTGCATCTTGCGCCTTTCTTCCGGCATGGGCGATTTGAATGCCGATTTTGGCACCTTGTTCATGCACGCCGTCGACGATCCGCTTAAAAGCGGGGATGTGGTCGTCCGACCATAAACCTAAACAATGGTCGGTGATCCTGCCGTCCGGTTCGACGTTCGTCATTTCGACGATGATGAGGCCGGTGCCGCCGACCGCACGCGATATGTAGTGGACAAAATGCCAGTCGTTCGGTTTTCCGTCCTTTGCTGTGACGGAATATTGACACATCGGCGCCATGACGATTCTATTTTTCAACTGCAATCCTTTGATGGTAATCGGGGTGTTCAACGATACCAAAACGATCATCTCCTATGACGACAACATTTTTATATACTTGTAGTTTACCATTACCATCGTCCAATTAAAACGTTTTAGACTATTATGCATGCATGATTGGAGCGGTTCGGGAAAAACTAACCGTAACCGATTTGGGAAAGAGTTGATGAAAATGCCTGAACAATTCGGTCAAGATGAGCATTCACAAACGGCGCAGAAAAAACCGTTGTATACAAGCTTGGAAGATAATATTGCATACATCGTCGACCAATTCAATGAAACAGATGATTTGATCGTGGAAGATTTTTTCTATGGAAAGTTGAAAGGGAAATTATTGTTTTTAAATACGATGGCGGACCCGAAAAAAATCGATGAATTGTTATACAACCATTTGAAAAGGGAAAAGAAAGCGACGACGGAGAAAATGTTGCGTGCGACGCTCGCCGTCCAATCCATCGACGATTTCGACAATGTCATCAGCGAAATCTTGAAAGGAAGCACGGTATTAATCCTTCAAGGCGAGAGTGAGGCTTTTTCCTTCAATACGATGATCGAACGGGAAAGGCAGCCGGTCGAACCGGATACGGAAAAGACGGTGCGGGGCTCGCATTTGGGCTTTGTCGAAGACTTGAATACGAACTTATATTTGTTGCGGAACCGGATCCAAAACAACGAATTGAAGATCACGTATTTGAATGTCGGTTTTGAATCGAAGAAAAATGTCGCCATCGTTTATTTCGATCATATTGCGAATAAAGAGATCGTCAATGAAGTCATCAAAAAAGTGTCGATGATTTCGATCGACACGGTGTTTTCGCCAGGATACATCGAGGAATGCATCGAAACGGCACCCTTTTCGCCGTTTCCGCAAAACTTGTACACGGAAAGGCCCGATCGGGTCGAGGCGCATCTGATGGAAGGGCGAGTCGCCATTTTCACGGATGGAAGCACGGAAGCGATCATTTTGCCGGTGACGTTTTTTGCCTTTTTCCAATCGCCGGACGATTACAATAGCCGCTTCATACCGGGGACGGTTTTCCGGCTGTTGCGTTTATTCAGCTTTTTCGGTGTATTGTTGCTTCCGCCGTTATATATCGCGTTTGTAAGCTTCCATTTTGAAATCATCCCTTACGAATTGGTCAGCCTCGTAAAGGGGTCGGTGTCGGGAGTGCCGCTTTTGCCATTTTTCGAGGCGATGTTCATGGCGATCACCGTCGAATTGATCCGTGAAGCGGGGGTCCGCCTCCCCACACCGATCGGGGAAACGATCGGCATTGTCGGCGGCATCATCATCAGCGATGCCGTTGTCAGCGCCGGACTCGTTTCCAATGTGATGGTCATCGTCGTCGCCCTTACGGCGATCATGTCATTTACCATTTCTACCTATGAAATGGGGAATGCAGTGAGAATCGCCAATTTCCCGATCATGGTCGCCGCAGCATTGTTCGGCTTTGCCGGCATCGTGATTGCGATGTTGATTTTGACCATCCATCTATGTAAATTGGAATCTTACGGCGTACCTTATTTGTCCCCGCTAACGCCGTTAAGGTTCAAAGAATTGATGGACAGCGTCCTTCGCTTGCCGATATGGTTGTTTGAAAAACGCCCGAAAGATTTGCGCACACAAAAGGATAAAAGACAATATCAATCAAGAGAGTGGTTCTATGATTAGCCGTCATAAGAAAGTGACGCCGTTTGAATTGGCGATCTT
>JAAYTF010000146.1 GCA_012518125.1 Bacilli bacterium | reverse complement strand
TCAATAGTAGATTTCCGTTTGTATAGAATATCGTAAAACGACATATTTTACCGTTAAGTGCAATATGTTGCGAATTATTAGATTCATTTGACATGGAGGACGGCATGCTTGCATGGGATCTTTTGAATTTGATCGGGACGGTAGCTTTTGCAATAAGCGGGGCGATTGTGGCGATGGAGGTAAAATACGACTTGATCGGCGCATACATTTTAGGATTTGTCACCGCATTTGGTGGCGGTGCGGTGAGGAATTTGTTGATCGGCCTTCCGGTGACGACGCTTTGGGAGCAGGGGAACTTGTTTATCATCGCTTTTGTCTTTATTACGATAACATACTTTTTGCCATCGTTTATTTTAACCGCGTGGGGTAAATTGGGAGTGTTTTTCGATGCGATCGGTTTGGGGGCGTTTGCGATTCAAGGGGCGATTTTTGCGTATCAAATGGCCTTGCCGATCAGTGCGTCGATTGCTGCGGCAGCGTTAACGGGGACAGGCGGCGGGATGATCCGTGATCTTTTGGCGGGCAGAAGACCTTTGTTTTTGGAAAAAGAGATATACATATTATGGACATTATTTGCCGGTGTCTTGATAGGTTCAGGTATTGTCCGCTCGATGATAGGTTATTTCACGATTTTACTGTTGATTGTCGTTTTCCGTATGTTGTCTGTTCATTACGGGTGGTATTTGCCGAAACGTTCGTTACCGTGATGTAAATCATGAAAAAAACTCGAATCTCAGTGCTTGACCAAAGATTCGAGCGTCGTTTTCTTAGGTTATTTTTTTTCGTAAAGCCAAACCCCATCAATTTCGTCTCGGATAACTTCTCCTCTGTACCGCAAATATTCCAAATGCGCCACCGTCTCGCCGATGGCAAAACGCGTTTCGTGGATCGTCAATTGAAAGTCGAACAATTGATTGCAAACATCATACACCGTCCGATATTCTTTTAATGCCTTCAACGTTTCGTTTAAACGATTATCGTGGTGGGCGATGATTTCATCGATTCGTTTATTCGCATCGTGGAAAGGTTTTCCATGCGATGGGATGACGTATTCCGCTTCCAATTTTCTCACTTTTTCCAATGAGTGCAAATATGTTTTCAGCGGGTTTGGGTCGCCGTGAAACCAGTAGGAAATGTTCGGCGTGATGTGTGGCAAAATATGGTCGGTCGAAAAGAGCACTTTTTTCTCATCGTTGTAAAACGTGATCAACCCATCGGAATGTCCCGGTGTAAAAATGACTTCGTATTCATACTTGCCAATTTTCACACGGTCGTGTTCACGGAAATAATGATCGATTTTCGGATAAGGCGTCACCTTCGGATGGAAGCTCACCGTGTTTTCATACATCTCTTTGGCAATATGTTCCGGTATGTTGCAACGTTTGTAATTGCCCAACAATGTACTCAAGAAATCATCTTCCCAAGCATTCAACCCATCATTGGCATCCGTTTCGGACATGGAAACGCGGGCGTCGTATTTTTGTTGCAGCCCTCCGGCATAGCCGAAATGGTCGGGATGGTAATGGGTGATATAAATGTCGGTCACTTCTTTGTCTCCAAGAACGTCGTTCCAGCGTTTTACTGTCAAATCGTCATGCAATCCGGCGTCGATGACGACGTATCCGTCGTAGCCTTCTGCAACGAAACAATTGACGTGGTTTAAGCGGAATGGCAATTTTAGTTGAATTAGTTCGACTTCTAGTTGATCGAGCATTGTTTTGTCACTTCCTTTTCCATCACTGAATTACAATTCAGTTTAACAAATTCAGTTGCGAAAGAAAAGGAAAGCGTTTTTATTTATGCGCTTTCCTTTTTATTTCAGCCATTTGCGCATCGCTCTTCCGGTCGCTTTGCCGATGGCTCTTCGCGCCACCCTTTTATGGATAGTCCCCTTACGGATCGCTTCGATGTCATTGCTTAAACGGAGCAGTTTGTAGAGGGTGCTTTTTAAACTCATGCAAACCATCCTTTCCATTTTGGATTAAATCCTTTTACCTATATGATAAGGTTTAAGCTCGGGATTGTCTAAGGTTGCTACTTTTTTCACCCTTTCATCTTTTGAGCAAATTTGCTTGGTGATTATACATATACAAATGGTTGTCCTCTTTCATACCTTATTACCAAGGGGTGATGACAACATGCGCGTGTTCATTAATCCGGGCCATGGCGGGAAAGATCCCGGAGCTGTCGGAAATGGCCTAAGGGAAAAAGACATCGTCTTGAAGATTGCGCGAAAAATGGTCGATCAGTTGAAAATTTATGATGTGGAAGTGAAGATGTTTCGCAGCGATGACACGTATTATACACTCGAACAAATTTGCAATGAAGCGAATCGCTGGAATGCGGATTTGTTCGTCAGCATCCACGTCAATGCCGGCGGCGGAACGGGATTCGAAAGCTACATTTATAGTGGATTGAGCAACAATTCAACCACTGCAAAATATCGTCAAGTGATCCATGAGGAAATAATGAAAAAAATTCCGAACGTTAGGGACCGCGGCAAGAAAAAAGCGAATTTTTACGTGTTAGGCAACACGAAGATGCCGGCCATTTTGACGGAAAACTTGTTTATCGACAATAAAACGGATGCAACGAAACTAAAATCCGACGCCTTTTTGACGGATGTTGCAACCGGCCACGTAAACGGAATCGTCAAAGCGCTCAAATTACAAAAGAAACAAACGCAGAAAGATGTTCCGAAAAGCTCGACGTCCAACAAGAAAAACGTTTATTATCGCGTTGTCACCGGTTCTTTTACAAACCGCAGCAATGCGGAGAAACGAGTGGCTGAGCTGAAAAAAGCCGGATACGATTCGTTCATTGAACGTTTTGAAAAATAAATAGAAAAAACGCAGGCGACCGCACGTTATGAAACATGCGGTCGTCTGCATTTTTCTTCAAATTTTATGAACGCCTAAAAGATTCGTGCATATATTGTAGTAACGAAAGAGAGAAGATGAGAGAACCTAGCCGATGTTAAGCTTCGAGATCATTTTTGCCGAAGAAAAATGATCTTTTTTTCTTGCGCGATTGTTTTTCGAGCTGGGTCAACAAATATTGGATATCTTGCAAAATCGACAGCTGGTTTTTCAACAAATCTTCGATCGTTTCCGCTTTTGCTTCCATTTCTTCTTTTGCTTCCGTTTGTTCGTTTCCTTCGCCATCTTCGATTGCCGTTCCGCTAACGTCAATGATTTGACCTTTTTCCGCCATCCGTTTTTTGATTTCCGCTACTTGCCTTTCGATGGCTTCAAAATTGAAGTAATGTTCGTTAGGAAACGGCGTTTTAACCATTGTCGTCACTCGTTTCACAACGGTCTTCATTGACGTCAGCGACAAGTTTCAAGTTCGGTTCTTTGACGATTACTGGTCGTGTTGCGGTGACGTTCGTGGACAAAATGACTTTGAATAAGATCGATGCAGCTACGACGCCGAGAGCTTCAAGCCCTTGTGTGATGGTCGCTTCAATTTTGAATGGCGTATGTTGGATATTGTCTTGCGGACAAAGTCCCGGGCAGTGAATTTCTTCTTGGAATGGGATCGTAATTTGAATCGGCAGCTCAATTCCGAGTACGGTGACATTTGCAGGGAGATAACCTGTGATGACGACCATGTTTTTAAGCACGGAAAATTGATAGACGATATTGCTGATGTCAGGCGTCAACGTAATCGGAGGAGTGATGACACCACCTGGACCGACGTCGACAATCCCACCCAATGTTAAAACAGGAATGTTGATTTCCGCTACGATGTTCGCTCTTTGTGAACATAACAAAGATTCCACGACGATGCAATCGGTATTGAGTCTTGGCGCTTTTCTCCGATAATAATAATACTCGCATTCATAACATGGTCTAGGTTTGGACCGGCAATGGCAATCCGGTTGTGAAACAGGGTAATCTTTTCTTGCTTGTTTTGATTCAAAATCTTGTAATTCCATGTCAGACATTCATTTCATCCTTTCTATCATTAGTTAATATATGTATATGGTTGGTCGTAAGTAATCGAAATGGCACTCGTCCTTACTTGATGAAAAGTGATTAAAATGTATAAATATTTGGTTTTTCATCCAAAATGGGCAGGGGATAACACCGTTTTCCGAAAAAACTAAAAATTTTCAAATTTACCTTGAATTCTAAATATTCTGTTGTTATGATAAATGTGAAGGACAGGCATATAATGTAGTGACACCAAAAAAATGAAAAGGGGGATGGTTCAGTGAGGTACGCGAATCCAAACACGGAAGGCTCCATCGTTCAATTCAAAGACCGTTATGACAACTTTATTGGAGGTGAATACGTAAAACCGGTCAAGGGGCAATATTTCGAAAATGTGACGCCTGTAACGGGCGAAGTGTTTTGTGAAGTGGCGCGGTCGACGAAGGAAGACGTTGAACTTGCATTAGATGCGGCGCATAAAGCGAAAGACGCTTGGGGCAAAACGTCGCCGACTGAACGGGCAAACATTTTAAACAAAATTGCCGATCGTCTTGAAGAAAATTTGGAAATGTTGGCGGTCGCAGAGACGTGGGATAACGGAAAAGCGGTGCGTGAACCGTTGGCGGCCGATTTGCCGTTGGCAATCGACCATTTTCGTTACTTTGCGGCGGCGATCCGTGCACAGGAAGGCACGATCAGCCAAATTGATGAACACACGGTCGCTTATCATTTCCATGAACCATTGGGAGTTGTTGGGCAAATCATCCCATGGAACTTCCCGCTACTTATGGCCGCTTGGAAAATCGCCCCTGCACTTGCAGCTGGAAACTGCATCGTCTTGAAGCCTGCCGAACAAACGCCGGCATCGATCCATGTCATGCTGGAATTGATTCACGATTTGCTCCCGCCAGGCGTTCTCAACGTTGTAAACGGTTTCGGATTGGAAGCGGGCAAACCTTTGGCTTCGAGCAGCCGAATCGCCAAAATCGCCTTTACGGGTGAAACGACGACAGGCCGCTTGATCATGCAATACGCTTCGGAAAACATCATTCCGGTCACGTTGGAGTTGGGCGGCAAATCGCCGAACATCTTCTTTGAAGATGTGATGGAAAAAGACGATTCATTCTTGGAGAAAGCGGTCGAAGGCATGGTCATGTTTGCGCTCAACCAAGGTGAGGTTTGTACGTGTCCATCCCGCGCGTTAATTCACGAAAAGATTTACGATGATTTTATCGATCTAGCGTTGAAACGCCTCGAGAAAATCAAAATCGGCCATCCGCTCGATACCGAAACGATGATGGGCGCCCAGGCTTCAACGGAACAGATGGAAAAGATCATGTCGTACTTGGAGATCGGCAAGCAAGAAGGGGCGGAATTGCTCGCCGGCGGAGACCGCAACTATTTAGAAGGAGAGTTAAGTGGAGGTTACTACATTCAGCCAACCATTTTCAAAGGTCACAACAAAATGAGAATTTTCCAAGAAGAGATTTTCGGGCCTGTGCTTTCGGTGACGACGTTCAAAGATGATGAAGAAGCGCTTGAAATTGCAAACGATACATTGTATGGATTAGGGGCTGGTGTTTGGACACGGAACATCAACAAAGCGTACCGATTTGGACGAGCGATTCAAGCGGGCCGTGTTTGGACGAACACTTACCATCAATATCCGGCTCACGCCGCTTTCGGGGGATACAAAAAGTCAGGAATCGGTCGGGAAAATCATCTCATGATGTTAAGCCATTATCAACAAACGAAAAACTTGCTCGTCAGCTATAGTGAAGAGCCGATGGGATTGTTCTAAGACCTCGGTTTCATGAATTGCCCTGTTGCACCGTACGGCAACAGGGCGTCTTTAGTCATGTCCAGGTGGTCAAAAATGATAAACGAATGCGTATAGTAAAGTGAGGAGGTGCATCAAATGGAAGTAAAGCGTGTTTTGGCGACGGATGCAGCGCTCGAATTGATTGAACTGTTGAAGGAAAAACACGGGCCGCTCATGTTCCATCAATCGGGAGGTTGCTGCGATGGCAGTTCGCCGATGTGTTATCCGCTCGGCGAGTTTCGTGTCGGTGAATCAGACGTATTGCTTGGCGAAATTGGTGGCTGCCCGTTTTATATGTCGCGCGATCAATTTGAATATTGGAAGCATACGCAGCTCATTATCGATGTCGTACCAGGAAGAGGCGGGATGTTCTCGCTCGAAGGTCCGGAAGGGAAACGCTTTTTGACACGATCGCGGGTTTTCAGCGACGAAGAGCAAAAGATTTTGTTGGAACAAGAAATATGATTATTAAATATGTTTCGAAACGTTTCGTGACCGCGCAGCGTTTCTTTTTTTTGAAGCGAGAAACACGCCAGATAGGACAAAAAGGGCCCCGACGAGTTGGGAAATCGTCACGGTTTCCCCGATAAAGAGGACGGCAAAAAGGGCTGCAAATAGCGGCACCAAATTTAGAAAAACCCCTGCCTTGCTCGCCCCAAGTTTTACGACCCCGCTGTTCCAACTTAGAAATGCGGCGACGGAAGCGAATATGCCGACGTACAAAATTGCCGAAATCGTGCCGACGTTCCAAGTGATCGTTTCGTGTTTTATCAGCCATTCATATAAGAAAAACGGAAACAAGATGACCACGCCTACCGCAATCGTTGCGAAAAACGTCGTATTTACCGGCAATTCATTGGCATACCGTTTTGTCAATAACGAATAGACACTCCAACTTAACACGGCAAAGAGCATCAAAATGTCCCCGACATTAAACGATAACGTCTTGATGAGCTCCAGTGAACCGCGCGATATGAGAAAGAGGACGCCGACGAGCGATAAAAATGCGCCGATCCATTGTTGATGCGTCAACCTCTCTTGCAAAAAGAAATACGACAAGATGAAAATGACGATCGGCGTGGTCGTGTTCATGAGCGACGCATTGATCGACGTCGTATAATGAAGCGCGATGTAGACGAACGTGTTGAAGCCGGCTATCCCCGTCAATCCTGACAAAAGGACGATGTTGAAATGCTTGCGGATTTTTGGCAACTCATTTTTTAAATTCGGCCAGACAAGCGGCAACATGATGAAAAATGCGACAACCCAACGGAAAAAAGACAAGATGAATGGGGGCACGTCATTTGCTACGGCTCGTCCGATGACGAAGTTGCCGCCCCAAAAAATGGCCGCCAAGACGAGCAAAACGTGCGGTGGAAGCCTTTTCATCATTACACACCTCTTTTCCTCCATACCGTTTTTTTTTTTTAATCCTTGAAGTTTACCGAATTGGAAAGAGCATCGGAACGGCCCGGGCAGAGATTTCGGCAATATGAAGTTCCTAAAAGGTAAACGGATTCATGCTATAATAGAATAGCAATCTTTAAAAAAGTTCAAGTTGTTGAAAGAAGTGAAGCGGTTGATATATATTCGGCTCATTGTATTTTTGCTCGGACTCGTTGTATTAAGTTTAGGCATTTCAATCACGGTCAAAGTGCAACATTTAGGTTTGCATCCTTGGGACGTGCTCAGCGTCGGACTTTATGACAAATTTGGTTTGACGATCGGTAGTTGGGGCATCATTATCGGCCTCGCGTTGACGTTTGTGACGCTTTTCCTCGATCGCACGTACGTCAGAGCGGGGACGTACATCAATATCATTTTGGTCGGTATTTTTATCGACTTCTTTTTATGGTTGGATTTCGTCCCGGAAACGAACAACTTGTTTTTGGATGCGGTGATCATCACGGTCGGGATCATCATCATGGGCATCGGCGGCGGGATGTACAATTCCGTCCGTCTCGGTGCCGGCCCCCGCGACGGCTTTATGCTCGTCATTTCCGATAAAACGGGGTATTCCATCCGTGCGGTGAGAATTACGACCGAATCGCTCGTGTTGGTGATCGGACTCATCATCGGCGGACCCGTGTTCGTGTTTTCTTTCATCTTCACGTTCATCCAAAGTCCGGTTTTCCAATTTTCATATGAGAAATGGACGAAATGGTTACATTTAATTGAAAGAAGGTACGTACGAAAAAAAGAGACGGCGGTATAATGCGGTTGCCTATTGATCGGCGATGATTTTGGCGAAAGCATAATCATCGATGTTTACGTCCAACGGTTCATTTGTTAACAGTTTCGCCAGCTTGAAGCCGATCATCGGTCCTGTCGAGAACCCGGATGCCCCGAGCCCGTTTGCGGCGTACAAGTTTTCGACGCCTGGAAGAGGTCCGAACAACGGCAGCGAATTGGGCGTGTATGGTCGAAAACCGGTGCGAATGTCCAACAATTTTGCATGTGCCAATTTCGGCGCGGCTTCCAAGAACCGTCCCAAAATGTCGTGGATGCCTTGGGCGCCCGGTTTGATGGATTTGTCGGAATAGTCGACTCTTTGGAATGTCGTCCCGACGATCAGTTTTCCGTGCTGGAAAGGCAGAATGTATTTATGGCTTGGAGGGATGACGATCGGCATCGAGTCGGTCGCGACATCGGTTTTCAAATGGACGATTTCGCCTTTTTTGATCGTCACAGGCAATTGGATGCCGAGCTTTTTTACCGTCTCGGGCATCCAAATGCCGTTCGTCAAAATGACCGCGTCAGCAAAAATGTTCGTCCCGTTTACGATTACCCCTTTCGTTGAACGATTTTCGACGATGAGCTCCGCTTTGCCGTCGATACGTTCGGCGTGATGTTTTTTCGCCGCGTTGATGAGCGATTCCGTGAGCTTATGTCCGTCCACACGGGCGATGCCGGAAATGAATAACCCTTTGAAACGTTTGTCGGTATACGGAAATCGTTCGTACGCTTCTTCTATATCCAAACGTTCGACTTCCCCGATTACATCGTGCGCTTTTTCCGCTTCTCGCCTTTTCAGGATCAAGCCGGCAAGTTCATCCAATTTCGCCTCGTCCTCAAATAAATGGAGCACGCCCACTTTGGCAAAACCGACATCCGTTTCCCCGTCTGCTTTTAAGTTTTGAATCATTTCGTCGTATCGTTTGGCGCCTGCTGCGGCCAATTTGAACCAAGCTTTGTTGCGCCGTCTAGTCGTCCATGGGTTGAGCATGCCGGCGGCGGCATACGTCGAACGGCCTTTTTCTTGGCTGTCGACCATGACGACTTGAACGCCGCGGCGCGCCAATTCGTAACTTGTCACGGCGCCGACGATGCCGAGTCCGACGACGATCACTTTCTTCACGTTTATGGCTCCTTTAAAGTATAGTGATTAGCATTCGTATCGTTGTTTACATATTATAGTTTAATTGCATGTTCGTCCATTATTATGTAAAATATTGTTGTTGCAGTATTAGCGAAAATTTTTAATTTACATAAAATTTTGCGATAAGAAGGGGAAAGGAAATGGCAAAGACATTAGTATTCGGTCATAAAAATCCAGATACGGATTCCATTTGTTCCGCAATCGTTTATGCTGATTTGAAAAAAGCATTAGGGGTCGATGCGGAAGCGGTCCGTCTCGGGGAAATCAACAAAGAAACGGAGTACGTTTTAAATTATGTCGGCATCGAGCCGCCCAAATTTATCGACAACGTGCCGGAAGATGTAGAACAAGTCATACTCGTCGACCATAATGAATTCCAACAATCGGTCGATAATATCAAAGACAAAACGATCGTTGAAGTGATCGATCACCACCGCATCGCGAACTTTGAAACGCCGAACCCGCTTTATTTCCGAGCCGAGCCGGTAGGCTGCACCGCGACGATTTTGTACAAACTGTTCAATGAAAACGACGTTGCGATTTCAAAAGAAAATGCCCTTTTATTGGTTTCAGCGATCGTTTCGGACACGCTTCTTTTCAAATCGCCTACTTGCACTGAAGAAGACAAAAAAGTGGCGGAGGAACTTGCGAAAATCGCCGGAATCGATTTGGAGACGTACGGTTTGGACATGTTGAAGGCTGGTACGAACTTGGGAGACAAAACGGTTGAAGAAATCCTTTCCATGGACGCAAAAGAATTTACGATGAGCGGTTCCAAAGTCGAAATCGCCCAAGTGAACGTCGTCGATCCGGAAACGATTTATGCAAAACAAGCGGAATACGAAGCGGCGATCGAAAAGATCATCGCTGAAAAAGGCCTCGATTTGTTCTTGTTCGTCGTCACGAACATTTTGGAAAGCGACTCTGACGTCTTGGCGCTCGGAAGCGAAAGCGGCAAGGTGGAGGAGGCATTTTCCGTCACATTGGAAAACAACCGCGCTTTATTGAAAGGTGTCGTTTCACGCAAAAAACAAATCGTGACGAAGTTGGAAGCGGCATTCCAAAAATAAGTTAAGCAGCGAGGAAGACTCGCTGCTTTTTTTCATCCAATTTCAAAAAAACTAGGTACATGGCATGATCCGTTTCATGTTGTGTGAGTGTTTGGCCGATTGCTCTCGCTAACAATGTTTCAAATTCTATTAAATGAAGGCTGTCGTTAAAGCTCCTTCATGGTATAATGAAAATGGCACGGTTTGGCAAACAATCATAAAAAGAAAGTGGACAACCATTTTTTTCAGTGTCGTTAATATAATACAAACCATGTTAGAATATACATATATAAACGATTGTAAACGGTTGCACCTTTCGTAAGCGCTTTTACGGCAGGGGGTGATAGACGTGAGAATCGTCT
>JAAYTF010000145.1 GCA_012518125.1 Bacilli bacterium | reverse complement strand
TTTCTGCGCTTTTTGCGTTTTTTCGATTTCAACTAGTTCAGCCTTTTTCTCTTCTTGATCGGCCAATTTTTTCTCTTGCAACGCTTGTTTTTCTTCAAGCTCTTTTTGTTGTTGTTGATGTTTCGTAATGATATCTTGGTCCGCTTTTGTAATCGTTACAGCAGCCTCTACTCTACTAATCAAATCAACAAAGTCTTTCGCGCCTGTAATAATTTCTAAAATATGTACGTTTCCACCGTTTGCTTGGTAAGCGGAAATACGTTCTTTGATAATTTCGTCACGGATTTCGATTTCTTCTTGGATCACGTCAATTTCTTCTTGCAACTAGGCAATTTCTTTCTCCAACTTTTGGATAGTTTTTTCCGTCTTTTTCAACTGTTTTTCGTTTTCTTTGATTGCATTTTCCAATTGTTTGATTTCTTTTAAAACTTCCGCTACTTTCTTTTCCGCTTTGTTCAATTCGACTTTTATTTCTTTACGTTCGTTTTGCACGTCTTGCAAGCTTCTTTCTGCAAATGCCGGTTCAGTTAATACAGTGCTTGTTAACAATAAAACAGCAGCTGTTCCAACCGTTACGAGCGACTTTTTCAATTTCAATCCCCATTTCCCCTTTATTTACATCAAAGTTTCATTTTCTATTATTTCAGTCAAAACTATTTGTGCAAGAAAGATTCAGCCATGTAAATAGTACTAGTTTCCCGTATGGCTCAAGTATATCATCCTAACGTAACAAAGCTATTTTATTTATATTACAATTATGTTTCAAATGGAGTTGAAATTTTACAAATATTAAATTTTCGTTGCCATTCGCGGTAGTTTACGATAATTTTCTGTTTTTTGACATGAAAAAAGCACCCTGACATGTATGACAGGGCGCTTTTCAGCTAGTAGTTTAATAGAATTAGAACTGCTCAGCTTCCGTTGAACCTTCAAGTGCAACAGTGGATGACTCGCCGCCGCCGATGATGAGTGCAACCTCGTCGAAGTAACCAGTTCCAACTTCACGCTGGTGGCGAGTAGCCGTATATCCTTTTGCTTCAGCCGCAAATTCTTTCTGCTGAACGAGACGTGAGTATGCTCCCATACCTTTGTCTTTGTACTCTGATGCAAGTTCGAACATGCTGTAGTTCAATGTATGGAAACCTGCGAGTGTGACGAACTGGAATTTGTATCCCATTTTTGCAAGTTCTTTCTGGAATTCATCCATCTCTTCTTCGGACATGTGGAGTTTCCAGTTGAATGATGGTGAACAGTTGTATGCCAACAGTTTGCCTGGATATTTTTCATGGATTGCTTCAGCGAATTTTCTCGCTTCTTCCAAGTCCGGTTCAGCCGTTTCACACCAGATCAAGTCAGCATACGGCGCGTAAGCCAAACCGCGAGCAATCGCTTGATCCAATCCCGCTTTTGTGCGATAAAATCCTTCAACTGTGCGCTCGCCAGTCAAGAATGGACGGTCGTATTCGTCTACGTCGCTTGTGATCAAATCAGCCGCGTTCGCATCCGTACGGGCGATGATGATTGTCGGAACACCCATGACGTCCGCTGCTAAACGTGCTGCGATCAAGTTTTTGATCGCTGTTTGTGTAGGAATTAAAACTTTTCCACCTAAGTGTCCACATTTTTTCTCAGAAGCAAGCTGGTCTTCGAAATGCACTCCAGATGCACCCGCATCGATCATCGCTTTCATGAGTTCAAATACGTTCAAGTGCCCACCAAAGCCTGCTTCCGCGTCAGCTACGATTGGGGCGAAGTAATCGGTTGTCACATTGCCTTCCGAATACTCGATCTGGTCAGCTCGGCGCAATGCATTGTTGATGCGGCGCACGACATGTGGTACGCTGTTTGCCGGATACAAGCTTTGGTCCGGATACATTTCCCCAGCGAGGTTCGCATCCGCTGCCACTTGCCATCCACTTAAGTAAATCGCTTTAAGCCCCGCTTTAACTTGCTGCACCGCCTGGTTTCCTGTTAAAGCTCCGAGTGCGTTGACGTAATCTTCTGTGTGCAAGAGATCCCAAAGCTTTTTCGCTCCGCGCTCAGCCAACGTGTACTCGATGTCGATCGAACCGCGCAAACGGATGACATCTTCGGCCGTGTACGGGCGTTTAATTCCTTTCCATCTTGGGTTCTCTTCCCAATCTTTTTTGAGTGCTGCTACTCTTTCCTCAAAATTCTGCATCACAAAGTTCCTCCTTGGTATATAAACATATAATGATAAACAGAATGGATATAAAGTGTATTCATTTGTTTCATGAAAACTCGAACATCACATGCATTTTGTTATAGTACAGGGGGTAATCCACATTCGCTCTCAACACAAACCAATCTATTAATCTTCTCTTTTGGACAGGCAATAATCACATTCTAACGTATAGCTTTTTTCTGAAATTGTTTTTCCACACTCAGGGCAAGTCGCTTGGTTTTGCTTTTGGTTTTCGTTCATGTCCCACACCTCCATTTATATAACAGACATCTCATCGTTGCATCTGTTATATATCAGTATAATGACTTTTACAAATAATGCAAGTGTTTTTATAAAATTTTTTCTAATATTTTGCTCTTTTTTTACCGAAAAGTGAACATCTGTATTAATACAGCGTTCCGTCATGATGTTCATTTACAAGATGACGCGTCATCATCTATAATTTTCATCAATGGCAGATGACACATGAAGAAGGAGGGATACGGTGCGATTTCGCGGTCATCGAATCGTCAAAACGGCGATCGCCGTTTTATTGACGGCCCTGATTTGTGAATGGATCGGCTGGCCGTCTGTATTTGCAGTCATCACGGCCATCGTCACATTGGAACCGACCGTATCCGATTCGATCAAAAAAGGGATCGTACGTTTTCCCGCTTCAGCAATCGGTTCTTTTTATGCTGTTTTATTCATGTATTTATTTGGCAACTCGCCGTTGACATATACGCTCGCCACAACGTTGACGATCATCTCGTGTTACAAGTTGAAACTTTATGACGGACTATTAGTGGCGACGATCACCGCTGTTGCCATGATCGAAGTCATATACGATGATTATTTGCTGTCGTTTTTCATCCGTTTAGGGACGACGACAATCGGGCTTAGCGTTTCAACGCTGGTGAACTTATTGATATTCCCGCCGGATTTTATGACAGAAATCGAGAGGAATTTGCAAAACGCATACAAACATATCGGCCATACGTTATTTTCTATGTCAAAAGGAAACCCAAGTTCGGTGGAAAAACAAATGGGCAAGCTGAATGTGAGCATTTCGAAAACGGAAGAACTCATCCGTTACGAAATAAGTGATGCAAAATATTTGAAATTGGAAGAGACGAAGCTCCATTCGCTTGAACAGGCGGAAAAACGATTGGAACAATTGCGTTTCATCCAATATCATTTGACGAATTTGCAGCCGATTCACTTGGATGAGACGAATTTTTCTTCGGAAAACAAACAAACGATTTACGATGCGTTGGAAGGTTTGGCAAATTTCATCACCGGAAATTCGAAAGACATGCCGTTTCATCATGGGGAAAAATTGCAAGCGATCATGGACATGTACTGGACAAACGCTTTTCATCACGAAGCAGCAAAACGGACGGGTCTGCCGCAGGAACTCGTTTTCCTATACGAACTAATCTCCATTTTTTATTTGGTTGAACATTTGACGATGGGACATGAAGCGCAGTTTCATCGATGATCGATTTTTACCGCAAAAACGAGCGAGAGAACGCACTTGCCGTGAGCTTAGATGTCGATATAACGTTCATAAAGACCGTTCCCGGGAAAAACAAGGAACGAGCCACGTCTCATCGACTACAAACACGAGCGGTTTTGAAAACATAAAAAAGCTGGAGACGATACATCGATTCGTTTCGCTCCAGCCTCAATTTTTTTAGGCAATGATTGTTTTTTAAGACGAACACCTCTAAAGCGTCCGCCTCAGAGGTCTAAGTTCGTTAAATCAGGCCCATTTTCTTTTTGAATTCGAGACGGCGACGTTGCAAAATCGGCTC
>JAAYTF010000144.1 GCA_012518125.1 Bacilli bacterium | reverse complement strand
AATTCATCCGTTTGTTCAGCAATCGAAATGTCATCAGTTCTTTAGGTTCGGTACGGGACTTTAAAATCAATGTTACAACCACATCCTTTCTCCTTGCATGTCAATTATTTTAAATATAGCAAGTTTTAGAAAAAAATTCCATCAAATGATGGGATTAACGCCATTTCTCCCCGATTTTGTGACTGAGTAAAAATGCCGGAATGAGGAAAATCATTACTAAAATTGCACCTGAAAATGTAGGCAACGTTAATAATTCAGAATGGTAAAGTTGAAAAAAAACAAACCATAATACGGGATGATTAGAACGACAGTTGTTAATAAACCTGGCGTATAACAACGTAAAAGCAATGATTGTAATGGGTGAGTAAAAATATTTAAGAAAAAAAGAAGCTTATTCCAAAGAAGAAATAATATTGCTCAGTCCATACGGGAATCAATAGTTATATCGATGCCAATATGGACATTACGAAAACGACAACGGCAAATCGTACGGTTGTCATACCTATTTGATCAAGTTGCTGCTGTATCAATGAAGGGATTCGATTGCGAACGCGAGGATACGTTTTTTGAAACCACTTTTCTACGGAAATAATTTCTTCTAATTTATGTAGCATAAAAATAATGACGAAAATCAACATCCATACATTCATTTTCATATTTACACCCTCGTTTCCATTCAACTTGGTCCAAGTAAATAATGAATGTCATTAACCTAAGTTTACCAAAGTTATCTTACATTTCTGTTTTATAAAATAAAAAATGCCCTCGTAAGTTCATGAGGGCATGATGCCAATATTATGCAATCCGATGCACCGACCAAACGGTGCCCGGCGTATCCACTCCACCGATATCCAGTAAAATGTTAAGTCCGCTAGTTTCATAGAAAAGGCCGATTTGTTCGCCTTTTTTCAGTTCTACATCGCCGACCAAAACGACGGTGGCGCTCCCCAAAATGGCGCGAAGCGTAAGCAGCAAGGCGCTGACGTCTATGACAGGCAACAAACTTGATATGAGAGGAGTTGGCTCTCCGATCTTACGGATTTGGAAGGCGGGGTTGACTCCAGAGCCGATCGAAACGGTAAGGGTGACAGTGGAACGGTAGCTGACGATGGCCTTGATGGAATACCTCCCGTCTTCAGGGACGGTATAAGTACCTGTAACCGGGTCAAATCCTTGTCCACTATAAAAGGAGTCATTGATGACCCAATTCCCGAGTTGAAAGCTGGAGTTTGCTTGCGATGGTGGCCGTTGTGCTGAAAAACCCGTCATGCCAAGCGGCTCGAACGGTCGGCATGAGCCACAACCGCACGTAGGACAAAATCGCATAGGTGTCAATTGTTTCACCACCTTTTCATGGTTATCGTATGCATCAATTCGTTAAACGTAAAGATTGTTGTCTTATGATATTGGACTTTTCTGAAACGAAATTAAGCGCTTGTCACTTCCTATTTGCCGTGTTCGAAAAAGCTTGACGTAATAATATGAAAGTAGAAAGTCGCAAGAACGACTTTCAAAAAGCTGAAAGGAATGGTAAACATGTGTTGTTGCTGCCCACAACCCCAAGTAGTCGTGAACGACGTTTGCGTCACGTACAATACGGATGCTGAAGCTGCTGCCGCTCAACAAATTTTTGAGCATGCCGGGGGTTCCGCTTCCGCTTACGTCACCTTGCAAAATTTCAATGCAAGCACGGAAGCCGCTTCGTTGAGTACGGATGCTGCAGGGACAAACATTATCGCCACTGCGGAACCGGACAATAGCTTTACCGTATTTGTCCCGAACATCACGGAATTGTATGTGTTCTCTGCCACAGGGGGCCAAGTGATTGGACAAGTGAAAATCAGCCTGAATGAAACGGTCCGACCGTAATTTCATTCTTGCTCGGTAAAAAAGTCCAAGCCAAGCTGAGCGGAGCACTTCGTTGCATCAGGCACCTATCTGAAACGGATAGGGCCTTTTCTTTATGTTTGTGTATTTTTTTGAGAAAATGGGTAAACTAATGAACAAGTAAGCTCATTTTTTAAATAAATGCATGAAACATATTGCGAAAGCGCTCAAAATATGAAATAATGAAGTTGCGAGCGTATTATTGGAAAAAATTTGCGAAATTCATCACAAAATCATGGCTTAATGCTGATTCCTAAGAAACAAGGCTTCGTTTCTTGGGACTAGGAGTGAACATCATGGATATAGCGAAAATGTCCATACTGATGAATCAGGCACATCTTCAACAACAGGCGAGCTTGGCTGTATTAAAAAAGGCGATGAATACAGCGGAGATGAATGCAAACGGGTTAATTGACATGTTAAATCAATCTGTCGGTAACCAGGCGCAACATCCATATAAGGGTGCAAACATCGACATCAAAGCATAGCCTAGTGAAAGATTGAATTTTCCATGTCAAAAAAGAAGGTCTGCAATCGAGCAGGTCTTCTTTTTTTGCATAAATCAGAATGAGACATGCGTCGCCGATTAAATCGTGAGAGAAAAACGTTCTTCAATCGTAGTTAAGCATAAAATTTTCAAAATTGTTACAATATTGTCGACTTTTCGTCGTTGACAATTATTTTTTGAAAGTTTACAATTGCTAGTAAATAATGGAAGGGAAGGATATGTATGCGTTTGAAAGACAAAGTGGCTGTCATTACGGGTGCTGCATCAGGCATGGGAAAAGCGATGGCGCTATTGTTTGCCAAAGAAGGTGCGAAAGTCGTTGCGGCGGATTTGAACGAAGAAGGGGTTCGTGAAGTTGTTAAACAAATCGAAGCGGATGGTGGACAAGCGGTCGCCGTCGGTGTCAACGTCGCAAAAGAAGAGGATGTCGCCAACATGATTGATACGGCGGTGGAAAAGTTTGGTACGTTGGATATCCTTGTGAACAATGCGGGCATCATGGACAACTTCATGCCGGCGCACAAAGTGACGGATGAATTGTGGGAGCGCGTGTTTAACATCAATTTGATGGGTGTCATGCGTGCGACGCGAAAAGCGCTGCCGATTTTTTTGGAAAAGGGTGAAGGTGTGATCATCAACACCGCGTCAGCCGCAGGAATTGCCGGTTCAAGAGCGGGTGCGGCATATACGGCGTCAAAACATGCGGTCGTCGGCTATACGAAAAATGTCGGCTTCCAATATGCGGAAAAAGGGATTCGTTGTAATGCAATTGCACCTGGAGGTGTAAATACGAACATCGGCACGACGATGGCTGAACCGGATGAATTCGGCATGAATCGTGCAATGTCCGGTTCCGACAACAACCCGAGAAACGGCGAGCCTGAGGAGATTGCTTCCATCGCTCTATTTTTAGCTTCCGATGAATCGAGCTTCATCAATGGTGCGGTCATTCGGGCAGACGCAGGGTGGACAGCTTATTAAACATCTTTGTCATTTTTGTAAATTGTCGACCACCGGATATGGCTTGATAAAAAAGGGAAGCCGGAAAGATAAGCGGCTTCCCTAGAATGATTGCTTAACACGGAGTGATTTAAGGCTTATGACGTAGCAGCAAAAGATATTTTCTTAAATTGAATTTGTTTCACCACTGGTGCGAAATGAAAAGAGACCGTATGCTGACGGGCATAGGCCAACCAGCTACATCATTTCATCAAAAATCGGAAACGAATGCAGTCTGAATCAAAGACTGACCGGAAGGAACATTTCACCATCGGTCGGAAACGATATCCGACTTTACGATGCTGGAGAGGGGCCATCCAGCGTTGGCGTTTTATCACCGAACGGCAACGCTATTAACGTATGTTAAATCCCGAAGCTTAAATTTTCTTCCAAACCGCTTTGTTGGTTCGTCAACTCCCGGTACAATTCATGACCTTCATACAGACTTTGATGCGTCCCTTTGCCGGTGATGACGCCATTTTCAAGGACGATGATCTGGTCGGCATTTTTAATCGTCGACAATCGGTGCGCAATCACGATCGTCGTCCGTTTTTTCATTAAATGTTCGATCGCTTCTTGGACGAGTGATTCCGATGAACTGTCCAAGTGGGACGTCGCTTCATCCAACAGCAATATGTCCGGGTCACGGATGAAGGCGCGGGCGATGGCGATTCGTTGTCGTTGTCCTCCTGATAATGTCACGCCGCGTTCACCGACATATGTGTCCAAACCGTCGGGAAGTTTTTCAATGAATTCCAACGCATTGGCGAAGTCGGCGGCCTGCCAAATTTCTTCGTCTGTCGCTTCACGATCTAATCCGTAGCAAATGTTTTCGCGGATCGTCCCTGTCATGATCGGGCTGTCTTGCGCAACATAACTGATCTTCTGTCTCCAAGCGTGTAAATCGAACTGGCGTATATCTTCATCGCCAAAATATATGGCGCCTTCATTCGGTTCATAAAATCTTTCCAGCAGGGAAAAGATCGTCGTTTTTCCGCTCCCGCTCGGCCCGACAATCGCCGTCGTTTTATTTTTCGGGATGTGCAAGTTGATGTCATGTAAAATTGGTTCGCCTTCTTTATAGGAAAATGAAACATTCTTTATATAAATATCTTGGTTCGTTTTTTTCACGAGTTGTTTGCCGTCTAGTTTTTCCCCTTCCATCGACAAGATCGTCTGTATCCGTTCGGTCGCGCCAAGTGCTTTTTGGAATGAAGTGAAAAATGCCGCCATTTGCGTAAAAGGAACGACGATTTGAAACATGTATAAAATGATCGCAACGAGCGTCCCTGATGAAAGTGAGCCGGATGCGACGCGGACACCGCCATAGCCGATCAGGATGACGAGCACGAGCATGATGACGAAAGTGATGATCGGCGAGAGAACGGCCAAAATTTTCGCCTCTCTTACACCGTAACGAAACAGCCGATTTATGCCTTCATATCCCGTCTGTTTTTCTTTTTCTTCGGCGTGATAAGCTTTCACGAGGCGGATTTCCGAAAGCACCCGCCCGAGGTCGGCCGTAAACATGGCCATCCGGTCTTGCAAGCTCAAAGAAATGCGATACATTTTATTTCCGAGCGGCAAGATGATCACCAAGCTGAGAGGAACGGAAATCAGCATGATGAGCGTCATTTTCCAGTCGATCCAGAATAAAATGATCACCGCTCCGACTACCGAGATGACCCCGCTGATGAAAGTGACCAAATGCATCGTGATCAAATCTTTAACGGTGCTCGTATCTTGCGTGATCCGGCTCATGATTTCCCCTGATTGTTGCCGGTCGAAAAAGGAGACGGGCAAATTTAGCACATGTTTCCACAATCGTTTGCGGATTGCCCGGACGATGCCTTCGCCGATGTAGCTCATCAAAAAATAGGAAAGCCCGGCGGAAACTGCCTGCAGCAAAAACACTCCGAACAGCATGGCGATGATCGTCAATTCCACAGTTGCTGCGGCCAGTTGGTCGACGAGCGATTTGGTGAGCAACGGGACGATCAAGCCGGTGGCCGTTTCGATTAGACTTAAGCCAAATGCAAAAACCAACAGTAATTTGGGTGGATTGGTCTCCCGCAACATTCGCAAAAATGATGTTAATTTCGTTTGGTCAAGTTCGATCCTTCTTTCCAAACCGATCACCTGCTTTTTGCAAATAATATTCTACCGCTTTCCCCAACTTTTCTTCCTCCTCGGGTGTAAATAAATAACTGGGAAAAAGCC
Source organism: Bacilli bacterium (assembly GCA_012518125.1). Lineage (GTDB taxonomy): Bacteria > Bacillota > Bacilli > Bacillales > Amphibacillaceae > Pseudogracilibacillus. The sequence goes on along the minus strand of JAAYTF010000144.1, from coordinate 1,045 downwards.
ACGCTTCTTTGTCGGTGAATTCGACTTCTTCCATCATTGACATGAAGTCGATCAAGTCCTGGCTGAGCGCTTTTTCCGCAATGGTGAAAAACTCTTCGATGCATTGTTGCAGCTCTTCGCTTGCAGGATCATCCAAATCGAGCGACTTCAAGCGTTCGGCAATCTCGATGAATTGTTTTTCCAACTCAAGTTGCTGCTCTTCGGTCATTTCGTACAATTGATCGACCAAATGTTCAGGGATGTGCTCTTTCAACCACCTTTTATGTTCTTCTTCCATTTGAACACTATTAATGAGCAAGAAAAAGATGTCCGGGTCCAATTCGCCTTTTGCCTCGATGAGTTGTTGCGCATGCTCGAGCAGGCGAATCGCATGGTTTAACTGGTCGCGTTTTTTGATCATTTCATTGCGTTGAAACGTGAAATAATCGGCCGTGTCCCATTTTTCCTTCGTCAAAAGTTCTTTGATCGTCTCAAGCGGGTAGCCTAAAAACTTCAATGACACGATGCGTTGCAGTGTGATCAAGTCGTCTTTCGTGTAATAACGGTGCCCGGCTTCTGTCCGTTTCGCCACAAGGAGTCCGATTTCATCGTAATAATGTAGCGTTCGTGGGGTTACGTTCGTCATTTTGGCAAAGGTGCCGATGGAATACGTCTTCTCCACTTTGCTCAACCTCCTTTCATGAAAGTGAAGTCTTTTTGATTTGTCTCAAGTATAAACCTTCACGCAACGTGAAATGCAATAGGGATTTGCATATTTTTTTAAAAATTTTTGTTCATGCCCGTTCTATGTGAAAGTGCCCTAAGTTTCCTATATAAATATGTAACAAATCCACGATCATCTTACGGTCGTCTTCGATTCATGAAAATAAAAAATTCGGAACCAACTTCCTTGTTGATTCCGAATTTTCCTTGCTCCATGCACGCTTTTTTCGAATGTGGTGATAAGGTTCAACCGCTTATCATGATGTAATGGGGGTTTTCATGCTCAACCGATTTGGATGCCGCCTCCGTCGCCTTCGCGCCATTCCAATTCAAGTTCGAGCTT
>JAAYTF010000143.1 GCA_012518125.1 Bacilli bacterium | reverse complement strand
GGCTTCAATCGCGGCATTCAAGGCAAGCAAGTTCGTCTGGTCGGCGATGTCTTTGACGACGTCGACCAAATGGGAAATTTGCTCCGATTTTTGATCGAGGCCAATCACTTTTTTCGCCGATTCCGATACCGTCCGGTCGATCGTATTCATTTGACTGACGGAAGCATGCATCAGTTTTGAACCTTCTTTTGTCAAATTGAGCACTTGTTTGGACGCTTGAACGATCGCTTGACCATCGTTTAACGAACGATCGACCGAACCGACAAAACGATTCATCTTTTCCGCCAAGTCGGATGCGCTGCTTGCTTGTGCTTCAGCGCCAGAAGCGAGCTCGTCCATCGTAGTGACCATTTGGCGGCTTCCTTCTTTCACTTCACGGGATGCAAGCATCAACCATTCACTGCTCGCTGATAAATTTTTCGACACGTCAAACACATTTTTGATGATATTCCGCATATTTTGATGCAACGTGTTGACGGCGCATGAAAGCTGTCCAATTTCGTCTTTTCCCGTAAACGGCAATGGTTCGACCGTCAAATCGCCATCTGCTATTTTCGCGGTCACTTCGACGACACGTTTTAAATTGTTGGAAATGAAGCGGCTAATGACGATCAAAATGACTAAACCGAGCAAAATGCTGAAGATGTTGATGATCAATAAAAAGGTGATGCTTTGATTCATGTTTTTTTCAACGGAGTCAAAAAGGGAACCTTGTTGGGAAGCGTAATTCGCAATCAATTCGCTCAACAGGTTGACGAGGGCGCCTTTTTACGCGTCGATTTCCAAAAGTGTCGAAGTGACATTTTCACCGTTTTCCACTTTCGGAATGAGGGAATGATGGAGAATGTTTGATACGGACGCGGCATTTTCTTTTATCGATACATAATCAGCTTCATTTTCTGTGCCGATGAAAACGCTGTCCAACTGTTGGAACATCTCGTCGATCTGTTCATTCGTCTTTTCAAATTCGGCGATATGTTGTTCGTTTTTCGATACCGCATAGGAAGTGATCGTTGATTGACGCTTTTCGATGAGCATTGACAATTCGGTCAAGGAATTTGTCATTTCACTGTTGTCGATGATGGTAAGGACATCTTTTTTCACGCTCGAAAGCTGCAAGTAAACGATCATCGTTGCGCCGAGAAACAGCACGACCGATATGAGGAAAAGCGACAAATATTTAAGGCCGATCGGTACGTTATGTAATAGTTTGGAGCGGAACGGATGATCGCTTTTCTTTTTTCGTTCCAGTTTCGTACGAAAGTCTTCATGTTGTGTTTCCAAGATGAATCCTCCTTGATGATTTTGTAAACCATAACTAATATTATAGTAAAGTTTTCTGAAAACATGAAGTGGTTAGAAAATGGTCATGTTTTAGCGATAAAAAAAATAGTACAAACTTCCGTGTCGGAAGATGTACTATGTCCAAAGGTATCTATGATAATCATCTTGGGGGATGAATATCAAACTTTAAAGAAACCGATTTTGTTATGCAAATGGTGGGCAAGTTCGGCCAATCGTTCGGCGTTTGCTGTGATTTCAACGATGGCGCTCGATGTTTGCTGCGTTTCTGCCAACGCTTGTTCAACGCCGGCGGCAGCTTCTTTCGATACGGTGGCAATATCCGTTATAAATGCATTCATTTGCTTGCTGTTTTTGGCGATGTCTTTGAGGCGGCCAGCCACGGCCGCGATGCTTTCGACCATGTTTTGGATGAAATGTTCGATGGTTTTGAAGGTGTCGCCGGTTTTTTCGATTTGTCTCGCGCCAAGCTTCACTTCTTTATAGCCGGTGTTCAACGTTTTTACGACTTCATCTGTTTCCGACTGGATGGAAGTGACGATGTTGGTGATTTCGGAAACGGACGCCGCAACTTCTTCGGCGAGTTTGCGAACTTCTTCGGCTACGACCGCAAATCCACGGCCGTGTTCCCCGGCGCGGGCAGCTTCAATCGCAGCGTTCAATGCGAGCAAGTTCGTTTGGTCAGCGATGTCTTTGACGACGTCGACCAAATGGGAAATTTGTTCCGATTTTTGGTCGAGCCCTTTCATCTTCTCCACCGACTTTGAAACGACCTCATCAATCGCATGCATTTGCGCAACCGATTGCTTCATCAGGGCAGTCCCTTCTTTTGTCAATGATAGGACATGTTTGGAAGATTGGACGACCGCCTCACCGTCTGCTTGCGATTGTTGCACCGAGCGTAAAAACGCGTCCATTTGTCCGGAAAGATGCGCTGCGCTTTCAGCTTGTGCATCAGCTCCTGCGGCGAGTTCCTCCATTGTCGAAACCATCTGTCTGCTGTTGTTGTTTACGTCCTTTGATGCCCGCATCAACGTTTCGCTGCTTGAAGATACGGACGAAGAAGCGTTTTTCACATTTTCGATGATCGAACGCATATGTTGCCGCAGCGAATTTACAGCGTTTGATAAGAGCCCGATTTCATCTTTTCGTTTATATGGCAACGGTTCAATTGTCAAGTCGCCAATGGAAATTTTGACAGCCGTATTTACGACTTGTTTCAAATGGTTTGACATGTAGCGGCTGATGACAATGAGCGTAGTCAGCCCCAAAACGATGCTGCTCGTATTGATCAAAAACAAATAGAGGATGCTGTTGTTCATGCTGTTTTCAACGTTTGTGATATATGCTTTTTGTTTTTTTGAATCATTTTGTAGCAACTCACTGATCAAATTGATCAAGACGACTTTTTGCATGTCGACTTCCAACAAAAGGGAAGTCACATTTTCTCCTGCTTCCGCTTTAGGGATGAGGAAGCCGTGAAATAAATATGTAATCGTATGGACGTTTTCCTTAATCTCTTTGTATATGTTTTCCTCTTCGGAACCGATGAACCTGTCATCCAGCTCGTCGAAAATTTTTCCGAGTTCATCGTTCATACGGTTGTACTCTTCGATGTATTCATCGCGATGCATGATCGCATAAGATGTGATTGCGGAATGTTGTTGTTCGATCAACAATGTCATGTCCGTCATTGTGCTCATTAATTCGCTATTCGTGATGATGGCATCGACATCGTTTTTCGCCAAAGATAATTGGAAGTAGACGGTCAATGTCGCGATGATGAACAAAACGACGGAAAATAGAAATACCGCTGTATATTTCATCCCGATCGATAGGTTGCCGAAAAAAGTATGCGTCAAACGGGCATCCGTGTTTTCGTTGTTTCGTTTGTTCAATCGGCTTTTTTTATTTCCACGACGTTTGCGAAATATAAGCAGTTTTTTGGCCAAATCCAAATTCAGTCCTCCTAAGACGTTCTCGTGTGTCGATATCATCGTCCATTATAGAGGACCGTTGCTAAAAAGATGTTTCGTTTTTGTAAATTAATTGTAAAAAGCGTCGGGAGGAATGGATTTGGCAAAAAGGAACGCCGGCAAAACCCGAATCTAAAGGCGTGCTTCTGCCGGCGTTCACTTCGTTATTTCGCAACTGGAACGAGCGTTTCGATCACGATGTTGTTGATGGCGTTAATGTACGCTTGCGCACTCGCTTTGATGACATCGGTGTCTGCAGAGTTTGCCGTATATTTCTTGCCGCCATGTTCGACGATGACTTTGACTTTCCCTTGCGCTTCTTTCCCGCGGGAAATGCTTGAAATTTTATACTCTATCAAATTGAGCTCCATCTTCGTAATGTCCGAGATAGCAGTATAAAGTGCATCGATCGGGCCGGTGCCAATGGCGCTCGCTTTAAGCACTTCGTCGCCTTTTTGCAATTCCACGCTCGCGGATGGGAATTGCGGGTTGCTGATGACTTGCAAGTCTTTCAATTCATAGAAGTTGGCTGCGAATTCTTTCACCGCCAAGTTATCCGCTTCGTTTTTCGCGAAGTAGGATTTGACGATCAAGTATAGGTCATGGTTGAATACTTCTTTCTTTTGGTCGGCAAGTTTCAAAAATTCTGCAAATATATCTTCGAATTCTTGCTCTGTCAAGTTGGTGATGCCGAGCTTTTCCAACGTCGCTTTTACCGCGTGTCGTCCGGAACGGGCCGTCAACACAAGTTCCATATCTTCGACGCCGACGTCTTTCGGGTTGATGATTTCGTATGCGTCACGCGATTTCAACAATCCGTCCTGGTGGATTCCGGATGAGTGAGCAAATGCGTTGTCGCCGACGATCGCTTTGTT
>JAAYTF010000142.1 GCA_012518125.1 Bacilli bacterium | reverse complement strand
TGTTGAAGGAGTCTCATGAAGATCCTGTCGGTTTTTGGGACAGCGTCGCCCAAGAATTGGAATGGTATGAACCATGGACAGAAACGTTGGAGGGTGACCTCCCTGATTTCAAATGGTTCGTAAACGGCATAAGCAACCCATCAATCAACTTATTGGACCGCCACATCAAAAATGGATTGGGGAATAAAACGGCGCTCATTTGGGAAAGCGAAGATGGCAGCACGAAATTTTACACCTACAACATGTTGCTTGGTGAAGTGAACCGCTTTGCAAACGCTTTACGCTCCTTTGGCGTCAAAAAGGGCGACGGTGTGGCAATCTACTTGCCTAACTTGGCGGAAGCGTTTATCGCCGTCTTGGCATGTTTCAGAATCGGAGCCGTTTACAACTCGATTTTCTCAGGTTTCTCACAAAACGCTTTGCGCGATCGTTTGATCAATTTCAAACCGAAAGTGATCGTCACAACGGACGGAACACCGCGTCGCGGCAACATCATCAAGTTGAAAGAAAAAGTTGACAATGTCATCGATGACATTCCATCCATCGAGAAAGTTATCGTCGTCGATCGACTCGGTTTGGATATTGAAATGAAAGAAGGACGCGACTTCTATTGGCATGACGTCATCCAAGGCCAAAGCTTCACTTGTGAACCTGAAAGACTGGAAGCGAATGAGCCTGGCATCGTCTTCTATACGAGTGGAACGACTGGACGACCTAAAGGCGTCGTCCATGCCGGAATGGCATTCGTCGTCCAAAACTACATTTACGCCAAATATCACATGGATCATAAACCGGATGATGTCTTCTGGTGCACGGCGGACATCGGCTGGTTGACGATGCACATTTGGGGCATTGCAGGAGCTTTTTCAAACGGTGTCACGACAGTCGTTTATGAAGGTGCAATCGATCATCCGACATCCGATCAATTTTACCGTATAATGGAAAAATATCGCGTCAACAAATTGTTCACCGCTCCAACCGCTTTACGTATGTTGAAGAGCTTGGGCGACGAGGTGTTGGACAAATTCGATTTATCGCCGCTTGATGTCGTATCACTTGTCGGAGAGCCGTTCGACCCTGAAACGTGGCACTGGACGCATGATGTATTAGGTAAAGGGAAAATTTATGTCAACAACACTTGGGGACAGACGGAAACCGCCGGAACCCCACTAGCCAACGCAGCATGGTTGACGCCGGCGAAACCTGGTTCAGCGGGAATCCAATTTTTAGGCGCTGAATTGGCTGTAGTCGATGATGACGGAAACCCGGTAGGACCAAATGTATTAGGAAACTTGATCATCAAAAAGCCGTTCCCAATGTTGTCACGTACGCTTTGGAACGAACCGGAACGCTTCTATGAAGCTTATTACAGTCAAGTGGAAGGTGCGTACTTCTCAAGCGACTTGGCGCTTTACGACGAAGATGGACATTTTTGGGTCGTCGGCCGTTCTGACGATGCGTTCAACGTGGCGGGCCACCGCTTAAGCACGATGGAAATGGAAAGCGCCGTCTTGGAAGTAAAAGGCGTTGCGGAAGCTGCAGTCATCGGTATTCCGGATAAAATCAAAGGGGAAGTGCCACTAGTATTCGTAAGAAGAAATGACAGCACGATCCCAGAAAATGAAATTGCCGCAAAAGTGAGCGACAACATCGTTCAAGAAATCGGAAAAATCGCGCAGCCGAAAGAAGTCGTCATTGTCGATGCACTCCCGAAAACAATAAGCGGAAAAATTATGCGCCGCCTCTTGAAAGAAGTGGCGACAACCGGAAAAGTCGAGGGTGACGTTACAGGGCTCGACGATCCGAAAGTCGTCGAACATATCATCGATCGTTTGAAAACGAATGGTATTCACTAATGATTGGCTGTGCCCTCTTCTATAAATTTTTGAAACTATCTTATTCGAACCTTTCGGATAAGATAGTTTCTTTTTTGCAAAAACGAGGAAAACCATAAACTGCTAAAATTGTTTCAAAATTGTGAACGTCGAAGGTTGTCGCTATGTTTTCTCGACATTTTTCGTTATATTTGGTTGTTAGAGAATAATTTTTGGGGTGTGTAAATTGTTCTTCAAAAAAGAGGATAAATTTTACGTTCATTTGCGCAATATTTCACAAAACTTGGTGGAAAGTACAGAATTTTTCGTTACATACAAATTTAATAATTCCAAAGAAGTGAAAGAATTTGCGGAACAGATGAAAATGTATGAACAAAAAGGCGATCAGCTCGTCCACCAAATCATCCACGATTTAAACAAAGTGTTCATCACGCCGATTGAACGGGAAGACATTTTATCATTGGCGACTCATATGGATGACGTGTTGGACGGGATGGAAGGGACAGCCGGTTTGCTCGATATCTATTCCATCGAAAAACCGGACGATTACATGCTTCAATTTCTTGAATACATACATCAAAGCATTTTGGAAATGAACGAAGCGATCAATCTCATTCCGCAAAAAAAGCTGCTCGATATGCGTAAGCACATTATTAAAATAAAAGACTATGAAACGAATTGCGACCAATTGAGAAGAACATCTATTAAACATTTGTTTAACACGGAAAAGGATCCGATTAAGTTGATAAAATATAAAGAGATTTACGAAGGTTTGGAACACGTCTCTGACTGTTGCGAAGCTGTTGCAAATACGTTGGAAGCTGTCATTATGAAAAACGCTTAAGAGAGGTCTTCGTAATGGATACGGTGCTGATTTTAACCATTTTGATCGTCATTTTTGCCGTCGTATTCGACTTCATCAACGGATTTCACGACACAGCAAATGCGATTGCAACAAGTGTATCAACGAAAGCGATGAGTCCGCGCGTAGCTATTGCTTTGGCGGCAATCATGAATTTTGTCGGTGCCATGACGTTCACCGGTGTGGCAAAGACCATTTCCAAAGACATCGTCGATCCGTTTACACTGGAAAACGGATCCGTCATCATTTTGTCGGCGCTGATCGCCGGCATCGCCTGGAACTTGATCACTTGGTATTACGGCATCCCGAGCAGTTCATCGCACGCATTGATCGGTTCGATTGCAGGCGCGGCGATTGCGGCAGCAGGTTTTAACATCATCAATTACAAAGGGTTCTTGAATATTCTTCAGGCACTTATTTTATCACCGATTTTGGCATTTGCCGTCGGGTTTACCGTTTATTCGATTTTCCGCATGGTGTTCAAATATAACGACAATTTGGCAAAAACAAACCGCCGTTTTCGAAGAATTCAAATCGTCACAGCCGCTTTGCAAGCATATTCCCACGGAACGAACGACGCGCAAAAAGCGATGGGAATCATCACGATGGCGCTCATCGTGAACAACTACCAGTCGGACAACGAAGTCCAGTTTTGGGTGCAGTTCGTCTGTGCCCTCGCGATGGGATTGGGTACGGCGATGGGCGGCTGGCGCATCATCAAAACGGTGAGCGGAAAAATCATGAAAATCCGTCCGGTCAATGGTGTTGCGGCCGACTTGACGGGAGCGTTTGTCATTTTCGGAGCCACTTTCCTGCATTTGCCGGTAAGTACGACGCACGTCATCTCTTCAGCGATTCTCGGCGTCGGTTCGGCGCATCGCATACGCGGCGTCAAATGGAGAACGGCGCAGCGCATGATTGCGACTTGGTTCATCACGCTTCCAGCATCAGCGCTGTTGGCAGGAATCTCTTATTGGATTTTGCATCATTTTTTTTAATACATACTTTGTCAAGCAGACATCTTCTCATGTCTGCTTTTTTGTTGCTTGAGGCTATACGAACCGCAGTATGAGTAAAATTATTGTGGGCAAAATTTAACCCCCTCATTTGTTGAGGGAACGTTAGAACGCTCAACAAATGAGGGGGCCACCAAGCGAAAGCGCGGTAGTTAATAAGCAAATAACATGAAAAAGAGGGTTACTCCTTGGTAGAATCTTAGTCAACCAAAACTAAATCACAAACAAAGGAGTAACCCCTCATGCAAAAGAATAACACAGTATATCCAAATTTAAAACAGATTGAGCAATTAGTTTGGAGGCAATTACAGGAAACCTTCTCAAAGGTCATGAAAACACTATTAGAGGACATGGACAAGCAGATTGCAGAAGAACGAGATAAAAAACGCTATCGACTCATTGATAAAAGAAAATATCATATAACTAGTCTCTTCGGAGAGATTGAATTAAATCGTAATTATTACCGTGACCGGGAGACAGGGGAAT
>JAAYTF010000192.1 GCA_012518125.1 Bacilli bacterium | reverse complement strand
GGCTTTTTAAATAATTGATCAAAAACATAGACAGTACCAATGAATAACCGATGATATCAGTGATCAACTCCGGAATAATTAACAGTAGTGATCCAGCAGCAATAATGACACGCGTGATCATATTCATATGTGTTTTAAAATAACCTTCTAATGCTGCTCCCACTCCGATGACCCCGAGGAAGGAACTGATCGTTACGATGAGAATATCACTTTTATTCGCAAACGGGAATTCCGTGGCATTCGTTGCCAGACCTGCCGGGTCAATCATCATCAACGCCGGATTATATACAAAGATATAGGGCACAATGAAACCTGCAAGGGCAAGACGGATGGCATTGAATCCTGTCTTCATTGGGTCTCCACCTGAAAGACCTGCACCTGCAAAAGCAGCCAAAGCAACAGGTGGAGTGATATTCGCAAAAATACCAAAATAGAAGACAAACATGTGTGCTACCAGCACAGGAACGCCAAATTCAGCCAGTGCCGGTGCAGCCATTGTTGAAGTGATGATATAAGCCGGAATGGATGGTAAGCCCATACCGAGGATAATCGATGCGAGCATTGTTAAGAACAAGGTGAAAAATAAGGATCCGGCACCAAGCTGCGTAATTGCAGCGGTTAAAGTAGCGCCAAAACTCGTTAAGTTCACTACTCCGATGATAATCCCTACTACACCACAGACAATGATTGTGGATAAAGCTTGTCGGGTTCCGTCTGCCAAAGCATCCAGGATATCTTTGAATCTCATGCGCGTATGCTTTCTAAACCACGATACAATTACCGTTGTTCCTATCGTATAAATAGCAGCAAAGGAAACAGGAAGTCCCATTGCCAGAAAAGCAATTAAAGCAATGATCGGAATCGTTAAATGCCAGCCATCTTTCAACACGTTCTTCAAACGAGGGAGATCCGCTTTCGGTAAACCTTTCAAATTCGTTTTCCCGGCGCGAAAATGAACCTGCATTAAGACGCCTGTAAAATATAAAATTGCCGGGATTACTGCAGCTAATGCAATTGTCGCATACGAAATCCCCGTTGTTTCCGCCATAATAAAGGCGCTTGCGCCCATTACAGGAGGGAGGATTTGTCCTCCGACCGAGGCGCTCGCTTCAACAGCACCGGCAAAGTTTTTGTTATAACCGATCTTTTTCATCAGCGGAATTGTAAATGCTCCAGTTCCAACAACATTGGCAACAGCCGAACCGTTGATCGATCCCATGAAAGCACTGGAGACAACGGCTACTTTTGCCGGCCCACCTTGTTGTTGACCGGTTAAAGCGAGAGCTAAGTCATTAAAAAATTTCCCCATTCCGGATTTTGCGAGGAATGACCCAAAGATGATAAACAGAAAGATAAATTGCACGGATGCACCAATGGCCGTTGAAAAAAGTCCTTCTGTTTTTGTATACAGCTGACCAAAAATATCCGCTAAATCAAAAGGTCTTGTCATTAACATTCGCGGCAGCCAGTCCTGGTGACTGAAAAATGGATACGAAAGAAAAATCAAAGCCAAAATCGGTAAGATCCATCCCGCAACACGCCTCGCAGCCTCTAGGATAAGAAGGACCGTCAAAATCGCCATCAAAATGTCCGTTGTATTCGCAATACCACCGCGTGTCGTTACAATATCTTGATATTCTACAAACAAGTAAACACAAGAAAGGATGGCTAATCCAAATAAAATCCAATCGTAAACAGGAATTTTCCTGCGTTCTTGATTTTTAAACGTTGGATAGAGTAAAAACACAAATCCTAAGGCAAAAAGTAAATGGATGGCCCGATGCAAAAGTGTCGGTAAAGGGTTGAAGGTTGCATAAAAATGATAAAGGGCAAACAAAATGGCAAACACAAATAAAAACCAGTTGATTCCTTTATGATCAATCGACCGGATTTTTGAATCTGCATCATATTTTTCCAAAACCTTCTGAATCTGTTCTTCAGATATTTTTTCCGCATCGGCTACTAATTGTTTATCACTGCTCATATGAATGTCACCCCCATATATCGCCATATCGGCAAATAGTCGATTCGAATAGTTACAGTTTCATAATCTGCAAAGTATTCGTATAAAGGGATCTGACGGTCTTCAATGAAAACCGATGTTTTCACATTTTCAGATACGGTGATCGTTAAGGAAGGAAAGTGCTGATCAATCTTCATGCGAACAAAGCCATTTTCCGTAACAACAGTTTTCTCAAAGTACGGGGTTCCCGCGCCAAATGTTTTAAAATACGTATCGGTTAAAACGAGTTCATTTTTTCTTCGTTCATAGATTTCAAACCATTCTTCTTTCTCAACGGAATGAATCCAGCCGATTTTAAACTCTTTCTCTTTTATATAAAGAGTTTGATTTTCACCTGCAATTTCGATCACGGGTATACGAAAAAAGAGAAGGAAAAGGAGCACGATGAAAATTGCGCTCCCTTTCCAGCCTTTTTTCCCCTTACTGTTCATTGTAGTACCGTTCAGCACCCGGATGAATCGGTGCAACGATTCCTAACTGGGCATTTTCTAATGAAATATCCGCAGCAGCCTGGTGAGCATTAACCAGTGTGTCTAAACTTTCAAAGAAGGTTTTCGTTAATTGATATACATCTTCCTCACTTAAATCCTCCCGAACAACGAGCATATTTGGTACAGCCGCTGTTGGCACTGGTTCAGCATTACCGTACGTGTCGGCAGGGATTTCATAAGGTATAAAATATGGATGGTCTTTAGCAATTTCCTCAATTTTATCCGCATCTACAGATACAATCGTGATATCAACGGTCTCTGCAAGTTCTAATACTGAAGCATTCGGTAATCCACTTGTCAAGAATGCAGCATCAATTGTGCCCGCTGACAATCCATCCGCAGCTTCAGCATAACCTAAATAGTCAACTTGCATATCATCATACGTAATGCCATGACCGTTTAACAGAACGCGAGCATTTACTTCTACACCAGAACCCTGGTCACCAACTGCTACTCGTTTGCCTTTCAAATCTTCAATCGTCTCAATTCCGGCATCTGCTCGGGCAACAATTTGGACTACATTTGGATATAAAGTGGCGACATGGCGAACATTTTCAATCGGTTCAGAAAAGGCTTCCTCTCCATTTACCGCCTGTGTCAGAGCATCAGCCATGACGAAAGCCATCTCGACTTTACCCTGGGCTAATAAATTCAAGTTCTCAACAGACGCTCCTGTTGTTTGTGTCCGGGAGTTTACATCAAATTTATTTGTATACACATCCGCCAATGCTGTAGCAATTATGTTGTATGGACCGGATGCTCCACCGGTTGCGATTGTGACGATATTTGAATCAAGACCTTCTCCACTACCTGAATCCGATCCTGACTGTTCTGACGACCCCTCCTTATTTCCACAAGCTATTAACGCAACGGATAGCAGCGCTAAAAAAAGGAAACTCGTAATTTTTCTAAGCACCCATATACCCCCTTCCTAATATTAAGCGCTTACATTATAATGTCTTTCTATTATTGTGTTAGTTAAATATATTCTATTATTTCGCCGATGATGTATAAAATTTTGTGTAAAG
>JAAYTF010000141.1 GCA_012518125.1 Bacilli bacterium | reverse complement strand
CGATCACGCAAAATGAGCTTTCGAAACAGCCCTTTTTCCAATCCGACCGAGCGGTAGAAAATGATAAAGGTGACAAGTGCCGCCATAAAGGCGATCAATATACTGATCGCCATGAACGTAAAATCGTAGCCGGCAATAAAGACCGAAGCGACGATGGCTATTCCCCCGATGATCCCTAAAATGCCGCCGGGAACGAACAGTTCCAAGATGACTAGTATCAGGCCAATGATAAATAAAACGATCGCTTCTAATCCAGCGAGACCAGCGATGATGTGGCCGTAAAAGAATAAAAATAAAGCGATGAGACTCATCGTTCCGGCGATGCCGAACCCAGGGGTGTACAATTCAGCGATCAAGCCGATGCTCGCGATGGAAAGCAAGATCGGGATGACGATCGGATTCGTCACAAACCTGGCGATTTCTTCCGCCAACGTCGTTTCCGCTTCAACGACTTTTGCCCCGGTGAGTTGTAACGCGTGTAAAAGTTCTTCGCGATTATTCACAATTCCTTCGGCATACCCCACCTTTAGCGCATCGTTTGCCGTAAGCGTCAAAAATTCGCCCGGAGGTTTATTCAATTCAGGAAGGTCGATCGATTCATCAGCCATAGCAATCGCATAAATCGGGTCACGACCGCTTGCTTCGGCGGCGCTTTTCATCGCAGCGATCCATGCCGACTGCGCTTTTTTGTCGGCGGCGTTGCCGTCGGCGGTGATGACCCCGCTTGCCCCCATCGTTGCATTCGGTTTCATGTATATCGTATCCAAATTGAGCGCGATATACGAACCGGCTGACAGTGCGTTGTTGACGATGAATGCGGTAGTCGGTACGTCAATGTCTTTAAGCAATTTGCCGATTTGGCCTGCCGAATCGACCCGCCCACCCGGGGTGTCGATTTCAAAAATGATGTGGTTAGCGCCTTCTTCCATCGCTTCGTCGACCGCCCGTTTCAAAAATGCTTCCAGCCCTCGTTCCACTTCTTTTTCAACTGGTATGACATAAACCAATTTTCCTTCGCCTTCTTGGCCAAACAAGGAAGCCGGAAACATCAACAGAAAAACGAAGAAGGCCGATAATACGAACATCGATGGATTTCGGAAACGAACCATCCTGAATCACCATCCTCTTTTGGGCGAAGATTGGATATTGATAACAACATCGTAACATAAACGGTTTCTTTAAGCACTTATTTTTCGCCAGAAAACATTAAAAAACCTTCATCAATGTAAAGATTGATGAAGGTTGTTGTTTACGAAAGCAGTTTTTGTACAAGCTTTTGGACGCGCGCGCCATCCGCTTTGCCTTTCACTTGCGGCATGACAACGCCCATCACTTTGCCGAAATCTTTTTTGTCCGTCGCCCCCGTTTGTTCGATTGCTTGTTTGATCAAGTCTTCCAATTCTTCGTCGCTCAATGGCTCGGGCATGTAAGCTTTTAAGATTTCCAGCTCTTTTTCAACTTGCTTGACTAAATCATCGCGTCCAGCTTTTTTGAATTGTTCGAGCGAATCGTTGCGTTGTTTCACTTCGCGAGCAAGCACGGACAGTTCATCCACTTCGGACAACGTTTTTACACCTTTGTTGATCGCTTCATTTTGCAAAGCCGCTCGAATCATACGAATGACGCTGAGACGCACTTTATCTTTCGTTTTCATCGCTTCTTTCATATGTTCGGTTAATGTTTCATTCAATGACATAAAGAACCCTCAATTTCTTAACGATGCTTACGTCTTGCCGCCTCCGATTTTTTCTTGCGGCGTACGCTAGGCTTTTCGTAATATTCACGTTTACGATATTCAGCCAACGTCCCACTTTTAGACACATTTCGTTTAAAACGTCTTAAAGCATCTTCAAGCGATTCGTTTTCACGGATTCGAGTAGTATTTGACACGAAATTTCCCTCCCTCCGGAGAACAAAAAAAAATAAAAAAAGAAAACAAGCATAAAAAGTTTATGCTTGTTTCAATTATAGTACAATGCGAAACTCCGGTCAACATTAATTTTATCGAATCAAACTTGCGCGACTTGAGCGGGATCGACGACTTTGACGAACGTCCCTTCATTCAACGGGTAATCGGCTTTTAGAATTTTTACGCGAACGATCGATCCGATCAAATCTTTCGGTGCCAAAAATTCGACTTTCAAATAGTTGTCCGTATAACCGACCAAATATCCTTCACGTTCTTTGCTTTCTTCTTCCGGTATGACTTCCAGTACGTCCCCTTCGAACTGTTTTGCATACGTCAACGCCAATTCATTGGAAAGTTCAATCATTTTTTGCACACGCTTTTCCTTCGTCTCTTCTTCGACTTGATTTGGCATGCGCGCTGCCGGTGTACCGGTCCGTTTTGAATATGGGAAGACGTGAAGCTCCGCATAGCCGATTTGTTTGACGAAATCGTAAGTTTCTTGAAATTCTTCTTCCGTTTCGCCAGGGAAGCCGACGATGACATCGGATGTGATCGCAAGCCCCGGCAACACTTCGCGTATTTTTTCCACACGTTCTCTGTAGAAGGAAGGCGAATATTTGCGGCGCATGCGGGCAAGTACAGATTGCGATCCGGATTGCAATGGTATATGCAAATGACGGACGATTTTCGTCGAATTTTTCAAGACGTCGATGACCTCGTCGGTGATTTGGCTTGCTTCGATGGATGAGATGCGGATTCGTTTTAAACCGTCCACTTTTGTTTCCAAATCACATAAAAGGTCGGCAAAACTGTAATCAGGCAAATCTTCGCCGTAGCCTGCAGTATGAATGCCCGTCAAGACGATCTCTTTATAACCTGCATCGACCAACTTTTGGGCTTGTTCGATCACTTTTTCGGGATCTCGTGAACGCAACAGTCCTCTCGACCACGGAATGATGCAAAATGTACAGAAATTGTTGCACCCTTCTTGAATTTTCAAAGAAGCGCGGGTCCGGTCGGCGAAAGTCGGAACGTCCATTTCTTCAAACACGCGCGTTTTCATGATGTTTTCCACGCCATTGATCGGCAACCGCGTCTTTTTATGCTCTTCGATTAGTTCGAGCATTTTTTTGCGGTTTTGCGTGCCGACGACGATGTCGACGCCGTCTATTTCCATTACTTCACCCGGGGAAGTTTGCGCGTAACAGCCAGTAACGCAAATGATCGCGTCGGGATTTTTCCTTACGGCGCGACGAATCATTTGTCTGCTTTTTCGGTCACCGGTGTTTGTGACGGTGCACGTATTGATGACGTAGACGTCGGCGGTCTCGTCAAAATCGACGCGTTCATAACCGTGCTCTTTAAACATGTTCCATATGCCTTCTGTTTCGTAAAAATTCACTTTACAACCTAGTGTATGAAAAGCCACTGTCGGCATCTTGTTCACTCCAATTCTTCAAAATGATACGAAATCGCGCTTAATACGTATAACGGAGCCGTCTCCGTACGTAGGATCCGTTTGCCCAAACGGACGGGAACAAAACCGTTGTTTTGAAACAGTTTCACTTCCTCTTCGGAAAAACCGCCTTCAGGTCCGATTGCAACGAGGATTTCCCCGTTTGTTTCAACGTTTTTCAATTGCGTTGCCAAAGATGTCGCAGGTTCCCGTTTTGCTTCATCTTCATAAGCGATTAATTTGCTTCCTTTTACGTCATTTAAATTATCTAGCAAATCATGCAAATTTTCAACATATAGAATTTCGGGGATCATGTTGCGTTTCGCTTGTTCACTCGCTTCTTTGGCGATTTTTTCATATCGTTCAAGACGATTTTTTATTTTTTTTTCGTCCCATTTTACGATCGACCGCTCGGATGCAAATAAAAAAAACCGACTTGCACCGAGCTCGGTACCTTTTTGGATGATGAATTCCAATTTGTTTCCTTTTGGCAAACTTTGCAAAATGGTGACGTTCACTGGCAATTCGTTATCGACATCGAGCCATTCGATAATCGTTGCCCGAACGATACCGTCTTGCTTGTTTAATTCGGTAATGGCACATTTGGCCATCTTCCTGTCAGGATGTACACAAATGATTTGATCCCCGATGTTGTAACGCATGACACGGATGATGTGATGCGCATCTTCGGTGATGGACACTTCATTTTCCCGCCAATTTTCTTCCGCGACAAAATAAGTTTGCAATCTTGTCACCTACTATCTCGTTTTTGGGCGATCATGGTCGTCCAATGGCCTTCCCTCAATGTTTCGACGATGGCAAAACCATGTTCTTTCAATCTCTTTTTAACCGTTTCCGTTTCTTTTTGGATGATCCCGGAGACGATGAAATAACCGTTCGTTTTGAGCACACGATTCGCATCAACAATCAAATTTAAAATGATATGCGCGAGAATATTGGCGACGATCACGTCCACCGGTTCAGCAAATTGAACCCCTTTTAACAAATCGTTTTTTTGCACGATAATTTGCTTCGTAAACCCGTTTAAATCGCGATTCCGTTTTGTGCTGCTTACCGCAACCGGATCAAGATCGAAGCTATAAACGCGCCCGGCTTTTAAATGGCAGGCTGCAATGCTTAATATGCCGGAACCCGAGCCGACATCGACGACCGTATCATTTTGTCGGATGACTTTTTGCAGCGCTTCTAGACTCAGCTTCGTCGTCGCATGTGAACCTGTGCCGAATGCCATCCCGGGATCCATGAAAATGAGCATTTCGTCGTCGGATTCTTTTTGATAGTTTTCCCACGTCGGAACGATCGTAAAACGCTCGGTTGCTCGTAGCGGTTTAAAATATTTTTTCCATTCATTTTCCCAATCCGATTGTTTGACGCGTTTGACAGAAATGGACCATGCGCCGATATCGATTTGATATGTCGCTAATTCGTTGATTCGCGCAATGATTTTTTCGTTCAAACTCTCCCAATTTTCATCATCCAAAAAATAAGCTTTAATGATGACGCCGTTTTTTGATTCGTGCTTTTTTTCCAATTCATATATTTCGCCGAATCTCAGTTCTTTTTCAGAAAAAGCAATTGGTTCATCGATGACGACGCCGTTTGCTCCGAATTCATTCAAGATGTTTGCAACCGCTTCTTTCGCCTCTTGCGTCGTATCAATGATAACTTCATTCCATTCCATGATTGACCACCGGACCTTCAGCATAAATTAGTCTAACTTGAACGCTTTTTTAAACCGTGCAAAAAATGAATCTTCATTTTCATTCAACGGCTCTTTATCGCTTAACTCGTGCAATTTGCGGAACAACTCTTTCTGTTCTTCCGTCAAATTCGTCGGTGTGACGACGCGAACTTTCACATATTGGTCACCTTGGCCATAACCGCGCACATTCGGCACACCTTTGTTGCGCAGGCGGAACGTTTTTCCCGTTTGCGTACCGGCCGGGATTTTAAAAGCCACTTTCCCGTGCACCGTCGGAACTTCGATTTCATCCCCCAACGCCGCCTGGGAAAAGGTGATCGGTATTTCTAGGAAAATATCATCGCCATCGCGTTTGAAAAATTCATGCTCTTTGACGCGGATGATGACGTACAAATCACCAGGTGGGCCACCATTGATGCCAGGTTCGCCTTTTCCGGCGATGCGTATTTGTTGACCGTCATCGATTCCAGCCGGGATGGAGATTTTGATCCGCTTATGTTTCTTCACTTTGCCCGTACCGTGGCAAGTTTGACATTTTTCTAAAATGATTTTACCCGTACCGTGGCAATGGTGGCATACGCGCCGATTGACGATTCTGCCGAAAGGGGTCGTTTGTTCCGTGTTGATTTGACCGGTGCCATGGCAATAATGGCACGTTTGCGGCGAAGTGCCCGGTTTGGCCCCCGAGCCGTTACATGTTTGACATGTTTCCTCTTGCGGAACCGAAATTTCCGTTTCTTTGCCAAAGATCGCTTCTTCAAATTCCAACGTCATCGTATATTGAATATCGGCGCCTTGGCGCGGCGCATTCGGATCTTTTCTTCTGCCGCCGCCAAAGAACATATCAAATATGTCACCGAAACCAGTGAAATCTTCAGCGCCAAATCCGCCGAATCCATCGGTTCCTGTTTGCGGGCCGGCGTGGCCGAAGCGGTCGTATTGCGCGCGTTTTTCATCGTTGCTTAATACTTCGTACGCTTCTTTTACTTCTTTAAATTTTTCTTCGGCATCCGGCGATTTATTGACATCGGGATGATATTTACGTGCCAGTCTTCGATACGCTTTTTTTATTTCTTGTTTGGTAGCGTTGCGATCAACCCCGAGAACTTCGTAATAATCACGCTTACTCAAATCGTTCACTCTCCCGATAGCATTTCTTCAATTAATTTATCTTATCATTAATCAGTGTATGTTCGCAAATAGATTCGTGTAAGGTTGCTTATGCTTAAATCGGTCTTAAAAAAAGTCAAAGTCAAGTTAAACCTGACTTTGACTTCCAAGACGATATACGCATATTTGTTGTCAGCTTAATTTTTGTCATCGTCCACTTCTTCGTAATCCGCATCAACGACATCATCGTTTGCTTTTCCTTGAGACGTTGCGTCCGCTTGGTTTGCTTGTTGTTGCTTAGACATTTGCTCATATAACTTCACGGAAAGCTGCTGCACTTTCTCTTCGAGCGCTTCTTTTTTCTGTTTGATTGCTTCGATGTCTTGTCCTTCCAGAGCCGATTTCAACTCTTCTTTCGCTTTTTCAACTTCTTGTTTTTCAGCATCGGACACTTTGTCGCCGAGGTCTTTCAATGTTTTATCGGTCGTAAAGATCAAATGGTCCGCTTCGTTGCGGAGTTCCGCTTCTTGACGACGTTTTTTGTCTTGTTCAGCGTTTTCCTCCGCTTCTTTGATCATCCGTTGAATTTCTTCCTCGGAAAGACCGGAAGAAGCTTTGATCGTAATCGACTGTTCTTTGTTCGTTCCCAAGTCTTTCGCCCGGACGTGGACGATGCCGTTTGCGTCAATGTCGAAGGTGACTTCAATTTGCGGCACGCCTCTTGGCGCTGGCGGGATACCCGTCAATTGGAAACGGCCTAACGTTTTGTTGTCCGCAGCCATTTCCCGTTCACCTTGGACGACGTGAATATCGACCGCCGTCTGGTTATCCGCCGCCGTCGTAAAGATTTGCGAAGCGCTTGTCGGAATCGTCGTATTGCGTTCAATGAGGCGGGTTGTCACGCCTCCCATCGTTTCAATTCCGAGCGACAACGGTGTCACGTCAAGTAATACGACGTCTTTGACATCCCCTTGCAACACGCCGCCCTGGATGGCTGCACCTAAAGCGACCACTTCGTCAGGATTGATGCCTTTGGAAGGTTCTTTGCCGATTTCCCGTTTAATCGCTTCTTGGACTGCAGGGATGCGCGTCGATCCCCCGACCAACAAGACTTTATCAATGTCTTGCGGTGTTAAGTCCGCGTCTTTAAGTGCGTTGCGCACCGGAATCATCGTTCTTTCGACGAGATCGCGCGTCAAATCTTCGAATTTTGCACGGCTTAACGTCATTTCCAAGTGCAATGGACCAGATTCTCCCGCTGTGATAAACGGCAACGAAATTTGCGCTTGCGTTACGCCGGAGAGATCGATTTTCGCTTTCTCCGCCGCTTCTTTTAAGCGCTGCATGGCCATTTTATCTTGCGACAAGTCGATGCCGTGCTGTTTTTTGAACTCATCGACCATGTAATCGATGATGCGTTGGTCGAAGTCATCTCCTCCAAGCTGGTTATCCCCTGCCGTGGCGATGACTTCGAACGTACCGTCGCCGATATCCAAGATGGATACGTCGAATGTACCGCCGCCGAGGTCATACACTAAAATCGTTTGGTCTTCTTCTTTATCGATGCCATAAGCGAGTGCAGCGGCAGTCGGTTCGTTGATGATACGTTCCACTTCTAAACCGGCGATGATTCCAGCATCGCGGGTCGCTTGCCGCTGTGCGTCGTTGAAGTATGCTGGAACCGTAATAACCGCTTTCGTCACTTTTTCGCCGATGTAATCTTCTGCATAGCTTTTCAAATATTGCAAAATGATCGCCGAAATTTCTTGCGGCGTATATTCTTTTCCTTCTATGTTCACTTTGTAATCCGAACCCATATGGCGTTTGATCGATTGAATCGTATTCGGGTTCGTGATCGCTTGACGTTTCGCAACTTCCCCGATTAAACGTTCACCATCTTTGAATGCGACAACGGATGGTGTCGTACGATTTCCTTCCGGGTTAGGTATGACGACAGGCTCTCCACCTTCCATGACTGCAACACATGAATTGGTTGTACCAAGGTCAATTCCGATAATTTTGCTCATTCCTCGAACTCTCCTTTGTGTCGTAACATTTATTTATTTACTTTAACCATTGCAGGCCGAAGTACTTTATCCTTTATCATGTACCCTTTTTGAAACTCTTCCGTAATGATATTTGATTCGACCGAATCATTTTCATCTTGCATAACAGCATGATGCAAATTCGGATCGAATGGTTTGTTCAACACATCCATTTGTTCGACGCCTTGCGTTTTGAGCGCCTCCAATAGCTGTTCATACACCATTTTCACACCGTCATAAAAGCCTTTGCTGCTTTCATCGACTTCGGTTTTCAATGCGCGCTCAAAATTGTCCAAGACCGGCAAAAGCTCAGAAGCCAGTGCTTCTGCCTCGTATTTTTTCGCTTCAAGGCGTTCTTTTTCGGTCCTTTTGCGATAGTTGTCAAATTCAGCTTGCAAGCGCAAGAGACGATCTTTCAATACGTCCAATTGCGCTTTCAACGTATCATTTTCTTCTTGCAATGCCTGCGCATCGATTGTCTCTTCCGCTTCAAGGTCGGTTTGTTGTTCGGTGTCTTGTTCGTCCGTTTCCCCGTCCTTTTCTTCGTCGTTTGCTTCCTCATCACTATCTTTCATTGTTTCCTTGTTGCTATTCATTGTTTCTTTGTTGATATTATATTCATTCGGTTCGTTTTGTTCGTCGTCATTAGCCGTTTCCGCCGCGCCATTCGTTGCTTCATCAAGTGCTTCCATTTCGTTTTCTGTCATTTCCATTTGCTCTTTTTCAGCCATTGTAAGTACCTCCAACAATTTATCCCCACGTTACACGATAACATGAATCGACCACAAAATAAACCAATTTCACATCAAGTGGTTTGGCCTTCGGCAAACAAAGTCGTCAATTCACGCGACAGCGATTTTAACAGTGCGATCACTTTTCGATAATCCATGCGCGTCGGCCCGATCAACGCGATCGTTCCTAGTCGATCGGTCGAAAGCCGGTACGTCGATGCGATCAATGACAAATCTTTCACCGCTTCGACTTCGTTTTCCTGGCCGATTCTCACTTGCAATCCGTCCTGGATATCCTTCAACAAATCAATAATCGCTTCCTCTTGTTCCAAAAAACAATAAAAATCATATACTTTTTCAACATCTTTAAATTCCGGCTGCATCAACAAATTCGCCTGTCCGTCGATGTATACTTTGACGGATTCTTCGTACGTCAAGACGTTTTTGATGTATTCAAACATCAATTTGTAATTTTTGATATGTTTGCGCATGATGTCGTAAACTTCGGTTTCAAGCGCGTGCGTCAGCTTGACGATCGGAATGCCGACGAGCCGTTCATTTAATATATTAACCGTTTTTTCCAAATCGCTTACGCTAATTTCGTGTGGTATCGTAAATGATTTATGTTCGACATGACCCGTGCTCGTCACCAAAATGGCGACGACGGTGTTCGATGACAACGGCAAAAGCTGCACTTGTTTCAACGTTGCATCCGTTTCATCCGGTCCCAGGATGATGGCTGTATAATTCGTCAACTGCGACAAAATTTCCGCAGATAATTGTACGACGCGTTCGAGTTCAATAATGTTGTCCTGAATGACATGCGTGATGACATTCAAATTGTCGTTGATCGCCGGTGAGATGAAATGGTCGACATAATAACGGTAGCCTTTTTCGGATGGAATTCTCCCAGATGACGTATGGGTTTTTTCCAACAATTCCTTCTCTTCCAAATCGGCCATCACATTGCGGATCGTGGCAGCACTCAAGTTGATCCGTTCGTTTTTGGCGAGTTTCCTCGAACCTACGGGATGCGCCGTCTTGACGAAATCATCGATAATGATTTGCAGAATTAAACTTTCTCGCTCTGTAAGCATGAAAAACACCCCTGTTAGCACTCGTCGGTGTAGAGTGCTAATGCTACTATTAACTTAACAAAAAGCCATTTTTTTGTCAATCAACATGAACCGTGCTAAATAGCGAAAAACATAGTATTTGGCATACTATGTTTTCAAAAAAATTTATTATTTTTCATCATCCAATTTCAAGACGGCCATGAATGCTTCTTGTGGAATTTCGACCGATCCGACCATCTTCATCCGTTTTTTCCCTTCCTTTTGCTTTTCAAGCAATTTCCGTTTACGGGTCACGTCCCCGCCATACAGTTTTGCGGTTACGTCTTTACGCACGGCTTTAATGGTTGAACGGGCGATGATTTTGTTGCCGATCGCAGCTTGGACCGGCACTTCAAATTGTTGCCGTGGAATCAAATCTTTCAATTTTTCTACCATCTGTTTGCCACGATTGTAGGCGAAATCGCGATGGACAATCGTCGATAACGCATCGATTGGATCGCCATGCAGCAAAATGTCCATTTTCACGAGGTCGGACGGGCGGTTGCCGATGAATTCATAATCGAGCGAAGCATACCCTTTTGTGTTGGACTTCAATTGGTCGAAAAAGTCGAATACGATTTCCGAAAGCGGAAGTTCGTATGTGATGTTGACGCGAATATCGTCCAAATATTGCATGTCAATGTATTGTCCGCGTTTCCGTTGGCAAAGCTCCATGACGGCACCGACAAATTCGTGCGGCACCATGATCGAAGCTTTCACGTATGGTTCCAATATTTCTTCGATTTCTTGACGTTCCGGCATGAACGACGGGTTGTCGATGAAGAGGACTTCACCGTTCGTTTTTCTCACTTCGTAGACGACGCTTGGAGCGGTCGTGATGATTTCGATGTTGAATTCACGTTCGATCCGTTCTTGAATGATTTCCATATGCAACAATCCTAAAAAGCCGGTGCGGAACCCGTAGCCTAACGCTTGTGAAGTTTCCGGCTCAAAATGAAGCGATGAATCGTTCAGCTGCAATTTTTCCAGTGCTTCTTTCAATGCAGTGTAATCATCCGAACTGACGGGGTATAAACCGCAAAATACCATCGGGTTCAGTTTTCGGTATCCCGGCAAAGGTTCGTCGGCGCCATTTTCCGCATGGGTGATCGTATCCCCGACATTTGTATCTTTCACATCTTTGATCGATGCCGTCAAGTAGCCGACGTCGCCTACGGTCAAAAATTCCCTTTTCTCTTCTTTCGGCGTATTGACCCCAAGCTCGACGACTTCAAATTCTTTGCCCGTGGACATCATTTTAATTTTATCGCCGACGCAGAGCGTTCCTTCTTTGATGGAAATGTAGGCGATCACGCCGCGATACGGATCGTACAACGAATCGAATATCAACGCTTTCAACGGCTTTTCCGGATCGCCTTCCGGTGGCGGGATCCGTTCCACAACCGCCTCTAAAATTTCATCGATGCCGATATTTTCTTTTGCGGAAGCTAAGATCACTTCATCGGGATCGATGCCCAACACATCGATGAGTTCTTCGGTAACACGCTCAGGGTCTGCGTTTGGCAAATCGATTTTATTGATGACGGGGATAATTTCAAGATCATTGTCCAACGCTAAATAGACGTTTGCCAACGTCTGCGCCTCGATCCCTTGCGCGGCATCGACGACCAAAATCGCTCCTTCGCATGCCGCAAGACTGCGGGACACCTCGTAAGCAAAATCGACGTGACCAGGTGTGTCGATCAAATGGAACACATACGATTCGCCATTTTTGCTTTTATAATTCAAACGCACGGCATTCAATTTGATCGTGATGCCGCGTTCACGTTCCAAATCCATCGCATCCAAAAACTGTTCTTTCATTTCCCGTTCGCTAATCGCCCCTGTATTTTCCAAGATGCGATCGGCCAAAGTCGATTTTCCGTGGTCGATATGCGCGATGATGGAAAAATTGCGTACATTTTTACGTTTCGTCATAAACCGTGTTCAACTCCTACACTGCGAACAATCTTAAAATATAATAGTTTAGCTTACATGATTATATCAATTCAGAAAAATTGTTGCAATTTTCACATGAATGCGTAACAGTGCAGAAGTCGGCCCGATTTCTTTCGTTACGACAATACTTTTTCCGAGATGGCGGAAAGGACATGGACGACACTTTCAAAAAATCCGTCCGTTATTTTTTCAAAAGCGTCGGCCATTTTTTCAATCGGATGGGTACTGCGATCATCGGGCAAGGTGGCAAGCTCGGCTTCAGCCCATTCATCTACGGTTAACACGGTCGTTTCTCTGATTTGTTCATCATCTAAAAACGCTTCATCCGTATCATTCGGTTGAAGCATCAAACCGAAAACGACGCCGAAAGCAAAGCAGATGACCAAAATGAGCAACCTGACAATAAGACGCATCATAGACCTCCTATTTGCTTACTTTTTCCGCACCCCAATAATAATCGCTGAACACTTCCGCGAAAATATCGATCGTCCGGTACAATTCTTCCAAATGATTATCATAGCCGCCGACTTCGATGAGCAATGCAGTCTCCAACAAATCCTGATTATAGACGCCGTTTGATCGCGGACCTTCTTTCGTGATCACGCCACGGCTCAGTCCCGGCATCTTCTCTTCCAACATGTAATGCAATGTCGTCGCCAGTTTAAGATTTTTTTCATAATTTTTATTTTCGGCGCCGATGACAAAAAGCAGCGTAGCGTATGATTTTCCGTCCTTTTTAATCGTCGTTTTTTCATAAGGAAGGCTGTCGCGGTGAATATCAAACATATATTTTATATCTTGGTTCTCTTTCACCACCGCTTCGACGACGGTGCGCGATGCATCGTAAGACTTTCCGTACGTCCACCCTTTTTCATGCAAGATGTTCATAAAATCGGTATCGTCCACTTCGGCGCCGATGTTGTATTCCGCCAATTTTTCCGCCAAACGGCCGCTTACTTTCGTAATATTTACTTCTTTATGGTAAGCTCGATTCGGATCGGTCTCTTTCGGCAAATGCGGCAAAAACGATTCGCGATTGTGGCTGCTGTATAGAAAAACGACTTTTTTGTCTATTTCCTCGCGCTCGACATTTTCCGTCTCATCATTTTCCGCATCATCAATCGCTTCTCTTTCTTCCAAAATATCTTCAATTGGCGGGCCTGACTCATGAACATAGCTAGCGAGATCGAAATGTTTGCCGCTAGCTACGATGACGTTTTGTTCATATGTCGATAAACCAGGGAGCTCCTTAGAGATCAACGTGGTAAATTCCGTAAGGCGAATATTCGTAAACATTTCCAAGGATATTTTCGAGTGATAAAACGGGTTGATCGCCGTTTCTTCGAAAATCGCATACGGTTTGTTTTCGACGCTGTACAAATAAGAAAAGACGGATTGATCGAGATTGCTTGTCCAATTAGCGAAAAAGACATTCGAGAGCCTTGAAGAAGGTTTTGCAGTCGTCATGAAACCAATGGCAATAAATAAAACGATGATAGAAGCGCAAATGATTAAAATATTGAAGAGGAAACGGGCATGAAACGTTTTTTTACGCAACATGGCTACACCAACTTTTACAATAACGATCGCAACTTCCATTTACTACAATGTATGCGCCGTATGTTTCCAATAGAACCAAATTCACTTCTATCATCTAACGTTTGCCGCACTGGCTTCATCTCGTGTAATATCCACTGTTTCCTTCGCGGACGGATTCGTGCAATGCTTCATTGATTCCACTTGCCAAAACATGCGCCATGTCTTTCATGAATTGATCGACTTCTTTCGGCGTGACGATCAAGTTTTTTCCTAATGGTGTCAATACTTCGCGCAATAGCGTCCGTTTTTCTTCGTCTGACAAATTTCCAAACAACCCTAAAAACGTTTCCCTCCCTTTTTGCGAAGGCAAATCCTTTTCGGAAAGATCCTTGTGTGTAATCGGCATTGCTTCCGGCAGAAGCGATTTTCTCGGGGCATCTTTCTCTTGCCACTCCCTGCCGAGATGTTTCAACAAATAATCGAATGCGTCGCTGGCGATCGTCACCGCATCGACGACGGTCGGCACCCCGATGGCAATGACCGGGACTCCCAACGTTTCTTTGCTCACTTCTTTCCGCCTGTTTCCGACACCTGAACCTGGATGGATTCCCGTATCGGTCAATTGGATCGTTTCGTTGATCCGTTCAATCGACCGGGAAGCAAGCGCGTCGATGACGATGACAAAATCAGGCTGGAATCTGTCGATGACGCTTAAAATGATATCGCTCGTTTCCATGCCGGTCACGCCCATGACGCCCGGCGTCAGCGAGGCAACGGGCCGGTAGCCTTCGCTGACCGTTTCATAATGAAGTTCAAACAAATGGTTCGTCACTAATATTTTGTCGACGACAAGCGGCCCCAACGCGTCAGGCGTCACATTCCAGTTGCCGAGTCCGACGATCAAACCTTTGCTCTTTTCTTTTACGCCGTTTAGTTTTAATAGTTCCCGTATCTTTTCGGCCAACACTTTGATCACTTTCGCTTGCCGGTTCGTATCTTGTTCGATGACGCTGTCAGTGAAAATCGTTATATATGTACCTGCCTTTTTTTGGATTCTTCTTTCCCCTTCTTTCGTGATTTCGATGTGGCTCACTTTGATGCCGTCGATGTCAACTTCTTTTGAGAGGACGCCTTTGATTTCTTTCGTTTTCGCTTTTTCTTGCACATACATTTCTTTCGCTTCAAACGCTAAATCGGTCCGTACGGTATATTGGTTTCCTCTATCTCGTTCCATTTGAAACTCCCTTTCCACCTTGTATTCCTTTTTAGTATTCAACGTTTCAGGGGAAACATGCGTTAATGATGTTGAAATCGAATTCGTTATTTGATAAAATAACTTTGTCCATTTCATAGCGAGTTTTACATATCGCCTTTATATTTGAAGAAACGGCAACATAAGCGGCATAACATAGTTGGAGGTGAAAAGATGGCTAACTTGAAATCTGCCATTAAACGAGTAAGAATCAATGAAACGCGCCGTCTACGTAATAAGCCGGTTAAGACGCACATGCGCAACCAGATCAAAAAGGTGGAACAATACGTAGAGGCTAACGATTTGGAAAATGCCAAGCTTGCTTACCAACAAGCTTGCCGAGTGATTGATAAAGCGGTGCAAAAAGGCGTCATCCACCGCAACAACGGCAACCGCCAAAAAGCGCGCCTTGCGAAAAAAATTCGTAAAATCAGCGGTTGATGTATGTTCATAAAAAAATGGTTTCATATTGAATGAAGCCATTTTTTATTTTGATGAAAAAAGACGTTAGGCTGCTCGGGGCCTAACGTCTTTTTACATTTCATGACGGTGTGCTTTGCGAATGTTTCACGAGCCGATAAAGCAAAATTTCAAAAGCGATCTCTTTTTGCATTTTCCCGCGTTTGATCAAGTGATCGGTTTCGGCAAGTTCATTCATGATCGTATATAACGTTTCTTTATCATATCGATGCATCCGTTCAGCTGCTTTTTTTATCACAAATGGATGTGCTTTCATCATCCGCGCCATCTGTTGCTGAGACACCCCTTTTTCCGCGAGCAATTTCACTTGCAAAATCGTCCTGAATTGATAGCTAAGCAATGCGATCATAGCGATCGGATCTTCGTTCAATTTGATCAATTGTTGGTAAATTTTAATCGCCTTTGGCAAATTGTTGTTCAGAACGCTGTCTGCCAGTTCGATTGCCGTTTGTTCAACGGAACTCGACATGATTTCCATCAATTGTTCTTCGTCGATCGTGCCACCTTCACCAATATAATGGGCCATTTTTTCAATTTCTTTTTGCAACAAATGTAAATTCGGTCCGAATTCCGCTTCAAAACGAAGAAGCGCTTTTTCCGTCATCTGAATGTTTTGCGCTTTTAACAGTTGCTCCACCCATTTCCGCAATGTGTGCCCTTTAATCGGTTGACAATCGATAACTTGCGCGTGTTTTAACAACAATTTGACGATTTTTTTCCTTTTATCGAGCTTTTCATATGGTGCAAGCAATATGAACGTACTGTACGGAGCAGGATTTTTGATATACGCTTCGAACGTCGCCAAGTCGTGCGAAACGGGAATTTTTTCGTTCGTGCCGAGCAAAAATACCGGGTTTTCTCCAATCGATACATTCCTGTCCGTAAAGAACGGCAACGTCTCAAGGTCGTTGATGACTTGTTGGATCGAAATTTCCCGCAAATCAAACTCGTTGATGTTTTCGCTATCATCGCCTAATCGTTCGAACAACGCCCGTTTGAATTGTTCCATGAAATAATACTCCGTGCCCAACAGCAAATAAAGAGGCGCCAACTCGCCCGTTTTCAATCGTTTCACTGCTTCTTGAAAAGCGATCATTTCGTTACCTGCTTTCCGAAAATTTTGTGACAAGTCGATGAAAATGAACGATTTCTCGCAAAAATCATTTATCATTATATTAACATATTTCATCGTTGGCGATCTATACTATGAATATGCCGTGAGTTTTCACATTTAACTGGCATTTTTTCCTCATTTGGCTTATACTAACTACAGATACATAGGAGGGATACATATGAACGAATTCGAAAAAGATCCACAAGAGAAGACAAGTGACATTCCTTTCGCCGTTAGTGGGTTTATTTATTCATTCCTATTTTTCTTGTTCATTTTCTTCTTAGGGACGGCCATCAGCGTGATGAACTGAATGAAAAACAAAAATGCTGCAACATTGAATGAGCAGCATTTTTTTATTGGTTCAAAAACGGTTTGATGTAAGCCTTCTCATCGTCAAAAATAAATTGGACGGCCCCTTGTTCGTCGGTTCGGAAAATGGTAACACCGTATGTTTCCAATGTTTCAAGCACTTCCTCTTTCGGATGGCCATATCGATTGTTTCTTCCCACCGATATCCAGCCGTATTTTGGGCGAAACGTCTTTAAGAATTGTTCATCGGTCGACGTGTCGCTGCCGTGATGCGCCACTTTTACGATATCGACATCGAGAAAATGAAACAGCGATGCGATTTCCCGCTCCACTTCCTTTCCGATGTCCCCGGTGAACAGCCAATGCGCCTTGCCTATTTCCGTATATAATACGAGTGAATTGTCGTTTTCATCCCGTTTGTCATCTAACGGCCCTAAAACGTAAAACGAGTGGCCGTTCCGCGTGATTTCATCGAATACGTTCGCTTTTGTAATTTTTGCGCCTAATTGCCTCCACGTTTTGAACTCTTTATCTTCCAGGTTGAAATACGGATGGACGATCACTTCCTTGACGTCAAAATGTTCCAAAATGTAGCGGATGCTTCCGTGGTGGTCCAAGTCGGCATGCGTGACAAAAATGGCGTCGATTGTTTCGATGCCCCTCCCCATCAAGTACGGACGAATGACATGTTGAAAGACGTTGTCTTTCGGTTCAAACGTTTGGAAATCAAACGTCGCCCCGCCATCGATGAGGAAGACGCCTTTACGATATGGAAGTTCAATGACAAAAGCGTCCCCTTGGCCAATATCGAGCATCGTCACTAAACCTTCGCTTGAAATGTACGGTTTGACGATGATGAACGTCAATGTCGCAGTAAGCATTAGACCATACAGCAATGCATTGCGGTGCCGTTTTTTGTTCAGCGCAATCATCATCATGACAAGGAAAAAATAATAGCAACAAGCCGTAAATAGTGAAATTTCACCTGAGACGAAAGGTACGTTCACCATTTTGTCAATCGCTTTGATGAAATCGATGAAGAATTGGTTTAGCTTCAAAAAGAACGTTTCCAAAAATGTCACCATATATTTTGGCAAATAAGAGAACGTCAAACTGACAAAACAAAACGGTATGACAAACAACGAAAAATACGGCACGACAAAGACGTTCAGCAAAATCGCCAACGGTTGGAAATAAAAAAAGTAGTGCATTTGCAGCGGGACGATCATCATTTGCGCGATAAAACTGATTTTTAAACCTAAATCGAACCGATTTTCCGCTTGTTTGAACCATTCATGGGAAAGGATGAGCCCGAGCGTCACAAGGAAAGAAAATTGAAAACCGACATGGAAGATTATATGCCGATCGCCGATAATCAACGTCAAAAAGACGATGCTTAACATGTCGACATGCGACAATTTCCACTTCTTCCATTGCATGATTAACACGACGACGGCCATCAACGAAGCACGCCATACGGAAGGCTGACCGCCCGCCAATAAAGCATACACCGGCAAAAACATGAGAACGAATAACCGGGCTTTTTCCTTCGTCCATTGAAAAATGCGAATGATAAAGAAGTAAACGATCGTCAAGATGATTCCGACATGCAGTCCGGAAATCGCTAACAGATGCGACAAACCCCATCGTTGAAACAGCATTTCCGTTCCTTCATCAATCCCGCTCTTATCTCCGAAGATTAACGCCTGCTGCCAGCCGCTTAATTCCGGGTGCAACGTTTCCTTTGCTTTTTGCAGCATGTTCTTGCGGAACGTATAAATAGCGCCTAACACGTGGTTGCGGTTTGTACATACGATGTCTTCAGCAGATTCGACGATGATTTGTCCCGCTATGCCTTGTTCAAACCAATAACGTCTCATATCAAATTGAAAAGGGTTCGTCGCTTCAGGCGGTGTCAAAAATTTTCCTTTGATCGAACAAACTGCATAATATGTATATGGAAAACGTTTGTTTCGTTCATCGTCATCGAATAAAACGACGTTTAATTTCGTTTCCGTTTGGTTTTCCAGAAACGTAAATGACAGTTTTTCTTCGGAACGTTCAATGTCACTTACGATCGTTCCGGTAAAAGTATACGTTTTGTTTTCAGGAAAAGGTCTAGAGACAGCTGCGGGGTCATACGCGGGGAAATAGTGATGGAAAAAGAAGAAACTGAAGAAAGCAGAAACGAATAGTACGAAGTTGATCCGTTTGGAGAAATACAAATAAACGAGCCATAAAAACCATGCACCGAGGAAAAGGGAAAATTTGCCCGTGTTGATGGCGATGACGCTGAAAGCCGCACTCAGTGCGAAAAGATGGAAATGGCCTTTCATGTGAAAATAGGGCCGCTCACCCCCTCATGCAGCGAATCGTATTTACGAAAGCTTTTGTTCCACGATGACGTCGCTCAATTTCACTTGTTCGACTGCGACATTTGCTTCGTTCAAAAGTTCAAGCGCTAAAGGATCGTTTTTATAATCGAATTCGTAATAAATCTTCTTAATCCCGGCTTGAATGATATGTTTCGAACATTGCAAACACGGAAAGTGGGTGACGTACATTTCCGTCCCTTCCGTTCTTACGCCGAACCGGGCACATTGCAAAAGCGCATTCATTTCCGCATGGACGGTCCTTACACAATGGTTGTTTACGATGTAACATCCTTCGTCAATGCAATGGGCGCTGTCTTCGACACTACCGTTGTAGCCGCTAGCGATGATTCGATTGTCGCGGACAATGATGGCACCTACATTTAACCGTGTACACGTGCTTCTTAACGATACGACTTTTGCCATCGCCATGAAATATTGTTGCCAAGAGATGCGCTTCACTTTCGATAACCCTACTTTCTTTTATTGAATGGTGATGTCGTCCCGAATGTTTTCCAACGTTTTTTCACCGATGCCATTTACTTGCAGCAATTCTTCGACGCTTTTAAACGGTCCGTGTTCTTCCCGATAACTGATGATCGCTTCCGCTTTGGCCGGTCCGATGCCGTTTAGCTGCGTCAATTCTTCGGCGCTTGCTTTATTCACGTTTATCTTTTGCATCGATTGACCGTTAGTAGCTGTCGGCATTTCGTTTAAAAATCCGTCTTCTTCGCCATTTTTCGGTACATAGATGACCATTTCATCGCTTACTTTTTGCGCCAAATTGACATGTTCGCTTGCGGCTTCATCCGTGAATCCGCCTGCCAAATCAATGACGTGTTTTACACGTGCGTCTTTATCCACTTCGTACAAACCTGGTTTTTTCACTTCACCTTTGACATCGACGAACCATCGATCTTCTCCATTTTCTTCATCTTCAGCTTCAAATGCCTGAAACCGTTCCAACAGGTCGTTATGATCCATTTCGTTAATGATTACTTCGTCGTCAACCTGTTTGTCGTTTTCATTCGTCAAATAATAAACGAAGACGGCCCCACAAACGGCAATGATGAACAGACCGTATTTACGAACCAACTCGTACAATTGTCTTCGAACCCTTTCCGTCGAAATTCAGCTGACGAATGGTACGATGTTATACACCCATCTCGTCTTTATCATAGTGAAGACGAGAGCGTTTGTAAAATCGCCAAATTGAAAAAAGTAGCAGGTCATTTTTGTGCAACGATAAAAATTCGTTCACTATCTGTTTCGGAAAAAGGTTTTTCGACGGAAAAGTCGCTGTAAAAGGCAATTTTTGAAAATTTCGCCTTCCTTAACAAGTTCGCGTATGTTTCCACATCGTACGTCCGTTGATGGTGCAATTCGTCAAATCGTTCGTATTTCGGTCCATCATCTTTTTTATAAAAAAAAGTCATGTCGTGGAACATTTCCCCTTCCACATCGCCCTCTTCGCAATTCCATATATAGACGATTTCATCATCTTTGTACGCAAACGTACGATTGACCAAGGAACTTTCTACGTAATTTAAACTATGGACGTCAAAAATAAAAAGTCCCCCATCGTTCAGGCTACGATGCACGTTGATGAATACGGACTGTATATCTTTTAATTCGACAATGTAATTGATGACGTCGCAATAACTGATGCACAGATCGACGTTTTCAAAGCCGGACAAATGTCGAATGTCTTGTTTCACCCACATGATGTGCGGAACGTTACGTTCCAGCGCTTTTTGCTCAGCGATGGCAAGCATCGCATCCGACAGATCGACGCCGTAAACATGTCGATATTTTTGCGCCAAGCGGACGGTGATCTCGCCCGTGCCGCACCCTAAATCGACGATTTTGCCAACATGTTTGCCTTTGATGAAATGTTCCGTAAAATCGATCCATTGATCATAAGGCGCGTCTTTCATCAAATCGTCGTATAAAAGAGCGAAATTTTGATAAAGCGCCATCAGTTGTTTTCCCCAACTTGAATTTGCTCCGCATCGCCCCATAACCGCTCCAAATTGTAATAGAGCCGTTCGTCGCGATGGAACACGTGGCAGACGATTTCGTTCAAATCAATTAAAATCCAACGGGCTTGTTCGTAGCCTTCCATGCTTGCGACATCAAAGCCATTTTCCAAGGCGGCCTCTTTGATGGCGCGGGCGATCGCTTGCACTTGCCGTTCGCTGTTTCCATGGCAAATGAGAAAATAGCTGGCAATTGGCGTCAAATTTTCCATGTTTAAGACGATGCAATTTTCGGCTTTTCGTTCTTCACAGGCAGATACGATTAGTTTCAGCAATTCTTCTTTATCTTTCAAACTTCTTTCACTCCTATTGTTTTAGTTAAGTGATTGTAGGCAAAAAACGTATTCGGATGAATCGTCGCATCCTTGTCGAGCAAATGATGGATCGTATTTTTCAGCGCGCGCCTTGCGGCATTGTGAAGATCTTGTTTTGCTTCTTTACGGACATCCTCGACGCCGGGGAAGCTCCTTTTCGGCTCAATGTAATCTGCGACAAAGATGATCGTTTCAACCAAGCTCATGTTGGCCCGGCCGGTCGTATGATAATAAATGGCGTTTAACACGTCCTCGTTTGTAATTTGCAGTTGATCTTCAACGATTTTCGCCGCCACCGGCCCGTGCCACAGTTCATGGTGATATTCCAATAAATCATCCGGCAACGCGTAAGATATAATAAGTCGTCTCAATTCGTTTTTGTCCATATCTTTTGCATAGTCGTGAAACAGAGCAGCAATCGTCACAAGGTCGATTGGCGCTCCGTATTGTTCAGCTAATTGAATCGCGGTGTCTTTCACCCTTAATGTATGTTCAAAACGTCCTTTCGTCAAGTTCGCTTCAACGAGTTCAATCGCTTTTTCGATATCCATAAAGCCCGTTCTCCTTTATATAATGAAACACTTTTTCGTGCAACAAATGGCAAAACGGCCGCCCCGTTTTGATGCGCTGTCTTATTTCCGTCGAGGATACATCGATGAGCGGAATCGATAGTTTTTTTACGTACGGAGCATCTTTCCACTGATAACCGGGCCGTTCAACGCCGATAAACTGAACGATGTCAACGAGTTCGTCGAACCGTTTCCAGGTGCTCAATTCTTGTACTTGGTCGCCCCCGATCAAAAAATAAAATTCCGTGTTCGGGTATTTTCGCTTCAATTGGGCGATCGTATCAATCGTATACGATTTTCCTTTCCGTTCCAATTCGATCGCTTCGACACGGAATCTTTCTTGCCCTTCAATCATCAAGGAAACCATTTGCAGCCGATGGTGGCTTGCGGTTTCTGCTTTATCTTTATGGGGCGGATGATAAGTCGGGATAAACCATACTTCATCCAAATCCAACATTTCCAACACTTTTTCTGCGATGTGCAAATGTCCGATGTGCGGCGGGTCGAATGTGCCGCCAAATAAACAAACACGTTTCATACGTACACCTTTTTCGCTCACTCAGGCAAGATGATTTGCTTATTTTCTTTCGACTCTTTATATAAAACGATATGACTGCCGATCATTTGCACGACTTCGGCACCTGTTCCTTCGGCAAGCTGTTCGGCAATCGTTTCCTTGTCCAATAGGCAGTTTTTTAAGACGCGAACTTTGATCAATTCACGCTTTTCAAGTACATCATTCAACTGATTGATCATGTTTTCATTAACCCCATCTTTTCCGACTTGAAAAATCGCTTTTAAATGATGGGCTTTTGAACGCAAAAATCGTTTCTGTTTTCCCGTAAGCAAATTGAATCAACCTTCCAAAATCGTTTTTAATTCGTCATCCATCGTACCAATTTCCGGTTTGATCCCCGTCCAAATTTCAAACGCATATTGGGCTTGGTACAACAGCATCGTGTGCCCGAAGTGGATGCGGGCGCCATGGAAACTTGCCTCTTTTAAAAAATTCGTCACCAACGGTTGATAGACGATGTCACTTACAATGGCGCCTTTGCGAACGTTCGTCAATGAAATGATCGAACGATCGGCGTTCGGTTTCATGCCGACGGACGTCGTCTGGATGATGAGTGAATAGGCGGCCAAATTCGCTTCCGCATCGTTTAACGGTAAGATTTCGATTTGTCCGTTTGCTTTCGCCAATTCGCTAGCGCGATCGAGCGAACGATTCGCAATCGTTATGTTCGTATAACCGTTTTCGACTAAAGCGTGCAAGATGCCTTTTGCCGCCCCGCCTGCCCCTAAAAGCAAAATCGCAATGTTTTTGTCTTTCTTCAACTCGGGGTATTTTGAGATGAGCGAGCGCATATAACCGATGCCGTCCGTATTGTAGCCGATCCACTTTCCATCTTTATTTTGCACGGTATTGACGGCGCCTATCGCGGACGCTTGCGGATCAATTTCATCTAAAAATGGGATAATTTTCTCTTTGTACGGAACGGTGACGTTAAAACCGTCGATATCACGTTTCTTCAGTTTTTCGATTTCTTCTGCAAAGGAACGTTCTTCGATTTCGATGATCGAATACGTCCCTTTCAAGTTTGTTTTTTCCAAAAACGTTTCATGAATCCACGGAGATAATGAATGTTTGATTGGATAGCCGATCAATCCTAATTGAAAGTTCAACGTAGCCACTCCTTATTTTAATAAAAAGAACGTCTAAGCGAAACGGATAAACCTTGCGGGTAATACACGTCGACGGTGGCGTTGCCGTCAACGACCGTCACCCAGCCCAAGCCGGAAAAGACGATGTCGGTGTCCGGTTCGGTGATCCGGAAAGATTGTTTCACCAATTTCGGCAATGTTTTCAACGTTTCTTCATTAGGCGGCGACAACATCTTTCCAACATGACGTTCGTATAAAGTGTCCGCATTTTTCCATTTCGTCCGGTGGATCATTAAGTCGTTGGAAAAATAACCGACGAACGTTTGCCGCTTTCCTTTGATGTAATCGAGGCGAGCCAGCCCTCCGAAAAACAACGTTTGTTCCGCATTTAACTGGTAATTTCGCGGTTTGATTTCTTTTTTCGGAACGATGATTTTTAAGTCTTTGTTCGAAACGTAATGTGTTATTTGCTTTTTATTGACGATACCAGGCGTATCGATCATCGAGCTGTTTTTGTCCAAAGGAATGCGGATAAAATTCAACGTGGTTCCCGGAAAATATGAAGTTGTGATCGCATCTTTCATCTGTGTCGAACGCTCGATGAGCTGATTGATAAACGTTGATTTGCCGACATTTGTCACACCGACGACGTAAATGTCTTGTTTATTGCGCTCTTTTTCCAACGCCATCGCCAAATCGTTGACATACCAACCTTTTTCCGCGGAGATGAGAAATATTTTTTCGACATCTAATCCATGTTGTTTTACTTCACGTTCCAACCAATCCATCAATTTGTTGAAATTCGTTGATTTCGGCAAAACATCGATTTTATTGACGACGAGAAACACTTTTTTATCCCCGACGATGCGTCGTAAATTCGAAAGCAACGTACCGTTGACATCGAAAATATCGATTAAATGGACGACGATCCCTTCTTTATCGTAAATGGAACTGACCATTTTCAAAAAATCGTCGCTGTCGATGGAAACGGTGACGTTTTTATTGTAATGCCGCAGCTGAAAACATCTTTGGCAAAGCAATTGTTCCCGATCCAATGCCGATTTCGGTATATAACCGACCGCTTCTTCGTTTTCCGATTGCAAAGTGGCGCCGCATCCGCTGCATATCAAATCAGCTTTCATCGATTACACTCCTTGACCATTTTCCTGTACGGTATAAGTGTCTTTTTATATACGATTCGATCAATCGATTGATTTTCGTTGCCGGAGCATCCGAATCGACGAGAGGTCGCACTAAAATCGTGTATGCTCCGAAATAGTTCCCGCCAAACACGTCCGTAACCAACTGATCGCCGATGACCGCCATTTCCCCCGGGGATGTTCCCATCATTTTGGCGGCGCGTTTAAAACCGAAATTGAACGGTTTTTTTGCACGGTGAATGTACGGAATGTTGATCGGTTTGGCGAAATGGCTCACGCGGGCGCGGCTGTTGTTCGAAATGATCGCGACTTTCAAACCTTGTTCGGTTAAGGATGACAGCCACGCTTTCACTTCGTCGGGAACTTCCTCGACATCCCACGGAATCAATGTATTATCTAAATCAATGACAATTCCTTTGATGCCCTCTTGTTTAAACCAATCTGGCTTCAATTCAAAGATGGATCGTACATATCGTTTAGGCAAAAATAATCGCAACCATGATTCACCCCAATTATTTCCTTCATCAATCTCTATTATATTATAATCGCAAAACTTGTTTAATAATAGCGAAAGTGTAAATCTTGTTAAAACCTTTCGACAAATTTCGCACATCCACAACCTTGTGGATAACTTTATATACAAACAAATTCTTTCTACCATCACGTTTACAAGCATTGTTCAACGGTTATCCACGTGTAGTGTGAATAATATGTGCATAAGTGCCGCACTTGTACGATGACTCTATTCGTGTTAAATTATCTTTAGTATTTTATTAAAAAAGAGTTTTAAGTGTTTAAAGGGGTATTCAAAATGGAATCTTTATCGAACCGACTGTTACTTGAAACGTTCGAAAAAGCGAAACAATTAAATTTGGATGAAGCGTTCATCGAATTGATCGAGCTGGAAATTTACCGACGCAATTTAAAAAAGCAGCTTTTGGCCGACTGGCATATGAGGACTTCATAATGGAACGACTTTAAATTTGCAAACAGTTCAACGAGGGAATGTCACCGCGACGAGTCCCGTTTACCGTCCAACCGAATCATCATAAAATACTTATATAAAACGAGTTTCAGTTGCAAGATTAAAAAACGCATTCGCCTGCATGAAAAGCGAATGCGTTTCTTTTTTAAGCGACGAGCGCGAGTTCTATTTCTTTTTTGAACGAATCCGGTTCTTCAAACGGCTCGAATCGATTGATCACGTTGCCTTCGCGATCAATTAAAAACTTCGTGAAATTCCATTTGATGGCATCGCCTATCACCCATTGCGGATACAATGCCGCCAATTTCATTTTCAACAGTTTTTGTTCAATCTCCGTTTCGTCAAAACCTTTAAACGGGGCTTCCGCTTTTAAATATTTGAACAAAGGATCGGCGTCCGGGCCGTTCACGTTGATTTTTTTGAACATGTCAAACGTCACGCCATAGTTGACTTGGCAAAATTGTTGCGCTTCTTCACTTGTACCGGGCTCCTGATTGTCAAATTGGTTGCAAGGAAAGCCTAAAATTGCTAACCCATGTGCTTTGTATTTTTCATACAGCTCTTGCAACTGTTCATATTGATACGTGAATTGACATTTGCTCGCTGTGTTGACGATCAACGACACTTTCCCTTTGTAGTTTGATAATGGCACCTTTTCTCCTTTGACATTCTCGACAACAAATTTTTCGTATACTGACATCTTTCCTCCGTCCTTTGTTAAATGATGATGTATTAATTATTATCTAATAATAATTATAAAATATATGGAAAGTTTAACAATTAATTTGCTCAGCGCTCAGAAACGACGATTTTTTTCCTTCATTTCACTTCAAAACGTTTTCGTCCGTTTATGTGGATGTCTTCATACGAGGGCATATAAAAAATATTACCTTTCAAAGTTTTATGGAATTCTTTTTTCAAAGGAAGACAGGCACAAATTCCCTTCCCATTCATAAACTTATTAATAGCTTCAAAATCGGAGGGGACATTCATGTCGTTGTTCATGTCACTACTTTCACTGCTTGTCAAAGATGCGCTTTTTTTTGCCTCTTACGTAAAAAACAACACTTTCCCGCAGCCATTGTCGCCGGAAGAAGAAGAATATTACATTGAACAAATGAAAAAAGGAAGCGAATATGCGCGAAATAAATTGATCGAACACAATTTGCGCCTCGTCGCCCACATCGTGAAAAAATTCAACAGCCATACGGAATCGACCGAAGATTTAATATCAATTGGAACGATCGGTTTAATAAAAGGGGTTGAAAGTTTTAAAACCGGCAAAGGGACGAAACTCGCGACGTATGCGGCGCGTTGCATCGAAAATGAAATTTTGATGTTTTTGCGGACGTTGAAAAAATCGAGCAAAGATGTATCGCTACATAGTCCCATCGGCCAAGACCAAGAAGGCAATGAAATCAGTTTATTTGACGTCATCGAAGCGGAAAATGAAGATATTATGGAGTACTTGCAATTGAATATGCAGTTGGCGAAGTTGAAAAAACATTTAGATGTATTAGATGAACGGGAAAAAACGGTGTTAATTTACCGCTACGGATTAAACAACAACCGAGAATTGACGCAGAAGGAAATAGCCGATATGCTCGGCATTTCAAGGAGTTACGTTTCCCGAATCGAAAAACGTGCATTGTTGAAAGTGTTTCGTGCCTATTACAACGATGAGAAACAAATGCAAAAACGAAATGGATGATACGTAAAAAGACGTTAGTATCGCTTTTCGCCATACTAACGTCTTTTTTATGAATCCAATAAACGAAGAATCATCTCCGCAGCGTTTTTGGCTGATTGTTGCAAAAATTGTTCAAACGTCACCGGTGAATCTTTTCCGGCCACGTCGGAGATGGCGCGTATGATGATAAAAGGCGTTTCGTATTGATGGCAAACTTGCGCAATCGCCGCTCCTTCCATTTCAGCGGCCAACATTTCCGGGAACAACGCTTTAACTTGTTTGATTTTCGTCTCATCACTCATAAACGAATCGCCGGTGGCAATCAAGCCGATTTCATAATAAAGATC
The DNA here is from genome assembly GCA_012518125.1 of Bacilli bacterium. GTDB lineage: Bacteria > Bacillota > Bacilli > Bacillales > Amphibacillaceae > Pseudogracilibacillus. Next base: position 23,772 of record JAAYTF010000141.1, on the reverse strand, counting down.
GATTTGTTCCACGACCCGTTTCGTCCGTTCCATCAGCGTTGCGTCGGCTTTGAATCTGGCGGGCATTCGCGGCACTTGTCCGTGTTCATAGCCGAATGCCGTCGCATCGACGTCGTGATGGACGACTTCATCGCTGATGACGATATCACCGACGGATAGCGTATCAGAAAATCCGCCAGCCGTTCCGGTGTTAATGACGGCATCCGGCTGAAATCGTTCCATCAAGATGGTCGTGGCCATTGCCGCATTCACTTTGCCGATGCCGGATTGCAATAAAACGACATCGCGGCCGTTTAAGTTGCCTTCGATAAACAATCGATTGGCAATATGATGCTCCGTTTTATCGTTCATTTGTTCTTGCAAAAAGGCGATTTCTTCATCCATCGCTCCAATCAATCCGTATTTCATTTGATTCCTCCACTTATTGGATGTATTCTTTCAGTTTTTCCACGAGCGTTGGTTGCCAACCTTGGGATTCAACCCACTCGATATGGACGCGAAAAATTTCATCGGTGGAACGGTCTTTCACCGTGGCAATCACTTTTTGCTCTCCACCGTTGCCAAACCAGAGCTCGATTAAATTTTCCTCTTCAATATTCGTCGCCAGCATGACCGCTTTTTTCATTTCGTTCCAATCGGTGCTGTCTCTTTTAAAGTCCGTCACGTGCGGCTCTTTCTGAACGGTGCCGACTGGTGGCCAATTGCCGACGTACGCTTCAATGACGTTCGGATCATCGCTTTCGATATGTTGGATGACGATTTCTTGTTCAAGTTGATTTGCGCCGTTCGATTCGCCTGCTTCGTTTTCGTTTTCCGTTTCATTGTCAAAAGCAGCATTGTCACCTGTTTCCGTCGTTTCCACGGTTTCTTGCTCATTCGCTTTTGCATCGTTTTCAGTTTTTGCGTCGTCGCCTGCACCATTAAATATTAAATATAACAAGATGATGAAAAATAACAATGCCAATAAAACGAAAGAGTAGATGATCTGTTTGTTCCGCTTTCGCTTTTTTTGCCGATAGCTGCGTGACAATTGAATTTGTTTATCATCCAAATGACGTTGCCACCTTTCTAAAGGTTTGCATCATTCTATATCGATGATTTTGACTTGCATTTCCCCGCCCGGGGTCGGAACCGTCACTTCATCGCCTTTTGCTTTGCCGAGAAGCGCTTTTGCCATCGGAGAATCGTTGGATATTTTTCCCTCAAACGGGTCGGCTTCGGCGCTTCCGACAATGGTGTACGTTTCTTCTTCCCCGTCAGGCAGCTCTTTGAATGTGACTTTTTTGCCGAGTGAAACGACATCGTTGTCGGCGTTGTTTTCAATGATGACAGCGTTGCGGATCATTTTTTCAAGTTGTGCGATGCGTGATTCGACGAAAGCTTGTTCTTCTTTTGCCGAGTCATACTCGGAGTTTTCCGATAAATCGCCAAAATCGCGTGCGATTTTAATACGTTCCACTACTTCATGTCGTTTCACCGTTTTGAGATTATGCAATTCTTCTTCTAGTTTTGCTTTTCCTTCTTCGGTCATGTAATAACTTTTTTCATCTGACATGTTGACGACACTCCTCTATTAAAATTTATTTCTAAATATAAAAATGACACACCTATAATAATATAGGTACGTCGACAAATAAGCATTTATGTTCGTTTTATACTGATCATGAGTCCGTCGCCGACCGGGGCGAGCGACGAATGGAAATCTTCGTTTTTCATGACGTATTCATTGAACATCCGCAAATTTTTTACGATCGTTTTAAAACGTTTCGGCGCTTCCTCCGGTTGTGCGACGAATTGTTTGAACAGCACATTGTCCGCAACGATCACTCCCCCTTTCAGCACATGGGGGGCAATCGATTGGAAATACCGCAAATATTGGCTTTTCGCCGCATCAATAAAAACAAAGTCGAACGTCTTCTCAGGTGGAAAACGTTCAATCACTTCCGCCGCGTCACCATGTATGAGCTCAATGCGCTCGCTTTTTTTGAACCGGGCGATATTTTTGGCGGCGATGGCATACATCTTTTCGTTTTTTTCAATCGTCGTGATGTAAGCGTCTGGAACGGCTTCATGCATGTGCAGCGTCGAGTATGCGATCGCCGTCCCGATTTCCAAAATTCGTTCAGGCCGTTTTAAGCGGACAAGCTGCAACAATAACTGCAAACTGATTTGATCGATGATGGGAACACGATGTTCCCGTGCGAACTTCTCCAAATCTTGTGCCCATGCGGGTGATTTCGCAATGAGCGATGCGATATATTGTAAAGAATCCATCTTACGCTCACTTTTCCTATACGATATCAATTTTTTGATTCGTTTTCCAATTCGTACCACTCGTGGCGGTATTGTTCTTTGATTGCGTTATGTTCCTCCAACGTATCGGAATAGAACGTTTCACCGGATGGTCGGGAAAAATAATACAATTTCGTAAAATCTTCGCCTTCCGGATGGAGCACCGCATCGATCGATTCGATGCTCGGCGAACTGATCGGTCCGACCGGGAGCCCGTTGATGATGTACGTGTTATACGGCGTTTTGACTTCCAAGTCTTCGTACGTCACGACCGCTTTATGCGGCAAACCGTAAAAAGCGGTGATGTCGCTTTGCAATTTCATATTCTTCTTCAAGCGATTCAAATAAACTTGCGACACTTTCGGCCGGTCTTCAGAAAACTTCGCTTCGCGTTCGATGATGGAAGCCAACGTCAAAATTTCATGAACGGAGAAATCGCTCGCTTCAATTTCGTCCATCCTTTGCTCGATCAATTCGTTCGTTTTTTCCACCATCATCGTAATGACAGCTTCAGGGGTCATCGCTTCATCAAAAATGTCGTACGTCGCCGCAAATAAATAACCTTCCAACGGATGGTAAATGTCGTCATTCAATATTTCCTCAGACAACAAATTCGGATAAGATTCGATCAATTGTTTGACGAATTTTTCATCATCAGCCGTTTCGATAAATTCTTCAGGTGAAAAAGACAGCTTTTTCGAAAAAAGTTGCGCGATTTCTTCCAACGTTTTGCCTTCCGGAATCGTGATACGGAAAATCGGTTCCTCGATGAGTTTTCCGGTCTGCAACTCTTTAACCGTTTCCGCCAAAGTCATCGAAGGCGACAACGTATATTGCCCCGCTTGGAAGTTCACTTCATTTTTGAATTTGATGTAAAAACGGAAGATGCGGGCATCTTTGATCAATCCGTGTTCTTCCAAAATATTCGCGATATCAGTGCTAGTAGACCCCAAAGGGATTTCGACTTCAATTTGTTCCTCACTGTCTTCATCAACCGGACCTAAAGCTGATTTGACGTACGAATAACCGAAAAAGATCGTGATCGCAAAAAAGAGCAATAAAAAACTGATGACGTAAAAGACGACTTTGCGGACGATCCGTGCTTCACTCGCCCTCGAGGACAAGTCTTGTTCCAATTGTTCTTTCGCTTGCTCTTTTTCCATATGTCATGCTCCCTTTTGTCGGAAACTCCAATCTCGTTATATGATACCATCCTCTTCTAAAGTTGCAATCGTTTCTTCGATGATTTCCCATTCGTCATCGTCTTCGATTTGGAATAATCGCAAGTCGTCGCCGTTTTCCTCGATGCGAAAAACGTACAAGTCTTGCACTTCTTCCTTTTCTTGCTCTTCTGGCACTAATGCAACATATGTCGAATCGGTTTCGTCGACTTCAAAACGGTATATGACGATGAACCGATGTTCATTGCCAAAACCATCAGGTATGATGATGACTTCTTGATCAAACTCTTCGTGACCCATTTAATTACCTCCCTCTGTTTAATTGGTCCAAATAATTTTGCAGGATGATCACCGCGGACAATTGGTCGATCACTTTCTTTCGCTTTTTTCTGCTCAAATCTGCTTCAAGAAGCGTCCGTTCTGCGGAAATCGTCGACAAACGTTCATCGTAAAGTTCGACAGGCATTGCAAATTGACGAGCGAGGCGATTGGCATATATTTGCGTCATTTCTGCCCGCTCACCCATCGAACCGTCCATATTTTTCGGCAAACCGACGATGATTTTTTCTACGGCATACTCATCGATGATTTGCCGAAGCACTTCATCAGCGGAAGACATGTCATTTTCATCCCACTGAATCGTCTTTAACGCTTGGGCGGTTATCTTAAATGGGTCACTGATTGCAACACCGATCGTTTTTGAGCCGACATCGAGACATAAAATCCTCATTTAAGCTCCTTCTGTATGTCGTTGATGTAATATTTGACCAGTTCTTCAATGAGTTCATCGCGCTCAATTTTCCGGATTAAATTACGAGCATCTTTATAACGCGGAATATATGCTGGATCTCCCGAGAGCAAATAACCGACGATCTGGTTGATCGGATTATAGCCTTTTTCTTTTAACGCTTCGTAAATTTTGATGAGCGTCACTTTTATGTCTTCGTTAAACGAATCCTCGGGAAAGTTGTATTTCATCGTCTTGTCGACTGAACTCATTCTATCACCTCGCTCATTTACGATTCTTACTACATTTTACCACGTTTGTCCTATTATGAATAACATTTCTACTCCGCATGTTCCTTCACGTACGCATACACTGTGGTTAAAGCTTCATCGATTTTCGTGGCATCCTTTCCTCCGGCCTGCGCCATGTCCGGACGGCCTCCGCCGCCGCCGCCGCAAACTTTTGCCGCTTCCTTGATCAAATGACCTGCGTGCAAATTGCGTTTCACCAAATCTGCGGTGACACCTGCGATGAGTTGGACTTTCCCTTTGTTTTCCGCAGCCAACAATATGACGGCGGTGTTCAATTTCTGTTTCAATTGATCGACCATATTGCGCATCTGGTTCATGTTGCTCGCTTCCACTTTGGCGGCAACTACGTTGATGCCGTTCACTTTCTCGACTTGGTTGACCAAACTAGCAATTTCTTGGTTTGCCAATTTGGCAAGGAGCGATTCATTTTGTCTTTCGAGCTCGTTTAATTCATCGACCAACGAGTGAACGCGCTGGACGACGTTGTGTGGTTCGGTTTTCAACAATCCAGCTATCTCTGTTAATTTGTTTAACTCGGACTCGATATATTCATACGCATAATTGCTCGTCACCGCTTCGATTCGTCTTACTCCGGCGCCGATTCCGGTTTCTTGAACGATTTTGAAAATGCCGATTTCCGAACTGTTGCGTACGTGGCAGCCGCCGCAAAGCTCCGTGCTGTAATCGCCGATTTGCACGACGCGGACGATGTCATCGTATTTTTCGCCGAATAAAGCCATCGCCCCCATCGCCTTCGCTTCCTCAAGCGGCATTTCTTGAATGTGGACGTTCAATTTTTCCCAAATTTTTTCATTGACGATCCGCTCGACCTTTTTCAATTCATCATCGCTTGGCGCTTCAAAATGCGAAAAGTCGAAACGGAGCCGTTTTGGTGTGACGAGCGAGCCGGCCTGATGGATATGGTCGCCGAACACATCGCGCAATGCTTGATGCAATAAATGGGTTGCCGTATGGTTTTTTATGACTTCGTTGCGGTACACATCGTCGATCATCGCGGTGATGCGATCGCGAAGCTTCAATGAGCCCGCCTCGATCTTGATTTTGTGAAGATGTTGGCCATTCGGCGCTTTTTGGACGTCGAGGACTTTCGCTTTAAAGTCTTCCGTAAACAAATAGCCGCTGTCGGCGACCTGTCCGCCGCTTTCCGCATAAAACGGCGTTTTCGACAAAATGACGGTCACTTCATCGCCTTCATGCGCTTCATCTTTCAATTGTTGGTCTTTGATGATGTACCATATTTCGGCTTCGACGGAAAATTGATCGTAGCCGACAAACACGCTTTCGTCTTTGATGTTCGTCAACAACTCGTCTTGCACTTTCATCGAATCGGTTTTGTCTCTTGCTTCGCGTGCTCTTTTCCGTTGTTTTTCCATCTCTTTTTCGAATCCGGCTTCATCAATCGAAAATCCGAATTCCTGAACGTACTCTTCGGTCAACTCTTTAGGGAATCCGTACGTATCGTACAACCGAAACACTTCTTCGCCAGGAATGACACTACGGTTTAATTGTTTCTCCCGTTCGATGATCTCATTTAAACGCTCCAAACCATCATTCAACGTTTCGATGAATCGTTCTTCTTCCACTTTGATGATGTTCATGATGTGATCTTTACGTTCCAAAATTTCCGGATAATACGACTGCATAATTTCCCCGACGGTAGGGACGAGTTCATACATAAAAGGTTTTTCAATACCGATTTTTTTCGCGTAACGGACCGCACGGCGGATGAGGCGGCGCAAAATGTAGCCTCTTCCTTCGTTCGACGGCAGCGCATGGTCGCCGATGGCAAACGTCACCGTACGGATATGGTCGGCGATGATACGGAAGACGACGTCGGTCTCCCTATTTTCACGGTATTTGACGTTGGCGAATTCTTCGACTTTATGAATAATTGGCAAGAACAAATCCGTATCGAAGTTTGTTTCGGCATCTTGCAAGATCGATACGATCCGCTCAAGGCCCATTCCCGTGTCGATGTTTTTCTTCGGCAAGAGCGTGTACGTATCGTCCGGATTATGGTTGAATTGGGAAAACACCAAATTCCAAATTTCCAAATATCGTTCATTTTCTCCCCCTGGGAACAGTTCAGGGTCGTTCGGGTCATCGCCGAATTCGGGACCGCGATCGTAAAAAATTTCCGTGTTCGGTCCGCTTGGCCCTTCCCCGATGTCCCAGAAGTTTTCTTCGATGCGGATGATGCGCTCTTTCGGCAATTTGATTTCGTTCAACCAAATATCATACGCTTCGTCGTCTTCAGGGTGCACCGTCACCGATAAGCGGTCGGGATCAAATCCGATCCATTCGTCGCTCGTCAAAAATTCCCAAGCATAATGGATGGCTTCGCGTTTAAAATAGTCCCCGATCGAAAAGTTGCCCAACATTTCAAAAAACGTATGGTGTCTAGCCGTAAACCCGACGTTTTCAATATCGTTTGTACGGATCGACTTTTGGACGTTGACGATGCGCGGGTTTTTCGGCGTTAGCGTTCCATCAAAATATTTTTTTAAAGTCGCCACCCCGCTGTTGATCCAAAGCAAACTCGGGTCATCTTTCGGAATCAATGATACACTGTGATAAACTTCATGCCCTTTTTGTTCAAAAAAGCGCAAATACATTTCTCGTACTTCGGCTGATGTAAGTTTTTTCATCATCGACCCTCCGTTTTATGTATGGAAATAACAATAAAGAAAACTCAGCTGAAGTTGCCGAGCCAGAAAAATGTGTGGTCATCATAGGAAGATAACGCAACAACGTATGTACGCATAAAGGTTAAGGTTAGTATATGAAACTGTTTCTTAATTGTCAACGCATTGCTGTTTTTCTTCAGACAGTTTTTGATAAACCGAACGGATGATCATAACGAGCGGGATCGAGATGATCATGGCGGCAATCCCGCCTAATTCGCTGCTTACCAACAGAATAAAAATGATTGCAATCGGATGCAGTTTTGCCGTCTTTCCCATTATGTAAGGGGATAAGAGCGTCCCTTCGGCGATTTGGACGATGATGCCGATGATGATGACGTAGATGACCGAGTTCCACGATGTGGCCATGGCGACCACGACGGCCGGTGTCGTCCCGATAATCGGCCCGAAATACGGGATGATGTTCATGATCCCCGAAAACATCGACAGCAAAAATGCATAATTCAAATCAATAAAATTGTATAACAGAAACGTCAATAAAAAAATAAAAAAGGACAAGATTAATTGACCGCGAATGTAGGTAGCGAATGCTTCGTGAATGGCGAACAATATCCGTTCGAACGTCGTTTTATGTTTTTTCGGTAAGAAAGTCAAACAATAATCTTTTATTTTCGGAAAATCTTTCAATAAATAAAAAACGAGAATCGGAATCATGATGAAGCTGACCATATAGTCGAAAGAATGGACAAACGAATCGATGATTTGTTGGATGTAATGCTCCAACGTCAATTCGATTTCATCGATGATCCGGTCGATTTGCTGTTGCACGCCTTCCGGCAAATACGAAGTTGATTCATATACCGAAAAAATGATCGCTTCATACATTTCGATAAGTTCGGGAATTTGCGCACTGAATTCTTGCAACTCTCTAAAAAAAACAGGGAAACTTTTATATATGAGAAATGACCCCGTCCCGAAAAAACTTAAAAAAATGACGACGATGGCACTCGAACGGTGCATGTTCAATGCATCGGTCAATTTATTTAACAGTGGATAAAGCAGGTAACTGATCAATATCGCCGCCAAAAACGGAAACGCGATGCGCCATGAAAAACTAAAGAACGGTTTTAAATATGGCATGAATGCTTTAACCACCAAAAAGAACACGATCAGACCGATAATGATGAAAAACCATCTTTTTAATAAAAATCTTCTCATTTTTGCTAACCTTCTTTCATTCTTAGTATGGAAGAATGAAAGAAGGATATACGTCAAAGAAAATCGTAAGGGGTAAGCTCGTCGACGCTTCCTTCGCCAAGCATCGCCTCTTTTTCACCAGCGTCGAGCTTTTCGGATTCATTCGTTTCATGTTTCAGCAAGTAATAAACCAAAGTAGTATATCGTTTGTTCGCATCGACCGTTTCGATCCCTTTCATAAACGCGTCGATTTCGCCGCAGATGATGAGCGAACGTTGGCTGCGCGTGATTGCCGTATACAACAAATTTTTGCGCAGCATGCGGCGGTAAAGCGATACGACCGGCAATACGACATTGGGAAACTCGCTTCCTTGCGCTTTATGGATCGAAATGCAGTATGCAAGCGTGAAGTTCATATATTCATTGCGTGTATACTCGACTTCTTTGTCGTCAAATCGCACGATGATTTTTTCTTCGTCATCTTCCGCGTCTTTGGCGGACAAAATATGGACGATTTCGCCGATATCGCCGTTATATACGCCGTCTTCCGGCTGGTTGACAAGTTGCAAGACGCGGTCGCCGACGCGGTATGTGACATCGTTGATTTTCCGTTCACGTTTACCCTGACGCTTCGGATTGATCAATTGCTGCAAATGGAAATTGATGTTGTCGATGCCGGCTTCCGTTTTGTACATCGGGGCCAATACTTGAATATCTTTTACGTCGATCCCTTTTTCTTTCGCTTTTTTGAAAATCGTTTCGATGACGGAAACGACTTGGCTCCCTTCACAAGGGATGAAACTGAAATCTTCGGCTTTTTTGATCTGTTCCGCTTTCAACCTGTCGTGTTTAATATCGTGCGCCAAATCGATAATTTTCGATCCTTCTTTTTGCCGGTACACTTCGTTTAATTGCACCGTAGGAATTAGTCCACTTTTCAATAAATCGGAAAGCACTTGGCCCGGGCCGACGGAAGGAAGCTGGTCTTCATCGCCGACAATCAACACTTTCATTTCTTTCGGAATCGCTTTGAATAAATGATGGGCGAGCCACGTATCGACCATGGAAAACTCATCGATGACGATCAGTTCCCCCGAAAGCGGCTCGTATTCGTTTTTTTCAAAGTACGTATGCCCGTCCCAACCGAGGAGACGATGAATCGTCATCGCCCGGATTCCGGTCGATTCTTCGAGGCGTTTTGCCGCACGGCCGGTCGGTGCCGTCAAGATGAACGGATAATCATTTTCACTATCGTAATCGTGGCGGTGCACCGACAAACCTTTCAATTTGGCATATGTCTTTACGATCCCTTTAATGACCGTCGTTTTCCCCGTGCCAGGGCCGCCAGTCAAGATCATCAATTTGGAGGTAATCGCTTTTTTGATCGCTTCATACTGTTCCGCACCGTAATGCAACGACTCTTCTTCTTCGATTTCGCCGATTATTTTCAAGAGCTCGGCTTCGCTCGCTTCCATTTCTTCCGTTTGTTTGATCATATCCAACACGTTTTCACTGAATTTGACTTCGGCATAATATAAACTTGGCAAATAAAGCCTTCCATCTGTTTTGACAATCTTCTTTTCTTCCGCAAGGGCATCGATTTGTGCTTCGATTCGTTCATCGGTGATGTCATCCGTCTTTAAAATCTGTTTCATCCGTTCGATGCATTCGGATTGCGGCAAATAGACGTGCCCTTCCGAAGCGCCAAGCTCTAAAGCATAATAACAGCTTGCGCGAATCCGCTCTTCGTTCGTCTTTTCAATCTCGTTCATCTGTCCGATTTTATCGGCGGTTAAAAAGCCGAACCCTTCGACTTCGAAGACGAAACGGTACGGATTTTCCCGCATGATCGTCAACGCTTCATGTTTGTACATTTGGTAAAGTTTTTGCGCCGTCTTCAATCCGATGCCGTATTTCGTCGCTTCTAAGGCGACGCGTTCAAACCCTTGGTTTTCCTCCAACTGTTCATGAAGGTTTCGTTTCACTTTTTTGCTCACGCCGGGTATGCCGTCAAGCGACTTCGGGTCTTCCAAAATTTTTTCGATGGCTTGTTCCCCTAAATGATCAACGATTTTTTGTGCGGTTTTTCGGCCGACGCCGGGGAAAAGATCGCTCGCCAAATATGCGATGATCGCCTCACGCGTTTCTGGAACAAACGTCTGATACGAATCGATATCGTATTGCACGCCAAATTTTGGGTGTTTCGTCAATTTGCCGTAGAACTCGTATACGATTCCTTTCGGCAAATCAAAAAAGTTCCCTTTGCCGACGATTTCTTTTTCTTCATAGTCTTCGTTCGTATCGTGGATTTTAATTTTCGCGATCGTAAAAGGATCGCGGTTGTTTTCATAAATCGTAAAGACGATTTCGCCGCGGATGAAGCCCCTGTTTCTCGTTTGTTCCAGCAATCTAAACTCACCTACTTGTTCAAATTCATCTACGCAAATATGCTCTGAATGATGGAAAGACTATGCTCAAAGTTTCGCATAGTCTCTATCCTACGTAACGCAGCTGTTCATTATTTTTCATCACTTTGTCGATCGTTCCACCGCCGAGACAAACTTCGCCATCGTAAAAAACGGCCGCTTGTCCTGGGGTGATCGCCCGTTGCAACTCGTCAAATTCAACAAGCACGCGGTCATCATCCAATTTTGTCACGGTGACCGGCGTATCTTTTTGACGGTAACGGAATTTCGCCGTACATCTGAACGTATCTTCCACTTCGTTGATCCAATTGACATCTGTTGCGATTAAACTGTCGGAATATAAATATGGATTGTTTCTTCCTTGTTCAACGTACAACACGTTTTCTTCCAAATTTTTGCCGACGACGAACCAAGGTTCACCGGAGCCGCCGATTCCAAGGCCGTGACGTTGACCGATCGTGTAATACATCAAACCGTCATGTTCGCCTTTTACTTCATTCGTGCTGAGCGTCTTCATCAACCCAGGTTGAGCCGGAAGATATTCGCTCAAAAACTTTTTGAAATCTTTTTCCCCGATGAAACAAATGCCGGTGCTGTCCTTTTTATCCGCAGTGTGAAGGCGGTGTTTCCGCGCGATTTGGCGCACTTCCGCTTTCGTCAACTCACCGAGCGGAAACAGCACTTTCCGCAATACATCGCTCGTCAATTGGTTCAAAAAATACGTTTGGTCTTTTTGTTCATCGACGCCTCTTAACAATTCGATTTTTCCATTCGTTCTGCGGATCCGTGCATAATGACCGGTTGCGACATATTCCGCGCCGATTGAAAGTGCATAATCCAAAAAGGCTTTAAATTTAATTTCTTTGTTGCACATGACATCAGGGTTAGGCGTACGTCCTTTTTTATATTCATCCAAAAAATAAGTGAACACTTTATCCCAATATTCTTTTTCGAAATTGACGGAATAATACGGTATATCGATTTGTTCACAGACGCGGGCGACATCTTCATAATCGAGCGTCGCGGTACATACGCCATGCTCATCCGTGTCGTCCCAATTTTTCATGAACACACCGACGACATCGTAGCCTTGTTGTTTAAGCAACAAAGCTGCAACGGATGAGTCGACGCCGCCGCTCATTCCGACAACCACTCTCGTATTTTGTTTCATTCTTCACCCCTCAATCTTGTTTCGTTAATCGTTTGACGACTATGGCAATCCGTTTTGCCGCCTCGACGACATTTTCTTCGTCATTTAATGAACCGAAGCTGAAACGGACGGAATTGTGGATTCGTTCATCGCGTTTTCCATACATCGCTTCAAGTACGTGCGAAGGTTCCAACGTTCCGGCCGTGCAGGCGCTACCGCTTGATGCAGCGACGCCTTCCAAATCCAAATTCGTAAGCATGACGTCCGTTCTCGTGCCAGGGAAACTGATGTTCAAAATGGTGGGAATGGCGTGTTCACGTGAACCGTTCACGGAAAACTCGATCGTTTCATCTTCTAATGTTTGTAAAAATAACCGGTTTAATCGTACATAGCGAGCGAAATTTGCTTTTCTGTTTTCAAGCGCTTTTTTTGCTGCCAAATAGAACCCATACGCTCCGACGACGTTTTCCGTTCCGGGGCGTTTTTTGCGTTCTTGGAGGCCACCGAATTGAATTTGCTGAATAGGCGTATTTTCGCTCACGTATAAAAAACCGATTCCTTTCGGTCCATTCAGTTTATGCGCAGAGGCTGTCAGAAGGTCGATACCGGTTTTTTTCACATCGATGTCAAGGAGGCTGTAGGCTTGAACGGCATCGGTATGAAAATAGGCTTGATGATCTTGCAACAATTCCGCGATTTCTTCGATCGGCTGCTTTACGCCCGTTTCATTGTTCACCGTCATGATGGATACCAATATCGTTTGATTGGTGAGCGCGCGCTTCACATCATTGACATCGACTCGCCCGTCTTCGTTGACGCGCAAATACGTCACGTGGAATCCGAGCTTTTGCAAATAGTTCATGATATGGATGATCGCATGGTGTTCCTGCGCCGAAGTGATGATGTGATTGCCGCGGTGTTGGTTTCTGAGCGCCGTGCCAATGACCGCCAAGTTGTTCGCTTCCGTTCCGCCGCTTGTAAAAATGATTTCATTTTCATTCGCGTTGATCGATTCGGCAAGAAATTGCCGCGCCCTGTTCAAGTAAGCCTTCGCCTTGCGCCCGAATGCATGCAGACTGGAAGGATTGCCGAACACTTCCCTTTCAACTTGATACATTTCGTCGATGATTTCATCATGCACTGGCGTCGTCGCTGCATGATCCAAATAGATCAATCGAATCCTCCTCTCCGACTAAATGTAAAACATATAGTCATCTTGCGGTTCATCATCGTCATATTGCAGTAAATCTTCCAACGTCGTCGTATCGAGCACTTCTTTGATGACGTCGCGGATTTGCTTCCATAATTTCCGTTGCGCCGCTTCTTCATTTTCCATGCCTTCAACCAATGTAATCGGCCCTTCCAACACACGGATGACATCGCCGGCGGTGATTTCTTTCGGCTCTTTCGCGAGCGTATATCCGCCGTACGGCCCTCGGACACTGCGAATGAGGCCAGCATTGCGCAATGGCGTTGCAAGTTGTTCCAAATAATGATTCGACAATTCCTTCTGTTCCGCGATCGATTTTAATGAAATGGGACCAGAACCGTAATTTCTAGCTAGTTCAATCATCAATGTCAAACCATAACGACCTTTCGTTGAAATTTTCACATTCAGCACCCCGTATATATTTCCGATTTTATTCTTTTCCCTAGTACTTACCCATCTATTATAGCATGAACGTGCTCAATCTTGCATTTTATCAAATATACGTTTACGCTAAAGACAACCGAAACATTAAAGGAAGATGATCATGGTCAAAAAACCACTTGCTTTACGAATGCGTCCGAATCATATCGATGAAATCATCGGGCAATCGCATCTGCTCGGCAAAGATAAGATGATTCGCCGGATGGTCGAAGCCGGCCACATTTCATCGATGATCCTGTACGGACCTCCCGGAACGGGAAAAACTTCGTTGGCATTTGCCATCGCCAAAACGTTGGATTTGCCTGTCCGCAAGTTGAATGCGGTCATCCATAAGAAAAAGGATGTGGAAATTGTCATCGAAGAAGCGAAAATGACGGGCCATCTCGTGCTCATCTTGGATGAAGTCCACCGTCTCGATAAAGCGAAACAAGACTTTTTGCTGCCGCATTTGGAAGATAATTTAGTCACGTTGATCGGAACGACGACGAGCAACCCTTACCATGCCATCAATCCGGCCATTCGCAGCCGCTGTCATTTATTCGAATTATACCCATTGTCGAAAGAAGATATGAAACTTGCAATAAAACGGGTCTTGGAAGATGAAGAGAACGGCTACGGCAAGAAAAAGATCGTCGTCAACGAAGATGCGATGGAACATTTTCTAATGAGCACCAACGGCGACTTGCGTTCGTTGCTGAACGGCTTTGAACTTGCCGTCATATCAACACCGCCAAATGAAAAGGATGAAATCGTCATCACATTGGAAATCGCCGAAGCTTCGCTGCAGAAAAAAAGCTTTTCCCACGATAAGGGGGAAGATGCGCATTACGATGTACTTTCCGCCTTTCAAAAATCGATCCGCGGCAGCGACGTCAACGCCGCGCTCCACTATTTGGCCCGTTTGATTGAAGCGGGCGATCTTGACAGCATCGCCCGGAGGCTGCTTGTCATCGCTTACGAAGATATCGGGTTGGCAAACCCGCAAGCCGGGCCGAGGACGCTGGCGGCAGTTGAAACGGCCGAACGGCTCGGTTTTCCCGAAGCAAGGATCCCTCTGAGCGTCGCTGTCGTCGAACTGGCCCTCTCACCTAAATCGAACAGCGCTTATAAAGCAATCGACCGTGCGTTGGAAGATCTGCGCAGGAGATATACCGGCGAGGTGCCGCCGCATTTGAAGGATGCCCATTACAAAGGGGCAAAAGCGCTCGGCAGGGGCGTCGGCTACAAATATCCGCACGATTATGAAGGTGCTTGGGTCGAACAACAATATTTGCCCGATGAAATAAAAGACCGCATCTACTTTGAGCCGAAAGGCCACGGCAAGTTCGAGCGCGCTTTAAAACAAGTGTATGAAAATATTTTGAACAGGACGAAAAGAGCATAGACGTCCTGTTTTTTTTGCTTTTATTTAAGAGAAAAGTATAATTCGTTATTTTCAGGCCATAATGAATAAAAAGCAAGTTCATCGATGACTTGATTGGACCATAAATCTCGTAAAACAAGGCGTTCGAGGAACATTTTAATAGACTATCTGCCTCGAAACAATATTTTTTCGTCCACGAAAAAAAGTATATACGATAAAGGAGTTGAAGACTATTGGCAAAAGTAAGACAAGACGCTTGGACGCACGAAGACGACTTATTACTGGCCGAGACCGTTTTACGTCATATCCGCGAAGGCAGCACGCAATTGAATGCATTTGAAGAAGTCGGTGATAAATTGAATCGCACCGCCGCTGCTTGCGGCTTCAGGTGGAATGCCGAAGTAAGGAATCGTTATACCGAAGCGATTGAGCTGGCAAAACGGCAGCGGAAAGAGAAAAAACGTCTGGAAGCGAAGCGTTCGAAAAAACAATTATATACACCTGTTTATCAAGGAAACGTGGATAACCAGCTCATCTTGGAAGGAGATTTGACTTTAAGCAAAGTGATCCAATTCCTCCAAACGTTAGAGACGGACGTTGCATCGGTGCAAGAAACGAAAAGCAAATTCGTGAAATTGGAAGAAGAGAATAAACAATTGAAAGAAACGAATGATAAGTTGAACAAAGAATTGGAGAAAGTGAAAAAACGGTTGGAGACGGTCGAGGAAGACTACAAAACATTCATCCAAATCATGGAACGGGCAAGGAAACTCACCTTGTTGGAAGATCAAGAGCCGATCAAAGCACCGGCTTTCCGCATGGATAAAAACGGCAATTTGGAACAGATTACCCAAAATTAAAGGCAAAAAAATGGATGAAATACGATTCAACCGTATTCATCCATTTTTTATTTACCGCTGTTTTGACAGGACCGCCCGCTCATATGGCGGTCGAAAATTTTTGCATTTATCCCAATCATGCCGTTTCATTATTTTTTATGACCGCATGCTCACTACGGTGGATGATCTCTGCTTCATGCAGACTTTCACTCGAAACGAAGTAAGAATGAAAGTTTTACATGAAAACCCGAGATTCCTTTTTTGTTGGTGTTGGGTCAAAATAAATGATGAAACGAACAAATCAGGATAAATCTTTTTCTTAGTAATATCATACACCATGGAAACGCTTTCGTAAATAGCAAATGTTGAAAACTTTTCTACTATTTTGTCAAAAAAATCATCTGCTGAAAGACAGCAGATGATTTTTTCATTCTTCTTCGACGATTTTGATCGATAGCTCGTCCAATTGTTTTTCGGATACGCGACTAGGCGCTTGCATGAGCAGATCGGTTGCCGTCTGTGTTTTCGGGAATAATATGACGTCGCGGATATTTTCTTTCCCGGTCAACAACATGACGATGCGATCGAGGCCCAAAGCGATTCCGCCATGCGGAGGAGCGCCATACTGCAAGGCTTCGATCAAAAAACCGAACTGTTCATGCGCTTCTTCTTCCGTAAAACCAAGCACTTCAAACATTTTCTTTTGCACTTCGTAATCGTGGATACGGATCGAGCCCCCGCCGAGTTCATAGCCGTTCAAGACGACATCGTACGCATTTGCACGGACGCTTAAAGGATCCGTCGTCAATTTTTCAATGTCTTCCGGAACCGGCGATGTAAACGGATGGTGCAGTGCGACATAACGCTTTTCGTCTTCGTCGTATTCGACGAGCGGCCAATCAATGATCCATAAAAAGTTGAATTTTGTTTCATCGATCAATTCGAGTTGTTTTGCAATTTTTAAGCGCAGTGCGCCCAACACTTGGTGGACGACTTCCGCTTTATCCGCGCCAAACAACAATAAATCGCCGTCTGTTGCATTTGCTCGTTCCATGAGCGCTTTCGTTTCTTCTTCCGTGAAAAATTTCGCGATCGGCCCGGTCAATTTGCCGTCGGTGACTTTGATCCATGCAAGTCCTTTTGCACCATAGCCTTTTGCAAAATTCGTCAGTTCGCCGTCGATGTCGTTGCGCGTAAATTTGTCGGCGTTTCCTTCAACGTTGATCAAGGCGACTTTTCCGCCGCTGTTTGCCGGACCGCTGAACACTTTAAAGTCACAGTCTTTGACGATATCGGTAATGTCGATCAATTCCATCCCGAACCGTGTATCCGGTTTGTCCGTTCCATAGCGTTCCATCGCTTCATGGTACGTCATGCGCGGGAAAGGTGTTTCAATCTCGACATCCAACACCTCTTTCATGACGCGCTTTAACATATTTTCCGTCAGCTCCATGATGTCTTCTCTCGTCGGAAACGCCATTTCGATGTCGATTTGCGTAAATTCAGGTTGCCGGTCGGCACGCAAATCTTCATCGCGGAAACAACGCGCGATTTGGTAATATTTTTCAAAACCGCTCATCATGAGCAACTGTTTGAACAATTGCGGCGATTGCGGCAATGCATAAAATTCCCCTTCATGGATGCGGCTCGGCACCAAATAGTCGCGCGCCCCTTCAGGCGTGCTTTTCGTCAAAATCGGCGTCTCCAATTCCAAAAAGTTTTGTTCATTCAAGAAATTGCGCACCGATTGCGTAATTTGGTGCCGTTTTTTGAACGTGTTTTGCATATCCTCGCGGCGCAAATCGAGATAGCGATACTTTAAACGCAAATCTTCGGAAACGTCTTCCGCTTCATGAATGAGGAAAGGAATCGGTTTTGACCGGTTTAAAATGTTGACCTCGGAAACGGTGACTTCGATATCCCCGGTTTTCAAATTTGGGTTCACCGTCTCCGGATCGCGTTCGATCACTTTTCCGTGCACTTCGATGACAAATTCGCTGCGCAATTTATCGGCAATTTCAAGCGCTTCGCGGGAATAATCCGGATTGAAGACGAGTTGCACGATGCCGGATTGATCGCGCAAGTCGATGAAAATCAGTTCCCCTAAATCACGGCGGCGATGCACCCAGCCTTTCAACACGACTTCTTTCCCGACATGTTCTTTCGTTAACGTGCCTGCTCCGATTCGTTTACCCATTTTCTTTACCTCCAAGTTTATCATGTAAAATATCGATTAAATCGTCTTTCCCTACTTCGATTTCTTCCCGGTCCTCCATGGAACGAAGCTTCACCGTGCCTTTTTCCTTCTCGTCTTCGCCGATGATGACGACATACTTCGCATCCAATCGGTTTGCCGCTTTGAATTGAGCTTTTACACTGCGATTTTGATAGTCTTTGTCGACGATGAACCCTTCGTTGCGCAAGTCGTACACGAGACGGACCGCATCCGTGATGACGTCATCGCCGATGGCAACAACGTATACATCCAACGCATCTCTAATCGGCAATTCGATGTTTTCGTGTTCCAATGCGAGAAGCAGCCGTTCCATGCCAAGAGCGAAACCGACGCCAGGTGTGCGCGGTCCGCCGAATTGCTCGATCAAACCATCGTAGCGACCGCCGCCAAGCAGCGTCGCTTGTGCGCCAAACCCTTCTTGGACGCTCATGATTTCAAACGTCGTATGGTAGTAATAATCCAAACCGCGCACCAAGTTAGGGTCTACTTCATATTCGATTCCCATAGCGTCTAAATATTGTTTCACTTTTTCAAAATGTTGTTTTGAACTTTCATTCAAATAATCTAAAATGCTCGGTGCGGTTTTCATCGCCGGATGGTCCATATCGACTTTGCAATCAAGCACCCTTAATGGATTTTGTTCGAGGCGCGTCTTGCAATCCGAACACAATTCTCCTTTGTACGGTGTGAAATGTTTAATCAATGCTTCGCGATGCTCTTTTCTGCTTTCCGGGTCGCCTAAACTATTAATGACCAATTTCGTCTTTTTTAAACCGAGGCGTTTATAAATGCTTACCGCAAGTGCGATCACTTCAGCATCGACCGCAGGGTCTTCGCTGCCCAACACTTCGACACCAAATTGATGGAATTGCCGGCGTCTGCCTTCTTGTTGCCGTTCATAACGAAACATCGGGCCGTTGTAATAAACTTTGACCGGTTGATTGACGTCTCCATACAATTTATTTTGGATGAAAGCCCGCGCAACCCCGGCTGTTCCTTCCGGGCGCAGCGTGATGCTGCGGCCGCCTTTATCGAAAAACGTGTACATTTCTTTTTGCACGATATCCGTCGTTTCACCGACGCCGCGTTGAAACACTTCCGTATGTTCAAAAATCGGTGTGCGTATTTCCCGGTAATTGTATGTTTCACACAATTCTCTTATCGTATTTTCGATATATTGCCAAACTCGCGTCTCTTTTGGCAACAAATCATCCGTTCCTCGGGGAGATTCAATTTTCATCATTTTACCTCCATTCAAAGCGTTAAAACAAATAAAAATCCCATCACCTTCATTCCGTTACGGAATCAAAGGGACGAGATGCACCCGCGTTGTCACCCTTTTTCACGTTTTTCGCCAAAAAAACCACTTGAAACAGTCAACGCCTCTGTTACGACGCAAACTAATCAAGAACTGTCCTTCGCTAAAACGTCGCATAAACATCGTTCCAGGCGCGCTTATCTCTTTCCGGTCGACCGTGTGCCTAAATCTTGTTTCGTGCATTGTTAACGTTTATGATAAATTTTTCATTTTAAAAAGTCAAGCTGAAATATGAGCAACTAGGTATTCGGTCTTTACTAAACCAATTTGCCATCAATTGTCTCGATGACGAACGTGACGGGTCCATCGTTGATGAGCGACACTTCCATCATTGCGCCGAATGAACCGGTTTCGACGTGGATATCATATGAACGGACTTTTTCATTGAATTTCTCATACATTTCTTCCGCAAATGTCGGTTCTGCGGCATTGACAAAACTCGGCCGTCTCCCTTTGCGTATATCGCCGTATAACGTGAATTGCGATACTGACAAGACGCTTCCGCCGACATCGAGAAGCGACAAGTTCATTTTCTGTTCATCATCTTCAAAAATGCGCAAGTTGACGAGCTTATTGGCAATGACGTCGATATCTTGTTCAGTATCGCCGTGCGTTACGCCCAATAGAACGAGCAAGCCTTTGTCAATTTTTCCGACAATTTCACCATTTACCGTAACATTTGCTTCTTTTACACGTTGGACAACTGCTTTCAACGATTCGGACTCCTTTCAAAAACGTTAGTTGATCATCCGCGTGACAGCGTATATGTCTTTTACTTGTTTGATGCGGTTGACGAGATGTTCCAAATGATCGGTATTCCGGATTAATACCGACAAATGGATGTGTGCAATTTTATTTTGGTCGGCACGGCCGCTTACGGAGGAGATTTGCACGTTCGTTTCATTGACGACATGCAACACATCGTTCAAAATGCCATGCCGGTCGTAGCCGGATATTTCCAGATCGACATGATAATATTTCATGCTGTATGAAATATCTTTCCAGCGAACTTTCAAGAAGCGGTCGCGGTCGATTTCTTCACGGATGTTTGGACAGTCTTTCCGATGGACCGAAACGCCCCGGCCTTTTGTGATATAACCGATGATTTCATCAAACGGCACCGGATTGCAACACCGCGCCAAACGGATCAAAATGTTGTCGACCCCTTCCACTTCGACGCCCGAATCGGCTTTCGTCAACATGGAACCTTTCGACCGGTCTTGGACGGCCGTTTTCACTTCGGAGATTTTTTCCGTCAAATCTTTTTCTTGCGCTTTTTCCTTGCGCAATTTTTCCGTCAGGCGGGATGCGACGAGCGAACTTGATATGCCCTGGTATCCGATGGCTGCAAACAGTTCGTTTTCATCGACGAAGTTGTATTTTTTGCAAGCTTGTTTGATGTTTTCCGGCGTCAACACTTCTTTCGGAGAGAAGCCGAGTTCGAGGATCTCTTTTTCCAATTCGCGTTTCCCTTGTTCGATATTTTGCTCTTTGCGTTGTTTTTTGAAAAAGCTTTTTATCTTGCTTTTTGCTTGAGACGACTTGGCGATTTTCAACCAGTCTTGCGAAGGGCCGTAAGAATGACGTGACGTGATGATTTCGACGATATCGCCCGTTTTTAATTCATAATCCAACGGTTCCATTTTGCCGTTTACTCTTGCGCCGACCGTTTTGTTGCCGATTTCGGTATGGATGCGGTATGCAAAATCGATCGGAACCGATCCTTTCGGCAATTCGATGACATCGCCTTTCGGTGTGAAGACGTACACCATGTCAGAAAACAGATCGATTTTCAACGATTCGACGAATTCTTTTGCATCGTGCGTATCTTGCTGCCAATCCAAAATTTCCCGGAACCATGAAAGTTTTTTCTGCAATTCTTTGTCTTTGCCTTTTATTTCTTTCCCTTCTTTGTATGCCCAATGGGCGGCGATTCCGAATTCAGCGATTTGGTGCATTTCTTTCGTGCGGATTTGCACCTCGAGCGGTTCACCTTGCGGGCCGATCACCGTCGTATGCAATGATTGGTAAAGGTTAGCTTTCGGCATCGCGATATAGTCTTTGAACCTTCCGGGCATCGGCTTCCAATGAGTATGGATGATCCCCAAGACAGCATAGCAGTCTTTGATGCTGTTGACGATGACGCGCACTGCTAACAAATCATATATTTCGTTGAATTGCAAGTTTTGAGTTTTCATTTTGCGATACGTACTGTAAATATGTTTCGGGCGGCCGGAAATTTCCGCTTCGATGTTCACTTTTTTCAATTCTTCGCGGATCGCTTGGATGGCGACTTCGATGTTTTTTTCGCGTTGTTCCCGCTTTTGACGCATCAATTGGACGATGCGGTAATATTGTTGCGGGTTCAAATAACGGAAAGCCGTATCTTCCAATTCCCATTTAATCTGCGACATACCGAGGCGATGCGCAAGCGGCGCAAAAATCTCCAACGTTTCGTTAGAGATGCGGCGTTGTTTTTCCGGTGGCAAATGGCGCAGCGTCCGCATATTGTGCAAGCGGTCTGCGAGTTTGATCAAAATGACGCGGATGTCTTTTGCCATCGCGATGAACATTTTGCGATGGTTTTCGGCTTGAATCGTTTCTTTTGATTCGTATTTAATTTTGCCCAATTTTGTTACGCCGTCGACGAGCATCGCCACTTGTTCACCGAATTGTTGTTGAATATGTTCCAAATCGACCTCCGTATCCTCAACGACATCGTGCAAAAGACCGGCTGCAATCGTTACTTTATCCATTTGCAATTCAGCTAATATATGGGCGACTTGAATCGGATGAATGATGTACGGTTCGCCTGATTTGCGGTATTGGCCTTCATGGGCCTTTTTGGCATACTCGTACGCTTTCGTAATGAAAGCGATGTCTTCATCCGATAAATATGTTTTTAATAAGGAGATCAATTCTTCAAATGTTACATTTCTATCTTTTGCCACAAGTTCTCACCTTTTACGATAAATTTAATCAAACTTCATCAATGTTAACATATCATAATTTTCAATCATTTTTCTACCATCGAGATATGCAAGCTCGATGAGAAACGCACAGCCGGCGACGACCCCTCCCAATTTTTCGACCAGCTTGATCGTCGCATCGATCGTTCCGCCTGTTGCCAACAAATCATCTGTCACCAATACGCGCTGTCCCGGTTGTATCGCATCTTTATGGATCGTCAACGTATTTTTGCCGTATTCGAGTCCATAATCGACTTCGATCACTTCACGGGGCAATTTGCCTTTCTTCCGGACGGGGACGAAACCGACGCCGAGTTCATAAGCGACCGGGGTCCCGATCATGAAACCTCTCGCTTCAGGTCCGACGATGACGTCTACTTCTTTCTCTTTGGCGTATGCGACGATTTCACTGATGGCGGCCTTGAACGCTTTTCCATCCGCCATAAGCGGTGTGATATCTTTGAACATGATCCCTTTTTGCGGCCAATCTTTTACGATTTTAATGTATTGTTTATAATCCATGGGAAATTTCCTCCTTACTCGATTGCGAAAGACGGTCCTTCAACCAGTTTTTCAGTTCATCATAGGTAGAATAGTAGAGCACACGTTCGACTTCGCTTTGTGTCAATCGTTTTTGGTACGTTTTCGACATAGCCAAATCACGTTTTTCTGCATGTCGGTTCAGTGTGATCACGTCATGTTTCACCGATATAAATTCCAACTCATAGAAAACGCGCAAAATGAACGAGATTTCTTCCTTAGTGAGTTTCGTCAGCTTCATCATGTGTGGCAAATGGCGGTTAAAGGTAATCGTGTCGTATTGCGCCAAATATGCATACACTTTCTTAAACTTTTCCCTTGAAGGCACCGGTTCTAAAAAAGCGTCTTCAGTCGCCTGAAAATTCACGTGCACCGATTCCGGTTTTGTGCATGCAAGAATCGTCTCCAATCGTTCCAAATCCGGTGGTAAATCATAAATATATAACACTTCGGTTTTGTTGAAGAAATGCTCATCGTCATCATATGTTATGACTTCAACATTTTCCAATGAGGCAATTTCTTTTACGTCCTCCAAAGAGTTGCTGACAATCACGTTATGTTTGTAATGTTGTATGTATGGCAAAACATTTGAAAGATGCCTTTTTCCCCGGTAATCAAACAACTGCCATTCGGCGACGGCCAAATCTTTCACATTCAATTGTACGGTCACGTTTCCGTTCCATTCATTCAATTGCAATTCACCGACGACAGAAACGGCGGCGCCTTGCGATATAAAAGGGGCGAATTTGCCAAAATCGAAGCCGATCGCTTCGACCATTTCCCCATGTTGGTAAAATTGCAATTTCAAATGCTGTCCGTCTGCGCCGATGCGGCGAATTTGCTGTGGGGTCGCTTCCAATAAAAAAAGCGGTTGTTCATTTCCGACGCCAAAAGGTTTGAATGATG
>JAAYTF010000189.1 GCA_012518125.1 Bacilli bacterium | reverse complement strand
TGAAAGAGGATTGCCATATCCATTTAAATATCCTAAAATTGCTAGATTTCAAATAAAGCATGCGCTACAAACGAGTATTTTGATTAAAATCTTTGAAGAATATGAAGTTTTTGACAGAGTGAAACAAAACAGGGTAAATCAAAGACGTATGATCAAAAAGATTAAATTTTATCATCCATTTTTCTATCGAGGGGAAACGATTACAATTCATCTTCAAATCGACCATTATGGACTACTTTCGTTTAAAGCAATTCATGATGATACGAATGAAGAGATTGATTTTAAATTAGATCATATTTTTAGCCTGAGTGAGGAAGAGTTTCAGAAAGCGAGAGAAAGGATTTCAAGAATAAAAGATAGGATTTAAGAAATTTTTAAGAGGTGTTAAATGGTAATCGTTGATAAGTATGTGATCAATGATTCCAGCATGGCGATCATACCGGCAAAACAAATAGATTATTATTCAGTTGTTGCGGAGAGAAATCAAGTTGTATATGTTCGTCAAACTCCTCTTGAAATAATCAAATATTCATGCCTTCATTATTGGTCAACATATGAAGGGAGAAAAGAGGCAGTCATTTACCATACCGGTTTTAAAAGAAAAGTACCAATACCAATTGATTTGGAGCAGGAAATTATAACATTTCCCACTCATGCTATTGATGACATTGATTGTAGCTGGATCCTTTATCATCAAATAATAAATATTATTTCCATTAAAAAGAATGAAACGAAGGTTTTGTTCGATAATGGCCAATCATTAAATTTAAAAATTTCTAAACATATACTTCTTACTCAAATGAAAAGGTCATTAGAAATTTTACATAAAATTAAAAGGTTAAAATTTTCTGGTTGACAGATATTAGAAAAGGAAAATACATATTATTCGTTAATACCAAGGGGATTAATATATGATAAAGTTGCCATATAACCTTAAAGAATGAAATTGAAAGCATACTTAGCAAAATAGGATATTTTGATTTAGAATTTAATTATAGTAGTGAAAAAATAAATGCAATTTAGTATCAAGGATATATTGATACTGATTATAGAATAATGATTAAAGTTATTGATGAAACTACGTTGGAAATTTGGGATTGTGATTATTACCTTGACATTTATGTTCTTGCAGGAGATGCGAAGAAGAATAAAGTTAATAAATTGGTTGTTGTCGAATGAATCTCTTTTTATGTAAAAACTTTACTGAAAAAATTTTTGTTGAATATTATGGAATAAGGAGCAACAAAAATGAAAGAACCAATTCGTTCCAGTCTTTTAACAGTAATGAATGAGTATCTAGTAGCTAGAACTGAAAAATTTAGTAATCATCCATTAGGACATTTTGTAAGAAAAGAAATACCAAATTTGTTTAAAAATCTTTCATTCATTAACGACAAAAAATATATTGTAAAAGCATCAGTTGGTAAAGGAAATTGGACGTATGTGCCTTGGATAGCAATTATGGATAGGGATGTGACAAAAAGTACTCAAGAAGGATTTTATATTGTATATTTGTTTCGTGAAGATATGAAAGCTGTATATTTAACATTAGCCCAAGGTGTAACAAAGACGTCTAAAGCTGAAATCGCAAAAATAAAAGAGGAAATTCGTGGATTTGTGCAATCAAGTAATCGAATTAATAAAGACGATCATATCTTTTTAGGTAATAGCGATACAGCAATGGATTATGCTTATTCTACAGCTATTTATATCGAGTATTCTAGTGATCAATTACCTTCGGAGGAATTACTGCAAGAAGATTTAAAAGAAATGCTCAATATTTATGAAAAATATAAAAATTACGTTAAAGAGACTTCAAAAAAGAAAAAGGGTAAAGGAAATCAATGGTTTTTAGAAAAAATAATTGAAGCACTTGAGTTTTTCGGCGGAAGCGCACATTTAAAAGAAATTAATGATTATTTTGATAAAAATTACGGCGATGAATTAACTATCTATAAAGATTGGCCTGCAATAGTTAGACAACAAATATATTTACATTCAAGTGATGCAGATAAAGTCTTTAAAGGTGTTCCTGGTGATGAAAATGATATTTTTTATAGTGTAAAAGGTAAAGGTAAAGGTTTCTGGGGATTACGAAAGTATAAACAGAATGAAAATGAAATGAATGTTATTAAAGAAGAAATTACTGACTATCTTTCTTACAGTGAACTAGTTAACCACATCCACCAATACATACAAAGCAAGGGTTTTCTATATAGTTTTGAGGAAGTGGCAAACTTATTTCTTTCATTTAAAACAAAGCCGTTTGTCATTTTATCGGGGATTTCCGGTACAGGTAAAACGAAAATGGTCCAATGGTTTGCTGAAAGTGTAGGTGCTACGGATGAGAATGGTCAGTTCACGCTGATTCCTGTCCGCCCTGATTGGAATGACAGCAGTGACTTGTTGGGTTACGTAGATATTCAAGGTGATTTCAAAGAAGGTCCTTTGACCAAAGTAATCAAACAAGCTGTAAAAGAACCGGATAAACCTTTTATCGTACTTTTGGATGAAATGAATTTGGCCAGAGTCGAATATTATTTCAGTGATCTTTTAAGTGTGATGGAAAGCAGAAAATGGGTTGATGGAGAAATAGTGTCATCACCTTTATTGACGGAGGAAATGGCTGGATATGAATTAATATTTCCAAACAACCTTTATATAATTGGTACGGTGAATATGGATGAGACGACGTATCCATTCAGTAAGAAAGTGTTGGATCGCGCAAATACTATTGAATTCAACAGAGTGGACCTTGAAAATTTGGATTTCTTAAAAGATTTAAATAAAAAAGATCCACTAAAAATTACAAATCATTATTTAAAGCCGGAATATTTGCATCTCAAAGATGTTTATGAAAAACACCCAAATGTGGTTCGTGAAGTAACGAAAGAGCTCGTAAAAATTAATAAAATTTTAGAAGCCATGTACGCCCATGTCGGATATCGAGTAAGGGATGAAATTTGTTTTTATTTGGCTTATAACGAAGAAGCGGAGTTGTTGGATTTCAACCAAGCACTTGATTTCAGCATACGTCAAAAGATTTTACCTCGTCTTTCCGGAAGTGACAGAAGAATCGATCAAGTTTTAAAGGATTTGTACCGGTTATTTACAAATAAGGAATTCGATGAAGCTTTAGATGATTATGAACATGACATTGAAATGGCCAAGTATCCTGAGAGTGCCAAAAAAGTACTTGAAATGATCAGGAGGTTGGAAGAAGATGGTTTCACCTCCTTCTGGATATCATGATGCTGTTGAACTAGTGAAAATTGAAACGAAAGATTTTTCGCTGGTCATAAAAGGGAAGGCGTATCACGAAAGGTATGAAGGGTTTAAATCTTATCAAATAATGGATTTTCACGATGAAATGTTTTTTTCATTCCAAGGAGAAAACATTCTTGAAGTTAAAGTGTTTGACGTAGAATCTGAAAAAATACATTCACCATCATCAGGATTGCGTCCGATATTCTTTGAAAATGGCATCTATCAGTTGATTGTGATACCAAAAACGGAGAGGGACTTGAGCTTTTATCATGAACATCCTGGTTTAAGAAAGTCAATTACTCGACATAAGATTGGAACTAAAAACATTTTAATGGGAAATTTACACTTCCAAAATGAAATAGGATATTCTACATTTGAAATACGTTCAGAAAATGAAACGTTGTTAAGTGTTACGTTTGAAATTTTTCCAGTAAAATTAGATTATAAGAAAGACTATCAAAAATTATTAAAAGAAGTAAGTGAAGAAATATACAATTTAGCGTTTCATCTTCTTAGAAAAACATATTTAAAAACACGGATTAAATCGGATGGGAAACCTACACGTACCGAATTTTATAGACTTATTGAACACCATTTTGAACAATTCATTCAATCCATTCAGCAAATCGAAAAACAACCATATCATGAATTGGATAAAATTTATGAAAAGGCTCGTGGAGATCAATTAAGCAAACAAGATTCATACACTTTAAAGTTTCTGAGGAAGCGGCCACATCTATTCATTAAAGTAAATAATGGAATTACAATTTCCGGAAAGAAGATGTTGCCTGTTGAAGGATTAAGAATCCGTAAGCGATTGACATTTGATACGTTGGAAAATCGTTATGTAAAGTGGATGATGATCCGTTTAAACCATAAACTTACCGATGTATTAGAGAAAATCTATGAAGAGCATCGGAAAATTCATGACGATTTAGATGAAGAGCTAGTTGATAACATTAAACATATGATTACTCGATTGAAGCAAAAACTCGAAAGTACTTTTTGGAAAAAAGTCGGTAAACTAGATCGATCCATTATGAGTCTCGTCCTGCAAATGGCTCCTGGTTACAAAGATGCTTTTCAAATATATTTAATTGTATCAAAAGGTTTGGCATTACAAGGCGATATTTATCGAATGTCTGTAAAAGATGTGGCGGTATTGTACGAATATTGGACGTTTATCAAAATGGGGAAAATTTTGGCTAAAAAATATGAAATGGTAAGCCAGGATATCGTTAAAGTTAAAAATGATGGATTGTATGTGAATTTGTTAGCAGATCGAAGAGCAAAAAGAGTATTCAGACATCCCGTTACAGGTGAAGAAATAGAATTGATTTATCAGCATAAACATGGCAATTTGCCAACAACTTCCCAAATTCCCGATACAATGTTAAAAATCTCAAAGAAGGGAAAAGAATATACATTTGATTATATTTTTGATGCAAAATATCGGATTGATTACGCATTGGAAGGCAGTTCATATGGTCGAAAATATGGAAGTCCTGGCCCAATGGAAGAAGATATCAACACGATGCATCGATATCGAGATGCCATAGTAGCAAATTATGATGGACCATTTGTACGAACAGCTTTTGGTGCATATGTACTTTTCCCTTGGTATGATGAGCATGCTTATCAATACCATCATTTCTATAAAAGTATTGATCAAGTAAATATTGGTGGTTTTCCATTTTTGCCAAATGCTTCAATGCTCGTTGAAAAATTCATTGAAAGAATAATAGATAAAAGTGCTGAAGAATTGCAAAGAGAAGGTATTTTACCTAGAGGGACAATTAAAGAATGGAAATCCTCTTTAGATGAGAAAGTACTAGTCGGATTGGTTTCAACTATAGAAAAATATAGAGAATTTATACAAGAGAAATACTATTATTTAAATAAAGATATTCTAAGAAAAGATTGGCATGGTGCCAAATATGTTGCGCTATATTTGAAAAAAGATGTTCTAACAGATGAAAATGGAGTAACTGTATATGGAAAGATAGAAGAAATCACTTTTCATAATGAGAAAGTTAAGTTTCATGTAGAATATTGGACTAACTTACCAAGTGTAATAAAACCTGTTAATTATGGTATAGCTACATATATTATTACTACACTTAACACATTAAAAGAAGCAAACGAGCTACCAGAATTATTTATGAAATCAAATGAAGAAATGATTTTATGGAGAATGCTAAGAAGAGTTTCAGATCAGATTAAAATGGATTTGGATAATCCAATTCTTGATCAAGCTAAAAAAGTAAAAGAATATCAAATTAAAGACGTACAAGTCCAATTGGAACCTGATTATAATCGATTAGTTTTATTAAGAAAGGATCATGAGATTATATTTGATTTAGACGATTTAAATAGGAAACCTACTACAGTTTTTCGCAAGCTTATAAAATTAATTCAAATGAAATAAATATTATAAGTAGCCAAATTTCTTGGCTACTTTTTATCGTAAAAAAAATTCAAGGAAAAATTGTTCAATTCTCTTTCTTATGTTTGTAGAAATTTAAAGTCAAAAAGACTAATTGATGTAATCATAAGGCTATGTTATAAATTAGACCGAATGACATTGATTATGATGCTTATCTCGGTGAGAGTATAGAAAAAACATTCATTGATCATTACAGGGGGTAATTATGAAAGGTAATATGAAAAAATTGATTATTAATTATTGGAGATAAAAATTACTAGGTTTCCATAGCAAAATTTAAATTTATAGAAGCTACTACTTATCCCTTTTCCTATTCCCACTCGTCATCGGAAGTCCAATGCCTATCCCGATTAAGAAACCTATAAATAATCCCATAAAAGTATTTTGAAAGATAGGGATGAATATG
>JAAYTF010000018.1 GCA_012518125.1 Bacilli bacterium | reverse complement strand
TTACAGTAATGGTATTAATAAAAACAGTATTTTCACGGAAAAAGCCGAAATTGAAAAAACGCCTTGAGATTTCTCAAAATGGTGAAATGATAAATATAAGCGGATTCCTAAGCAACCAGAATTATGAGGCTCGTCAAAGAATTGGAACATGTCATGAAACAATTGACGAATTTGATGAACAACCTCCAATCCGTGATCATCTCTGTCGACTTGGATTTGCACATCACCACGTTGAACCAATCCGCAAAAAGGTTACTTTACCAACATGATTTAGCTTCATTGTACGGACACATCGAAAACCTCTTCCCACAGCTCACCACATACATCAAGAAAGTGATTGAAACGGAACGACTCATCGATTATCAAACAGTGGAAATCTTAGGCAACAACTACGTTTGCTCGTTCATTCCGATCCAGGCTTGGAACGTCGTAACGGGCGTCATGATCGTACTCGATGATGTATCAAAGTATGAAAAAATCGCCCAAGAACTCGAATCGACCAAACGGATCGAGCAAATGTTGGACAGTGCACTTGAAGTCGCTTACGATGCGGTGGTCATCACCGATCCGGAAGGAAAGATCGTCAAAGTGAACCAAGGATTTTACGAATTGATGGATTTAGCCGAAAATCAGCTCATCGGCAAACCGTTGAAACTCATCGCCCCGGAAATACCGATTGAAAAGACGATCGAACAACATGAAGAAATAAAAGGCGTCTATATCAAAATTAATGGCCATAAAACGGTCGTCACATTGGCAAACATTTACCGCAACAAGCAAAAAATCGGCATCATCGTCAAAGTGTTGTTCCAGCAGCTCGATCTTTGGAAAGAGCTGTTTGAACATATGAGTCAGCTGGAAAGCAAAATTTCGTATTATCGAAACAAATTGAAAGAGATGTCGCAAAAAGAGGTGCATTTCAACCATATCATTTCTTCAAGCAAAGCGATGGAGAATTTGAAGCAAGAAGCGTTTTTGGCGGCAAAGGGTTTTTCCAACGTCCTCATCACGGGGGAAAGCGGAAGCGGGAAAGATTTGTTTGCCCAAGGGATTCATCGGGCTTCGGGAAGGAAAGGCAACTTCATCAAAATCAATTGTGCGGCGATTCCGGCCGACTTATTGGAATCTGAACTTTTCGGGTATGAAGATGGGGCGTTTACAGGCGCCAAAAAAGGAGGAAAACCTGGAAAATTTGAATTGGCCGACAACGGGACGTTATTCCTCGATGAAATTGGCGATATGCCGATTTCGCTGCAAGCAAAACTTTTGCGTGTCTTGCAAGATCAAAAATTTGAGCGCGTCGGCGGCGTGGAGACGAAATATGTCGATGTCCGCATCATTGCCGCAACGAACCGCGATTTGATCGATTTGATCCGAAAAGGGAAATTCCGCGAAGATTTATATTACCGTATCAACGTCATCCATTTGCATTTGCCGCCGCTCAGGGAGCGCAAAGAGGACATTTCGGCGTTATGTTTGCATTTCATCGACAAATTGAACAAAAAAATGGCGAAAAACATCCAAGGGATAGTTCCGGAAGCGTTAAACCGTTTGTTGGAATACGATTGGCCGGGAAATGTGCGGGAATTGGAAAACGTCATCGAACGTGCCTTCCATTTTTGCAAGACCGATTGGATTCAACCATCCGACATATCAATTGCGCCGGCCAATCATGCATATCCGCATAACGTTAATCATACGAAACAAAAGGAACCGGCGCCCCATCCGTCGTTTTTGCACGATCGCCACGGTGCGTTGCATTCGAAAGACATCTTGCATGAAACGGAAAAAGATTTGATCATCCAGGCGTTAAAAGCGGCAAATGGCAATCGGACGGAGGCCGCCCGCCTGTTAAACATCAGCCGTTCGGCCCTTTACTACAAAATCAGGAAATACGGCATCGTGGAAGAAAGCCATTACAAGTGAAAAAGGATCTATCGTTCTCTTGAACGATAGATCCTTCCCTTTATTTTTGTACTTAGACGACATATTTTTCCGCTTCGATGATTTTCTTGGCGATCTCGCGTTTTTTCGCAATGACGTTTTTCGGATCGTGGCGTGTAAGCTTGCGCAATGAAGACAACATCATGCGCAAGTTGTCTCCTTCTTCGACTGCAACGATGATTTCTTTCGCATCTTGCTCAATGCGGTTGAACGCTTCTTGTACGTAAACTTCCGTGTACAACAACTTCAGTTTGTTTGCGTCGACACCTGATTTGTTGATCGCCTTTTCCGTGCGTAAAATCGCCGATTCCATGTTGTAGACTTCTGCGGCCATGTCTGCCAAGTTCGCCAAAATTTCTTGTTCGCCTTCGATTTTTTGCATGTACTTTTGCACGGCCAATCCAGCAGCGAAAAGAACGATCTTTTTCGCGTTTTTGAGCAAATACTTTTCTTGTTCTAACGGTTCATCGCCGATTTCTTCCGGCATCATCATTAAAATTTCTTCTTGCAGGCTTTGCGCCGCTTGCAGCAACGGTAATTCGCCTTTCATCGCTTTTTTGAGCAATGTACCTGGTACAATCAAACGGTTGATTTCATTTGTACCTTCAAAGATTCGGTTGATGCGCGAGTCGCGATACATGCGCGAAACTTCGTACTCATCCATGAAACCATAACCACCGTGCATTTGCACCGCTTCATCCGCTACGTAGTCAAGCAATTCCGTGGCCATATATTTGTTCATCGAGCATTCGATCGCATATTCCGCAATCGCTTTAGCGACTTCACGGCCATCTTTCAACTGTTCATCCGTCAAGTTGCCCAAACGTTGATCGAACAATCCTCCCGTACGGTAGACGGCGCTTTCGTTCGCATAAATTTCAGCAGCCATTGTGCCTATTTTTTCTTGCGTCAATGTGAAGCTTGAAATCGGACGGCCAAATTGATGACGTTGGTTGACGTATTTCGTAGCGATTTCAAGACCGATTCTTGCTCCCGCAACTCCGCCGAGCGCCAACTTGTAGCGGCCGATGTTCAAGATGTTGAAGGCGATGACGTGTCCGCGGCCTTTTTCTCCGAGCAAGTTTTCAACCGGAACTTCCGCATTGTCCAAAATCAATGTACGTGTCGATGAGCTCTTAATACCCATTTTCTTTTCTTCTGGACCGACAGAAACGCCTGGGAAATCGCGCTCAACGATGAAAGCTGAGAAATGTTCGCCGTCGATTTTCGCATAAACGATGAATACATCCGCAAATCCAGCGTTCGTGATCCATTGTTTTTCACCGTTCAAAATGTAGTGCGTTCCCGCTTCGTTCAATACGGCAGTTGTTTTTGCGCCCAACGCATCGGAACCTGAACCCGGTTCGGTCAATGCATACGCAGCAATCCACTCGCCCGTAGCCAATTTCGGCAAATATTTCTTCTTTTGCTCTTCATTTCCGAAAAAGACGATCGGGAGCGAACCAATTCCTACGTGCGCACCGTGTGTGACAGAGAAACCACCTGCACGGGCGAATTTTTCCGTAATGAGCGAAGAACTGATTTTATCCAATCCTAAACCGCCATACTCCTCCGGGATGTCGGCACTCAACAGACCGAGTTCTCCGGCTTTTTTCAACAATTTTACAGAATGTTCAAATTCATGGTTTTCTAGTTTTTCAAGAACAGGAAGAACTTCTCCCTCAACGAACTCTTCCGTCGTTTTTGCAATCATCAATTGTTCTTCCGTCAAGTCTTCCGGTGTAAAAATATCTTCCGGAGACAATTCTTCTACCAAAAAGCCTCCACCTTTGATTTCTTTTGCCATTGAAGAAACATCCTTTCTATTATTGTTCTTGAATTTATGGCTTTGATGAGGTTCGGATGAAACGGTGCCCACCGCATGATCCGAACCTCTTTTTATTTATTTTGGCAAACAGGCATTTTAAACGTTTCCGAATAATCGACGTTTCGCCCACGTTTCTATTAAACTTTTACAGCGGTTTTGTCTTAAGGAAACTTCCTTTTAAACTCTCACTTGGTTGTTTCCTTCAAGAAGCTTTCCATGATTTATTTTTTCGGAATAACATGTTTCATCGTTTGATAGAAACGGATTCAGCATGTTAAAAACGTGATGCCGTTTAAAGCAATTCGAATACTCCGGCAGCACCCATTCCGCCGCCGATACACATCGTGACAATTCCAAATTGCACGTTGCGGCGTCTCATTTCATGCATGAGCGTCAATGTCAACTTCGTGCCAGTCATTCCAAGCGGGTGACCGAGCGCGATGGCTCCGCCGTTGACGTTGACGATCTCCGGATCCAAGTTCAGCTCGCGAATGACTTGGATCGATTGGGATGCGAACGCTTCGTTCAATTCAATCAATCCGATGTCAGACAATTCCAATCCAGCCAGTTTCAATGCTTTCGGAACGGCTGCAACCGGGCCGATTCCCATCACTTCCGGCGGAACTCCCGCTACCGCAAACGAACGAAACTTCAATAGCGGCTTCAAGCCTTCCGCTTCCGCTTTTTCCCGATCCATCACTAACACTGCAGCTGCTCCATCGCTCATTTGCGAAGAGTTCCCCGCTGTCACGGTCCCATTTACGGAGAAAGCTGGGCGCAATTTGGCCAACACTTCGACGTTCGTATCTTCTCGTACTCCCTCGTCCATTTCAAACGTAATGGTTCTCTCTTCTATTTTGTTGTTTTTGCCTACGAATCTCTCCGTAACTTCAACCGGGACGATTTCATCTTTGAATTTGCCCTCTTTGATCGCCTTTGCCGCACGGCGGTGGCTTTCGACGGCAAATTCGTCTTGCTCTCTGCGGGAAATGCCGTAGCGCTTCGCCACTTCTTCAGCTGTATGCCCCATGCTCATGTAATACTCAGGCGCATTGATCACGAGATTTGAGTTCGGGCGGATCGTATGGCCTCCCATCGGGATCAAGCTCATGGATTCCGCACCGCCAGCGATGATCGTATCGCTGAAACCGAGCATGATGCGTTCGGCAGCATACGCAATGCTTTGCAAACCTGATGAACAATAACGGTTGATCGTTATCGCTGGAACTTCTTCGCTCAAACCGGCAAGCCCTGCTATATTTCTTGCCATGTTCATTCCTTGCTCCGCTTCCGGCATCGCCGTTCCGAAGATGACGTCATCGATGTTGCCGTCATAGTTGTCAGCACGTCTTAGCGTCTCTTTTACCGTAAGCGCCGCAAGATCGTCAGGGCGGGCATTTCGCAACGTGCCGCGTTTCGCTTTACCAACAGGAGTTCTCGCTCCTGCAACAATAACCGCTTCTCTCACGTTAAGTTCCTCCTTCATTTCATTTCTTCCGTATTGAACGTACCATCCGAACGATTAATTGCGCAGCGGTTTGCCTTTCAACAACATGTGCTGCATTCTTTGCTGTGTCTTCGGTTCTCCGATCAAGCTCAAGAACGCTTCTCTTTCAAGATCCAACATGACTTGTTCGTCGATGAGCGTGCCTTCTTTCACGCGACCACCGGATAATACGTACGCCAATTTTTCCGCGATTTTCACATCATGTTCTGTTGCGTAACCGCTCAATTGCATGTTTTTCGCACCGAGCAGCAACATGGCATATCCTGTATCTCCCACGACTGGGATCTTCTCTGGTGCCGGTGGTTTATAACCCATTTGTGCCAATGCAAGCACTCGTTGTTTTGCATCGTACAATAAATGGTCCGGGTTAACGCTGATGCCGTCGTAACGGTTCAAGAAGCCAAGTTCTCTCGCTTCTTCAGCAGAAGTGGACACTTTTGCTGTCGCCACCGTTTCAAACACTTTCGCCGCTACTTTGTAAATGTCGACATCAACCCCAGCTGGGATGTCGCGCAACATTTTCAAGTACAATTCTTTCGTTCCGCCACCACCAGGAATCAATCCGACACCGACCTCAACAAGCCCGATGTATGCTTCTTGTGAAGCTTGAACGCTTGCTGCCGGCAGCGTCACTTCCGCACCGCCGCCCAACGTCATGTTGAATGGAGCGGTGACGATCGGTTTTTCGCTGTACTTGATGCGCTGCGTCATATTTTGGAACTGGCGTACGACCATGTCCAATTCGAAGAAGTTTTGGTCTTGCGCTTCCATCAACATGAGTGCCAAATTCGCACCGACGCAGAAGTTTTTGCCTTGGTTGCCGATGACCATTCCGACGTAGTTTTTCTCCACTTCGTCGATCGCTTTGTTGACCATCTGAATGACATCAAGGCCGATGGAGTTGTTCGGCGACGTAAACTCTAATAATGCAACGCCGTCTCCCATATCGAT
>JAAYTF010000140.1 GCA_012518125.1 Bacilli bacterium | reverse complement strand
TTTGCGATATTGATGGAAATATTCACTCGATCGGTCGCGTGGCTTTGTCAACTTGATGTCGACGATATCATAGATGCGCCCGGGATTTGCACTCAAGATGATGATTTTGTCGGACAAATAAATCGCCTCATCGATATCGTGCGTGACGAGCAAAATCGACGTTTCTTTTTGCGCCTGAAGACGCAGCAATTCATCTTGCAAATGATAACGGTTGAACGTATCAAGCGCGGCGAACGGTTCATCCATCAAAATGACGTCCGGTTCCATGGCGAATGCCCTTGCAATGGCGGCTCGCTGTTTCATCCCGCCGGACAATTCGTGCGGAAAGCGGCGCAAATGACCTTCCAAACCGACAAATGATAAGACGGTTTCTGCTTTTTCCCGTTTTTCCGCTTTCGTTCCGGAAAGACCGAGCATGACGTTGTCGAGCACATTGAGCCACGGCAGCAAATTCCCGTCTTGAAACAACGTGACGCACGTTCTAATCGGCCGGGTGACGCGCATCCCTCCGATGTAAATTTCGCCACTGGTTGGTTTCATAAAACCGCCGATCATTTCCAGCAACGTGCTTTTCCCGCAACCGCTTTCTCCGAGCAGTGTGACAAGTTCACCTTTTTTTATGTGAAACGTGATGTCTTTTAAGACTGTTTTCGATTCGTTTCCGTCTGAAAAAACCTTGCCCACTCCTTCGACGCGGATCATTCCTCATTTCACCACCCATTTATATAATTCATATCTAATTTATATGATTAGTACATATCATATACGAATTGGTTTTACAATGCAACCGTAAAACCAAAAATCTCTAAATATTTTGATCTATGAAAACATTCTATTTCTCTCTATCCATATGGTGAACGGTTTTCACATAAACAAACGCTATAGCGTCTGCTTTTTTTTGAACCATACGAAGCCGTCGCTTTTTGAAATGACCGCCACATCGATCGGTCCGCCGACGCTTTCGACGGCCGCGGTCACTTTTCGTTTAAAAGACGTCAACTGGACCAACGCTTCCGCCATTTCCGCCAATTCTTTTTTCGGCAATACTTGCACGTTGTAAATGATCGGGTCGATGAACCGTTTTTCTTTGAAACGTTGAATCTTCTCGTTAAAATCACGGTACAGCTGTATCAACTTGACGTACATTTCCGCTTCCAACGCATCGAGGTCCGCTGCATCCCATTTCGTTTTCACGAGCTGTTTCATTTGTTTTGGAATGGTTTCTAGCATCTTTTCAATCTCCGACAAATAATAGTTTTCCAATTGATAATCGATTCCGGTGATGAAAGCGTCGACCATGTCGACTTGGGCGAACGGAATGATGGACGCGTTGATTTGTTCATCAATTTTTTTCGTTTTTTCCGGAACGAGGCGGAATTTCAGTTTGCCGTTTATTTTTCCGTCGACTTCAAAAGCGACGACCGAAGGCAAATATTCCTGCTCGCCGAAACCGGCAAACACGATTCCCGATTTATAGTTGCTGAAATCTTTCAACAAAAAACTTAACACGATCGCTTTGACAAGTTCGAGCCAATCTTCTTTCATCAACTTCTCGGTTAATAGCTTCCTCGCTTTTTTCTCAATGAAATCGGAATATGTGTCCATCAATGTCGCGAAATCTTCATCGCCAAAAGGATGAATGTAATCTTTCTTCAAATATCGGATGCACCGAAGCAAGTATTGTTCGGCTTGTTCATTGTAAATTTTCATTTTTTCATCGTGTGGCACGAATTCGCCCAGTTTTTTGAACAATCGGTTTTTCAAGTCTGTCAACTTTTTCTCCATCGCTTTTAATTCCATTTGGATCGCCTCCAAAACGAACAACGCTTCCCGTCCGTTTTTTGAAGCGGCATCAAATTCGGCTTGCTGCAAAAATTGAAAAAAATCGCGGGCGTAGGCGCTGACGGTCGGAAAATGTGCGTCTTTCAACCTTTGACGATACGATTTGATGATCGTCTCCCACGGAATGTTCAAAAAGTTGTCACGGCCGTAAAACATGACCCCCACCGGATGGACACAAGAAAGTTGAAACAGTTTATCGACGGAATGGTACACTTTTTCACCGTAGTTGATCGTGACCGCACTGTCAGCGGCAAGCGCCACCGCTTTTGTGTTCATGACCGCAATTTCCGCTGTCACTTCGATCCTCCTTCACACATGACAATGAACCATTCCGTATTAGTTTATGTATGGGAGAAAAATATGTTTTTGAAAATAGAAAGAACGGGCAACATGAAGCCTTGCCCGTTCTCACAACGTTTAAACGACGTTTTCTTTGTCGATGATTTGCTTTTTCTTCTTGCGGCGGATGATGGCGCGGACGATAAAAACGACAAGCGCGATTGCGAAAGCGACGATGCCATAGACGGTCCATGCGATTCCGTTCGGCTTTTTCAAAAGTGAAACGATGTTTTTCGAGTCATCGACCACTTTCCGATCATGCAACGTATTGTAGTAGTCCGGCACTTCCGGCCATTTGTCCCCGATAGGAAACGAGGAAATGTATGCGGCGATGGCATACCACTCTTTGATTTCCCGGTTGGTGCCATCATTCATGTAGATGATATGTTCTTCGAAATCGGTGATCGGTGTGCCATCTTTTTTCTTCGGTTCCAGTTTGAGCAAACCGAACGACTTCTCGCTTACGACTGGAAGCATTTGCCCGGAATAAAGCCCGGCAACGACACGGTACAATTTGTTGTCGTCAATTTCTTCCGTCGTGCCATCACGCCTTTGAATTTTCACGTCCGTCACTTTGTTGAAAATGAGACGGTTCGGATTGAACGTATACGACAACCCGGCAATATATAATTGTGCCGACGGCATGAGCGGTGAAACGGACGCGTCGACTTCGGCGATCGTCTTCAGTTCTTTCCCTGTCAAATACACTTCGACGAGCGGATAACCGGATATTTTATCCGGTCCGATGCCGAGCGAACTGACATTGAACACATCGGAGACGGTGATTTCGCCTTCGTAAAACGTATTGCGGATCGTCCCGACCGGCACGACCGCCGCCGTCACCGGATCGGCGTTTTCATCGTCGTTTTCTTCAACGATCGCCATGTACGCATCGCCGATCAGGTTACCGAGCGGATCTTCAGCGTGACGTTCGCTCATCGTCGAAAAATCCGTGATATGAAACGGAATATAACCGAGCACTTGATCGAAAGCGAGATCGAAATGATCCAAATATTCTTCCTGGACGAGCTGTTTATACGCATCTATTTGCGCAGCGATTTTTTCATCCGGTGCTATCGAATCATCGATCCGCTTAAGTTCATACGTGACCAAATCCCAACGTCCGCGCTCATTTTGTTTCAACGTCATGACACCCAAGTTTTGCCCGTATTCCCCCGTCGAACCGATCACCGTGTCGCCCACCACGATCGGTTCATACAAAAATGTATGGGTATGGCCGCTGACGATGACATCGATTTCCGGCACTTTTTCAGCCAGCACTTCATCTTCCGAATTTTTCTTGTCTTTTTCATTCGTGCCCGAGTGCGACAACGCGACGATCAAGTCGACGTCTTCTTCTTTCAATTTCGCGACCATCTCTTGTGCCGCCTCAATGATGTCCGTAAACTCCACACCTGACATCGGCGCATTCGAATCGGCGTCTTTGCCCATCAAGCCGAAAATGCCGACTTTAATGCCGCCCTTATCAACGATGACATATTCTTTTGCGCCGTAAACCCCCATCGCTTTTTCTAAATAAGCGACATCTACGGACATTTTGCCATCTTCGTCAACGGGATACACGATGTTTGAAGCGACTAAATCCGGCAATTTGTCGCCGTGCCGTGTGGCCGCCATGAGACTGTCTGCCAAACCTGCCGCGCGAAAGTCGAATTCATGGTTGCCGAGCGTCACCGCATCATAGCCGAGTTCGCCCATTAAACGCAAAGTCGGTGAATGCCTGGAAAAGATCGTTTGAAACAACGTCCCCATGGAAAAGTCGCCGGCATCGACCAAAATCGTCTGTTCATGTTTGTTTCTTTCTTCTTCGATCGCGGTCGCCAATCGTGCGTATCCGCCAACCGTGACGATTTTTCCATTTTCTTCGATTTTATGCGGGTATAAGTTATCGTGCAGATCATGCGTGAACAAAATCGTCATCTCTTCGGCGCTCGCTTTCCCATAAACCGTAAACAAGGAAACGACAACAAAACCAAGCCCCCATATGATCGTCGCCAAAAACCTGTGCATTTCTTTACCCAATTGATTCCCCCCTAAACGACCGGTATACGTGTTTTATCCATTATAACATGGCAGCAATTTAGAAAACGGAATTTTTTCAATTAAATTGACCGAAACATCAAAAATGCCGCACCAATTTTGCAATTCGTTTCTCTTTCTGTATAATATAGAAAACTATTTCATCACACTTGATAAGGAGGATGCGGACTGAAATACAGCAAGATGAAAACAAACAGGAAATCATCCAGCGTGAAGCGCATCAACGTTCTGAAGGTAAAAGGACGAACCAGATCCACCTCGAAGACAACATAGCCGGATTTCTCTGTTACTTGGCCGGCATCATTACGGGCATCCTTTTCTTATTGTTGAAACCGGACAGCTCTTTCGTACGTTTTTTCGCCTGGCAATCGATCATGGTTTCGATTTTCATCAGTGTTCTCGGCATCATCATTGCAATCATTGATTTTATTTTCGCATACATACCGATCATCGGCTGGATCGTCGGCTTCTTTTTGACATTGATTTACAGCGTCGGAACGCTTGCCCTATGGATTTTGTTGATGATCACCGCTTATCAAGGGAAGGAAATTTCCATCCCGCTTGCCGGACAAATTGCGCGGCATTTGACTGACAATCAATAGACGCCACTTACGAAAAGAAGATCGTTTCAAGCAGGATTACTGCTCGTTTCAATATACGGACGAATACTTCATTCTATGATTTTAAAACGCCGAAAAACATATACTAGTTTGAGAGGGTTGAAACGATGGACCGTCTGCTTAAAAGATTGGAAAACAGCAAACTGTTCATTTGGGGACTTATTTTATTGATCACGATCATCTGGGGATATGCTTGGGTCGTCATGAAAGAGGCGCTAGTGTACATGGGGCCTTATACGTTTAGTTTCTTCCGTTTTTTATCCGGTTCAGCGGCGCTGTTTGTCGTCCTTTGGCTGTCTAAACAAACCTTCCCGATCAAACCATACAGAAAACAGCTCATGATTCAAGGGTTGCTACAGACGACGGCCGTCTTCCTGCTCGTCATGTTCGCTTTGCAATTTGTCGGTGCGGGGAAATCTTCCGTTTTGCTTTATTCGATGCCGATATGGGGCAGTTTGTTGGCGGCGAAGTTTTTGCACGAAAAGTTGACAGCGGCGGGGATCATCGGGCTCATTTTCGGTTTAGGCGGTTTGCTGTTCATGATCGGTTGGGATGTATTCGTTGCCACGGACAAAGACATCATTATCGGACAGCTTTTGATCGTTTTTGCGGCCGTCGTGTGGGCAGCATCGAACGTGTACTTCCGCCTCAATTTGCAACATTTGCCGAAAACGGCCACGACCGCATGGCAAATGGCTTTCGGAACGATCGGTTTATTAATCGCCGCACTCCTCTTCGAATGGGGAGAACCGGTGCAGCTAAATGTTTACAGCATTTATTTAGTGTTGTTTTCCGGAGTCGTCGCCTCGGCGTTATGTTTTACGATCTGGTTTTTACTTTTGAGTTTGGTCGACATGATGACGGCGACGATTTCTTCGATGTTCGTTCCCGTATTCGGCATCATCTTTAGCAGCCTTTTATTGAAAGAACCGCTCACCATCAATCTGTTGTTCGGTTCTTTCGCCATCATCACGGGGATCGTCATTTCACAAATGAAAGGAAAGAAACGGTCGAAAGCGCGATGATGTTTTCATCCCCAATTTTGAAAATTGATTTTTTGTAAGTTAAAATGGGTTTATAGGAATATTTGCACGTCTTTTTTATAAAGGGGAAGTACATTGATTCGGTTTTTACTTTATTTACTCGTTTTCATTTCTTTTACGGATCTGTTTGCACAATTACCGATCACAAGTACATACGCGCAAAATTTGCATGCCGCAACGGCCATGATCGGCTTCATCGTCGGCGCTTATTCTTTATCCAATTTATTTAGCAATGTATTCGCCGGTCATTTCGTCGATCGCAGTGGACCGAAAACGGTCATGCTGCTTGGGTTTTTGACGAATGCGGTCATTTTGTTCCTTTATGCGGTCGTCACGTCTCCGGTGCAGTTGTTAATCGTCCGGTTGTTAAACGGGATCACCGCCGGGGTCATCACGCCAGCGGCATTTACATACATTTCGTTGGCGAACCTCGGACGCGGCAGCGGCCAACAAATGGCGTATTCCGGTGCGGCTGTCGGATTGGCCGCTATCAGTGGACCGGCATTCAGCGGCATCGTCTCCTCCGCCCACAGCCATGAGATGGTTTATGTCATTTTGGCTGTTTTGATGGCGATTGGAACGTTGTTGACGTTGTTGTTGAAGCCGCTTCGGCCGGAAACGGACGCAAAAGAAGCGAAAGAAAAAGAAACGAAAACGACCGTCAAAGAC
This sequence comes from Bacilli bacterium, assembly GCA_012518125.1. Taxonomy (GTDB): domain Bacteria; phylum Bacillota; class Bacilli; order Bacillales; family Amphibacillaceae; genus Pseudogracilibacillus. Next base: position 54,713 of record JAAYTF010000140.1, on the reverse strand, counting down.
TATTTGCCTCTGCTGAAAAACAAAGGGTTGCTACTCGGCTTTACAGGAGCTTTTTCACTCGCCGCATCGCAAGGCGTGCTCGCATACATGCTGCCGCTCAAAGTCCGCGCATTGGACATGGAGACGCACATCAGCGGAATGCTCATGAGCGTGTTCGGGATTGTGGCGATCGTCTTTTTCGTCCTTCCGATCAACCGGGTCTTCGACCGCGGCCGCAACGAAATCATTTTGGCGGTTGGACTTTTGCTCGGCGCATTCGCCCAAACATTAAACGGGCTCGTCGCCACCTTGCCTTTGTTCATTTTGAGCATGTCGATTTACGGTATTGGTTTTGCGTTCATTTTCCCGTCGATGAGTACGCTCATTTCCAAGTACTCGCCGGCTGAATTGCGCGGAAAAGCATTCGGATTGTTTTATGGGTTCTTTTCCATCGGCTCGTTTTTAGGTTCGTCGCTCACCGGCGCTTTTTCGTTGACGCCGAACCAAGGCTTCATCAACATCGCCATCTTTTTGGTTGTCATCAGTTGCATCATTTTGTTCGTTTCTAAATCATTGGCGAAAAAAACGGTTTGACAAAGAACGTCGGCGTTTGCCGATGTTTTTTTATTGCGATGAAAAAATGCCTCTATTGATTTTAAATGGCATTTTTGTTATGTTCATGTCAACTCGGATAAACGATTACTCGAAGGTTGATGTCGCAATGGAACATACATCCCGCATCCGTACATGGTTGGAAATTTTTCTCACCGCATTGAAATTGGGCTTGACTTCTTTCGGAGGGCCGGTTGCACATTTAGGCTATTTTCATCAAGAATATGTGCAGCGAAAAAAATGGATCGATGAAAAAACATATGGCGATTTGGTGGCGTTATGCCAATTTTTGCCCGGCCCGGCCAGCAGTCAGGTCGGGATTGGCATCGGCGTGTTGCGCGGGGGAGCGATCGGAGGGATCATGTCGTTTCTCGGATTTACGCTTCCTTCGGCTTCTCTGCTCATCCTTTTTGCTGCGTTTATGCAAACGCTCGGCATGGAGCAAATCAATTGGTTCAACGGGTTAAAGCTCGTCGCGTTGGCCGTTGTCGCCCATGCTGTCATCCAAATGGCAAAAAGCTTTGCATTTGACATGAAAACAAAGCTGATTGCGCTTTTTACGCTTGTCTTCCTTTTGCTCTGGCAAGCGCCATTTGCGCAAATCAGCGCCATCGCGGTTTCGGGCATCATCGGGCTAGTCCTTTTTCAAAACGGAAGAAGCGGGGAACATCCCACTACTCGTTTCCCTTTGTCAAAACGGTTTGGGGCCCTAAGCCTTACGTTGTTTTTTGGTTTCTTGCTGTTTCTCCCTTTCGTCCACCGCTTTTCCGGACATCATTGGGCCGTCCTGTTGGATGGGTTTTATCGTAGCGGAGCGCTCGTATTTGGCGGCGGACATGTTGTATTGCCTTTATTGGAAAACGAATTTGTGCCGACATGGCTGAATGAACAACAATTCCTCACCGGATACGGAATGGCGCAGGCGGTGCCCGGACCGTTGTTTACGTTCGCATCCTATTTAGGCACGGTGATAGCCGGTTGGCAAGGGGGCCTGATCGCGACGTTTGCGATTTTTTTACCGGCAGTGCTGCTTATTTTTGGGGCTCTGCCTTTTTGGGATATGTTGCGGAAAAACCGTTTTGCTAAAAGCGCATTGATCGGCATCAATGCATCGGTCGTCGGCATTTTGGCTGCCGCACTGTACGATCCGATTTGGACAAGTTCCGTCCATTCGACAAAAGACGTCGCGTTGGCCGCCATCTTATTTGCGATGCTCGTCCATTTCAAACTTCCACCGTGGACGGTCGTGCTTGCCGGATTGTTTGGTTGGCTCCTTTTTAATATGTAACTTTTCCCATTTTGTTATAAGATGGATGAAGATGTAATTCATTTTTCGGTGAATGAGGGAACATGATGGCACTCGAATTGAACATGTTGAAGTTGCGGGCGATTTTTCAAGCGGAAGAAGCGGGCGAATTGCCGCCATTTTTAGGTTCGACCATCCGCGGCGTGCTCGGACATGCCATGCGGGACGGTGTTTGCGTTAAACCAAATTTGCGCTGTCATTTGTGCGAGTTGGCCGACCAATGTGACTATACCGCCTATTTCAGCTCTGCCGGAAATATCGCCGGCTCGGTCAACCCTTTTGTCCTTCATGTGCCGTTGCAAAACAAAACCACTTGGCAACGCGGCGACCTTCTTCGTTTTGACATCACGGTGTTTGGCCGGACAACGACGGCCGCCGATTTTTACGTCAACGGCCTGTTAAAGATGGCTGAATATGGTTGGGGCGCAAAACGCCTCAAATTTACACCCGTTCAAATCTTGAATGCATTTGATAAATCACTCGTATGGAGCAATGGGGTCATGTGGCCCGAGAACCTTCGCCCGAACGTAACGAAAGCCAGAGGAAGAAAGACGGACAGCGTCTTAATCAGATTTGATGCACCGACAAGGGTGGTCGTAAAACAAAAACTGCAAGAAAAATTGACATTTGAACTGATCATCAAAGCGATTTTGACGCGGATCCGCCTTTTACTGCATGCTTATGAAGGGACATTGTTGGACTGGGATGAAGCAGCCATATTGGCTCATGCGCGGGAAATTGAAACCGTGGAAGAAAATTGGCAATTCATTGATTTCAAACGATATTCGCAAACACGGAAAGGAAAACTGGAGTTGCCGGCGATACGAGGATATGCCCGCTTTTGCGGCGACTTGACACCGTTCACCCCGCTTTTGGAAATCGGCGAAATCGTACATATCGGCAAAAACACGACGCACGGTTTTGGAAATTATGAATTATATTATATATGATGCACAATCCCATCATCGCGCTACTCGATGATGGAACCGTTGCCGCCAATCATAGGCAAATGGATGGTATAACGATTCGTCGATTACCGGCAGCATATCACAGATCGGTCTTACGGAAGCAAATATGATTTCATGGCCACGACGCTCGAGTTCTTTTATCGCTTTTACGATCGCTTTCGATATCGGCTTCCCTTGAAAAACGATCGTCCCGTCCAGATTGAAAACATATGGCAATTTTCCATTCCAGCTTCCTAGTTTGGGCCAAACGAACATCGCTCGTTTCATGTTGCTTAGAAAAGCGAAAAACCCTCCCCCGATTGAACGGGAAAGGGTTGTTTGCCGAAATGACATTAACGTTTTGAGAATTGTGTCTTCTTGCGCGCTTTGCGATGCCCGTATTTGTAACGTTCCTTCTTGCGCGGGTCGCGTGTCAAGAAGCCTTCAGCTTTCAACACTTTGCGATATTCAGGATCTGCTTCTAACAGTGCACGCGCGATTCCGTGGCGAATGGCGCCGGCCTGTCCTGTAAATCCTCCGCCGCGTACGTTGACGAGCACGTCATATTGGCCTTCCGTTTCCGTCGCAACGAGCGGCTGCTTTATGATTAAACGCTGCGTTTCATATGGGAAGTATTCTTCCGCATCGCGATTATTGACAATGACACGACCAGAGCCTGGAACGAGACGTACACGCGCGGTTGCTGTTTTGCGTCGGCCTGTGCCGTAATATTGTACTTGTGCCAATGTGTTTTATCCTCCTTCACCTTATCCTCTAAGTTCGTAAACTTCCGGTTTTTGCGCTTGATGTTTATGTTCCGGACCACTGTATACATGAAGTTTTTTGAACATTTTGCGTCCAAGCGGCCCTTTCGGAAGCATGCCTTTTACCGCAAGTTCGATGACTTGTTCAGGATGCTTCGCCAACATTTCTTCGGCTGTGCGTTCTTTTAAGCCGCCTGGATAGCCTGAGTGGCGATAATATTTTTTATCTTTCAATTTGTTTCCGGTCAATTCGATTTTTTCCGCATTGATCACGATGACGTAATCGCCGGTGTCGACGTGTGGTGTGTAAATCGGCTTATGCTTGCCACGCAAAAGCGCAGCCACTTCGCTTGCGAGTCGTCCAAGTCGTTGACCCTCAGCGTCAATGACATACCATTTACGTTCGACCGATTCGTTATTTGCCATATATGTCGTACGCATGTTATTCCTAACCTCCAAAATAAAAGTACTCTGCATGGATCGAACTTCTATATTCACACAATTAGTTTCCGGGGCTAATCGTGGAATTTACTAAAACGCCATACATCATAATATCGTTTTTTCAGCAATTTGTCAATGAAATTGCCAATGAGCATACACTTTCCTTTGATGAAAAATATGATAAGATATTTCCAAACCACTTGTCAATGAAGGTGATAGTAATAACAAAATATTATTGCAGTTGGAAGGGATGATCATTTTTTCTATCGCTTTACGTTTACAGCACGAGCGATTTCGGTTGGCTTCTATTCATCGTTTTACTGTTTGCCCCGGATCTTTCCATGGTAGTAGGCTATTTGGTAAATACGAAGTCGAAAACATCATCTATAATCTTTGCCACACGTATCTAATCAGTCTCCTCATTTATGTTTATCAGCCATTTTTACCGCAACGCCGCTGCTTCAAGCAATCGGGTTGATTTGGACGGCGCATATCGGCATGGACCGCATGCTCGGCTACGGCTTGAAATATCCGACAACGTTCAAAGACACCCATTTGCAACAAATGTAAAGGCGGTCTTGTTTGCCCTTTCTATTACATGTTCCCATGCGTTTAACTCCTATCGTCTATTCGTTGTTTGATGCCCACATGAGAACAACAAAAAAGACGAGGCCCGTACACGCCATTAAGCTGGCCTCGTCTGTTTAGGTTCAATCTTTTTCCACATTTTCGTTCTCTTCGATGGCGTCATCGCTTGCAGTTTCTTCGTATGCTTCGCTTTTATCCTGCGTTTCATCCGCCTGGTCATCGTATTCGTCTTCGTCATCTTCTTCATCGCTTTCATCATCGTCAAGTTCCCAGTCAAATTTCTCCAACCGTTCATGATATGTCACATTCCACAAGTAAAGGCCTTGCGGCGGTGCTGGTCGGCCGAAAATGCCGCGATCTTTCGTTTCAAACATTTCTTCTATTTGGTCAGGCGTAATGAGGCCCCTTCCCGCATCGACAAGGATGCTTGCAATGATTCGCACCATATGGTACAAAAAGCCGTCCCCTTCCAAAATGAAGACGAGTTCATCGCCGTTTTCTTCCACCGCCACGTTGTACAACGTGCGGACTTTACTCCCTTTGGTCCGCGAACGGCGAGAGCTGAACGCGGTAAAGTCGTGCTTGCCGATGAACACTTTGCACGCTTCTTCGATCAGCGAAACGTCCAAACGGTCATTGATCATCCAGCGATAATTCCTCAAAAACACATTCGGTTCTTCCGTCTGCAAGACGAAATAGCGGTACTCTTTTTTTGCCGCCGAAAAGCGTGCATGAAACCGTTTCGGCACCCGCTTCACTTCATGGACGTGTATATCATCCGGAAGCTGCGCGTTCAACGCTTGTTTCCAGTTTTGCTCCGGTATATTCAACTTCGTGCTGAAATGAAACACTTGCCCTTTTGCATGGACACCTGAATCCGTACGACCGGAACCGTGGATACGCACACGTTTGCCATGATGCATCGTCGCCAGCACTTTTTCGATTTCGCCTTGGACGGTGCGCACATCTGGCTGGATTTGATAGCCATAGAAATTCGTGCCATCGTAACTGATCGTCACTTTATACTTTTTCTTCGCCATCTTATCACCTCAGTTCCGTACTATCATGAGTATGACAATCACAACCGCAAAGATGATGAAACTCACATAGTCATTCCGATGAAACGAAAGTTCTCGCAATTTGGTCCGCCCTTCCCCGCCGCGGTAACCTCTTGCTTCCATCGCCATCGCCAATTCCTCGGCACGTTTAAAGGCGCTCACAAACAGCGGGATAAGAAGCGGGATGATCGCTTTGATGCGTTCTTTGATCGGACCGGTGCGAAAATCGACGCCGCGTGAACTTTGCGCTTTCGATATTTTGTCCGTCTCTTGCATTAATGTCGGGATGAATCGCAAGGAGATCGACATCATCAACGCCAGTTCATGAACCGGAAACTTCACTTTTTTCAACGGATTGAGCAACTTCTCAATCGCATCGGTAATATCAATCGGTGTCGTCGTCAGCGTGAGCAAAATCGTCATCGCAACGAGCAGCATAAACCGCAAGGAGATGACAAGGCCTTTCATTATCCCGCCCAAATGGATCTCCAAGGTAAACAGTTCGAAAACGACTGGACCTTCTTTCGTCAAAAAGATGTGCAACAACATCGTAAACAAAATGAGAAACCAAACGGGCGTCAACCCTTTTAAAATGAAACGGAACGGAACTTTCGTCGTCAAAATGGTGATGAACGTAAAAACGGTGAGTAAACCGTAACTCCAAACATTGTTGGCGAAAAAGACGAAAATGACGAAGAAAAAAATGATGATGATTTTTGTCCTTGGGTCCAAGCGATGAATGAATGAATCGACAGGGACGTATTGTCCGATGATCATGAAGTTACTCATCCGTCTTGCTCCTTATTGATTTCACTATTTTTTCCGCAAGTTCTTCCAACGAATGTTTTTTCAGCGGAATATCCGTTTGGAACCGTTCGTTGAATTGCTTGATGAATTGGATCGATTGCGGCACTTTCAAATGAACGTTATGCAGCGCTTCTTCGTGTTTGAATATTTCTTCCGACGTTCCTTCCATATATTTTTTACCTTTATTCAAAATGATGATGTAATCGGCATATTTGAGTGCATCTTCCATATTGTGCGTAACGAGGATCGTCGTCGCTTTTTCTTCGTGGTGAAGCTCGTAGAACATATCCATGATTTCTTTTTGGCCGCGCGGATCGAGCCCTGCCGTCGGTTCATCGAGCACGTAGACGCTCGGTTTCGACGCCAGCACACCCGCAATGGCGACGCGGCGCATTTGCCCTCCGCTCAAATCAAAAGGCGAGCGAGATAAAAGCTCTTCGCTTAAGCCCACTTTCGGCAACACTTCTTTGATCCTTTTTTCAATTGTCGCATCATCGAGCCCAAAATTTTTCGGACCAAACGCGATATCTTTTTCCACTGTCTCTTCAAACAGTTGATGTTCCGGATATTGAAAAACGATTCCCACTTTGCTGCGCAGTGCTTTCATGTTTTCCGGCTTTTTTTCTTTTGTCAGCTCGTATTCGCCGATTGTTACTTTCCCTTCAGTTGGGATGAGCAACCCGTTCAAATGTTGGATCAATGTCGATTTGCCCGAGCCCGTATGGCCGATGATGGCGACAAACGAACGTTTCGGGATGTGGAACGAAATATTTTCCAACGCTTTATGTTCAAACGGCGTATTTTTCTGGTACGTATAACTTACATTTTCAAATGTGATGTCCATCGTTTGACCACCTTAACATATTGGCAGCAAAAACATCGATGTGCCTGTTAGCTTTTAGCCTATGTCTTATTATAATAGAGCGGTAATACAGGTTAAAGTATTAACTATATTTGCTTCAAGCCCTTCAAAACCGTGCATTTCCCTTCACGAGAGCGTGCAAATGCCCTCCCATTTCCGCCAATTACCCCCAAGTCGTGATATCATTCACTTCCGGGTGCAATCCTGTCGTCTTCATCCTTCACACCATTCGTTTGGACATTATTTAGGGGAAAAAGATATTACGCGAACACATGTTTTTAAATTGCATGTTTTGAGCTACGATGTCGGTGGCGGAACGATTATATTGACGGCCTTTTTTGGCGCTTATTGTCACGTGGATTAGGAGGGGATTATATGGAAGATGCATCAATTGGATCCGTTTTGATGTATGATTGGCATCCGCAATGATCGTTATATCGTTGGACAAAACTGGAAATCAAGCTTTCCCACAAATGTCCGCACTTCCGAACGTCATCGGAACGATTGAACCGGAAAATACCGTTTTGACGGCCCCGTTTAGTGAACCTGACGTATATGGAAGGCGTGTATACCAACTAAATATAAAAGTAGTCCTTTGTTAACCATAGAATGTTCGATTGTTTTTCACTTTTATTCAATCAACATAAAAAGGTCTCCCTCAAAGCTACAAGTTTTCGGAAGACCTTTGGCGTATCGTTCATCGTTTCGCCTTTTGATAGTGATTCCAGAGCGCTTCGACTAACGACTCTATTGTAAGTGGAAAGCCGTCGATTTGAACCCCTTTTTCCCGCAGTAGATTTGCCGCTTCGATCGTAAACGGCACATCCAGCCCGATTTCTTTCAATTGGTCACCATGTGACAATATATCAAGCGGCGTACCTTCCGCCCAAATCTCCCCTTGATTCAAGGCGATGACGTAATCCGCTTGGATGATTTCTTCCAAATCGTGTGTAACCATGATGAGCGTCAAATTTTCCCGTTTGCGCAAATCATTGATCGTTTGCAAAATTTCATGACGGCCAATCGGGTCGAGCATGACCGTCGCTTCGTCCAAAACGATGAGTTTCGGCTTTAAGGCGATGATTCCCGCGATGGCGACCCGTTGTTTTTGACCGCCTGATAACCGATGCGGTTCGGTTTCCATATATTCGAGCATGTTGACTGCCCTGAGCGCTTCATCAATCCGCTCGATCATCGTTTGACGATCAAACCCGCTGTTTTCCATCCCGAACGCCACATCATCGCGCACGGTCGTACCGACAAATTGGTTGTCAGGATTTTGAAAGACCATCCCGATTTTGCGCCGGATGTCCCATACGGTTTCTTCCGTCAGCCGCTCACCGTCGATATATATTTCACCTGCTTCTACAGCCAATAATCCATTCATCAATTTGGCGATCGTCGATTTCCCGGACCCGTTGTGGCCGATGATCGCGGTCGTTTTGTTTGCCTCGATGTTAAAGGATATGTTCTTTAAAACGTACGGCCCGTCTGCTTGATAACGGAATGACACGTTATGAAACTCGACTATGTTCCCCATTCTGCTAAAAGCCTCCAACTTGTATATGAGTCCATTTTGTTGCGTTTGCCATCGCTAAAAAATAAAAGGGCGTGATTCCCCTTTTACGAAGTGAATCTGCCCTTGTCTTTCCGTTCCATATGAAAATGAAATTACACTAATTCTACGATTGCCATGTTGGCACCGTCGCCGCGGCGAGGTCCCAATTTTAGTACGCGAGTGTAGCCGCCTTGTCTATCCTCGTAGCGTTCTGCAATTTCGTCGAACAATTTTTGCAACACTTGTTCTCCGTCTTCATTTCTTTTATTGTATAAAAACGCCGCTGCTTGACGACGGGCGTGAAGATCGCCTCGTTTTGCAAGAGTGATCATTTTATCGACCAAAGAGCGCACTTCTTTCGCTTTTGCTTCGGTCGTTTCCACTCTTCCGTAAAGAATGACATCGCAAGTCAAGTTTCTCAATAATGCCATCCGGTCTTCTGTTTTACGACCCAATTTTCTAGCCATGAGATTCCCTCCTTTTCCAACCGTAACTAGCTTTAATCTTCGCTGCGTAAACTTAAATCTAGTTCAGCTAGTTTTGATTTGACTTCTTCCAAAGATTTTCTGCCCAAATTGCGGACTTTCATCATGTCTGCTTCTGTTTTTTGCGTCAATTCTTGGACGGTATTGATGCCCGCACGTTTGAGGCAGTTATAAGAACGGACGGATAAATCCAATTCTTCGATTGTCATTTCAAGCACTTTCTCTTTTTGATCTTCTTCTTTTTCCACCATGATTTCTGCATTTTTCGCATCGTCTGTCAAACTTACGAAAATGTTCAAGTGTTCCGTCAAAATTTTCGCTGCAAGTGAAACCGCTTCTTCAGGGGTGATGCTTCCGTTCGTCCATACGTCCAACGTCAATTTGTCATAGTCGGTACGTTGTCCGACCCGTGTATTCTCAACTTGGTAAGAAACACGTTCTACAGGCGTAAATACCGAGTCGACCGGTATGACACCAATCGGCTGATTTTCTTGTTTATTTTCATCCGCCGTACGATAACCGCGGCCGCGTTGGGCAGTGATTTTCATGTATAATCTGCCGTTTTCATTCAACGTGGCAATGTGCAAGTCGTGATTCAACACTTCGACGTCGCTGTCATACGTCAAATCCGCCGCTGTGACGACTCCCTCGCCTTGAGCGTCAATTTCGAGCGTTTTTACGTCATCCGAATAAATTTTTAGCGCTAAATCTTTTAAGTTTAAAATGATTGTCGTTACGTCTTCAACGACTCCCTCAATCGTCGTGAACTCATGCAGCGCGCCATCAATTTGAACGGATGTAACAGCAGCTCCCGGTAGTGAGGATAACAACACACGGCGAAGCGAATTGCCTAAAGTCGTCCCGTAACCTCTTTCGAGCGGTTCGACAACGAACTTGCCGTATTTGCCATCCTCACTCTGTTCAACAAGTTCGATCTTCGGTTTTTCGATTTCAATCATTCAAAAAAGCCCTCCTTAAACAGTAACGTCCTAATCGACTCCACTGCGATCCGGTCTTTCGCATACTTTCGACTGTTACGAACACGTGCAGCCATTAAGCAGTATGGTCAATGTTTTCAATTATCAAACGATCATGCTTATACACGACGACGTTTCGGTGGGCGACAACCGTTATGTGGAACTGGTGTTACATCACGAATCGCTGTAATATCCAAGCCAGCAGCTTGTAAGGAACGAATCGCAGCTTCGCGTCCTGCTCCTGGTCCTTTGACGGATACTTCGACCGTTTTCATGCTTGCTTCCATCGCTTGCTTCGCTGCTGCTTCAGCCGCCATTTGTGCCGCATAAGGTGTTGACTTTCTTGAACCTTTAAAACCGAGCGCTCCTGCTGAACTCCATGCAATGGTGTTGCCTTGCATATCAGTAATCGTAACGATGGTGTTGTTAAATGTTGAGTGGATGTGCGCAATGCCTTTCTCAACTACTTTTTTCTGACGACGTCTACGGCTAGTGCCTTTCTTTGCCATATGTCCTTTCTACCTCCTTTATTTACTTTTTCTTGCCGCCGATCGGAACTCTAGGGCCTTTGCGTGTGCGGGCGTTGTTTTTCGTGTTTTGACCTCTCACCGGCAACCCTCTGCGGTGTCTGATTCCGCGATAGCAGCCGATTTCCATCAAACGTTTGATGTTTAGAGAAACTTCGCGACGCAAGTCCCCTTCAATCGTATATTTGTCGACTTCTTTACGAATTCTTGCCAATTCGTCTTCCGTCAAATCACGTACACGTGTATCTTCAGAAACGTTCGCCGCTTCTAAGATTTTCTTTGATGTCGCTTTGCCGATGCCGTAAATATAAGTTAAAGCGATCACGACGCGTTTATCTCTAGGAATGTCAATTCCAGCAATACGTGCCATTTAACCTTTCACCTCCGAGTAATGATTATCCTTGACGTTGTTTATGTTTAGGGTTTTCGCAAATGACCATGACAGTCCCTTTGCGTTTGATTACTTTGCATTTTTCACAAATCGGTTTCACTGATGCTCTTACTTTCATCCTATATACCTCCTTTTAAAACCGGAGCTCGCTTATTTGTAACGATAAGTGATGCGCCCTTTCGTCAAATCATATGGCGACAATTCGACCTTCACTTTGTCGCCGGGCAAAATCCGAATAAAATGCATGCGAATTTTTCCAGAGACGTGTGCCAAAATTTCATGGCCATTTTCCAGTTCAACTTTAAACATCGCGTTCGGCAACGTTTCCGTGACAACACCTTCTACTTCAATGACATCGTCTTTAGACACTGTCTTTCGTCTCCCTTCTTAACAAAGAGTCACAACCTCATGTTCTAATCGAGCAACAATTAATCGCAACTTCCCGTTGGAGACACACAGCCAGTCTCCAAAAGACTTTCCCTAACACAAATGGCGCTCTTTTTCATCTTAAAGCGATCCGTGTTTGTTCAGTCCGCAACGAATTGGATTATTTTCATTATAGTCGAATCGTTTATATTTTTACATTCATTTTGAAATTGCTGCCACGATATCTTCGAACACTTTGTCGATCGGTTGATCACCATCAACCGTCACTAGGACGCCTTTTTCTTTGTAAAAATCCAACAGCGGTTGCGTTTGTTCGATATTCACTTCAAGACGTTTTTGGACCGTTTCTTCTTTGTCATCGTCGCGTTGGACAAGTTCTGTTCCACAGTTGTCACAAACCCCTTCGGTTTTAGGCGGTTTGTTTATTACGTGGTATGTCGCTCCACATGAAGGGCATACTCTTCTTCCTGTAAGACGTTCGATTAACTTTTCTGCTGGTACATCTACTTGGATGACGTAATCGATTTGTTTGTTCAATTTTTTCGTGATTGCTTCGAGAGCCTCCGCTTGAGCAATCGTTCTCGGGAAGCCGTCCAGTAAAAAGCCGTTGTCACAATCACTTTTTGCCAATCGCTCTTCGACGATTCCGTTCGTCACTTCATCTGGAACGAGCGCACCTTCGTCCATATATGCTTTCGCTTTTTTTCCCAGTTCCGTTCCTTCTTTGATTGCTTGACGGAACATATCCCCTGTCGAAATGTGCGGTATGTTATATTTCGCCTTGATCATTTCCGCCTGTGTACCTTTGCCTGCGCCGGGAAGCCCCATTAAAATCAAATACAATTAAATCGCCTCGCTCTCTATTTATACGTTCAATTATGAACGAATAAACCCTTTGTAATGACGTTTTACGAGTTGACCTTCCAGTTGTTTCATCGTTTGCAGCGCTACACCGACAACGATCAACAAGCTCGTGCCGCCGATTTGGATTGCCGTTGGCAAATTCGCGACTCCGCCAAGGAATATCGGCAATACGGACACTGCCGCCAAGAAGATGGAGCCGACAAACGTTAAGCGGTATAATACCCGCGTCAAATACGTTTGCGTATTGCGGCCTGGACGAATGCCCGGGATGTAGCCGCTGGACTTTTGCAAATTCTCCGCCATCGTTTCCGGGTTGATTTGGACGAACGTATAGAAATACGTGAATGCAATGATCAGAATGACGTATAAAATCATTCCGACCGGTTGTGTATAATCGAACATCATTTCAATGATGTCCGCCACCCGATTGCCTTCCCAGAACGTGGCGATCGTTCTTGGCGCTGTGATGAACGCAATCGCGAAGATAACCGGAATCACCCCGGCAGAGTTCACTTTTAACGGCAAGTGTGTCGATTGTCCGCCAACCGGCTTGCGATTCACCAAACGTTTCGCATATTGAATCGGAATTCTCCGTTCAGCTTGAATGACGTAGATGACGCCTACCGTCACCGCCAGTATGACGAGCAGGATCAATGCGATGATCACCAAGTTTAAGAACAATTCGTCGCCAGCGTTGTAAATGTAGGTGCTGTACAATTGCCTTACGCCGTTCGGAACACCTGCGACAATCCCTGCAAAGATGATGATCGAAATCCCATTGCCTACGCCATGTTCGGTAATTTGTTCACCCAACCACATCAAGAATGCCGTTCCACCGGTCAAAACGAATGCGATAATGATGATTTTGCCGACACCTGGATTTTCAATGAGCATGCCTCCAGCCATTGCGTTGAAGCCGATCGATACACCAATGGCTTGGATGAAAGCCAATACGATCGTCCCGTAACGTGTCACTTGGGCGATTTTTTTGCGCCCCATTTCCCCTTGCTTTCTCCATTCTGCAAACGTTGGGACGACGTCCATCGCCAAAAGCTGCATGATGATCGATGCCGTAATGTAGGGCATGATCCCCAACGCAAAAATGGAGAAATTCTCTAGTGCGCCACCGCCGAATGTGTTCAAGAAGCCAAATACGTTCTGCTGGTTCATGAAATCGATGGCCTCTTTGTTCGTATATGGCACGGGAATAAAAGTACCGATGCGAAAAATGATGAGCATTAACAGCGTAAATAATATTTTCTTTCTTATATCCGCTACGCGCAGCAAATTTGCGATCGTTTGAAACATTAAATCACCTCGGCTTTGCCACCTGCAGCTTCGATCGCTTCAACAGCCGCTTTAGAAAACTTATGCGCTTTTACCGTCAATTTCTTCTCTAATTTACCGTTGCCGAGAATTTTAATGTCAAGAGATTTTTTTCTGACGATTCCAGCTTCAATTAATTTTTCCGGCGTAACTTCCGTGTTGTCCGCGAAGCGATTTAATGTTTCTACGTTGACAATGGCGTATTCTTTACGGTTGATATTTGTGAAGCCGCGTTTCGGCAAGCGTTGGAATAGTGGCGTTTGTCCTCCTTCAAATCCTAAACGAACGCCCCCGCCCGAACGCGCCTTTTGACCTTTATGCCCGCGGCCGGATGTTTTTCCATGTCCTGATGCCATACCGCGTCCGACGCGTTTTGCCTTTGTCCGGGTTCCTTCTTTCGGCTGTAATTCATGCAGTTTCATTTTTACGCCTCCTTTTCTTCTTAAACTTCTTTCACGGTGACCAAATGTGAAACTTTATTAACCATACCTCTTATTTGCGGTGTATCGTCATGAACGACAGTGTCGTTTAATTTCTTTAAACCTAGCGCTTCAACAGTTCTTTTTTGATCTTCTTTGCGGCCGATCACACTTCGTTTGAGGGTGATTTCTAATTTTTTAGACATGTAATTCCCTCCTTATCTTTGTTGCAATTGTTCAACTGGGATTCCGCGCAATCTTGCAACTTCTTCAGCTGTCTTCAAGTTTTTCAGTCCTTCAATTGTCGCGCGAATGACGTTGATTGGGTTGTTGGATCCCAACGATTTTGTCAAGATATCGCCCACTCCGGCCAACTCAAGCACTGCACGTACCGGTCCGCCAGCGATGACTCCCGTACCTTCCGCTGCCGGCTTCAACAATACTTTACCTGCACCGTAGTGGCCAATGATTTCATGTGGGATCGTTGTATTTACGATCGGTACTTCGATCATGTTTTTCTTTGCGTTGTCGATCGCTTTTTTGATCGCTTCTGGAACTTCTTGCGCTTTTCCCGTACCGAAACCGACGCGTCCTTTTTTGTCACCGACTACGACGACGGCTGCAAAACGAAAACGGCGACCACCTTTAACTACTTTTGCGACACGGTTGACTGCAACTACACGTTCTTCCAACTCTTGATTTTTTTCAAATCGTCTGCTCAATGTTTCCGTTCCCTCCTTATATTAAAATTCCAATCCCGCTTCGCGTGCTGCATCGGCCAATGCTTTTACACGTCCGTGGTAAATGTATCCGCCGCGGTCAAACACGACTTTTTTGATGCCTTTTTCAAGCGCGCGTTCCGCGACCAATTTCCCGATGTAAGCAGCCGCTTCTTTGTTTGAAGTGGATTCTAAATCCAAATCTTTTTCGAGCGTGTTGGCGCTGACCAATGTAACGCCTTTATCGTCATCGATGATTTGCGCATAAATGTTTTTGTTTGAGCGATAGACGTTTAAACGAGGGCGTTCTGCTGTACCGTGGATCTTTTTGCGCACACGTTTATGGATTCTTTTGCGGACTTCGTTTCTGCTCGGTTTTGTAATCATTTGCGTGCCACTCCTTTCAATCTAACTCGCGTTATTTAGCAGTCTTTCCTTCTTTGCGGCGTACGTGTTCGCCTTTGTAACGGATCCCTTTGCCTTTGTACGGTTCAGGTGGACGGATTGCACGAATTTCTGCCGCTACGCTTCCCACTTTTTGTTTATCGATTCCTTTTACGATGATTTCCGTGTTTTTCGGAACTTCAAATTCGATTCCTTCGATCGGTTCGATTTCCACCGGGTGCGAGTAGCCTGCGTTGATGACGAGCTTGTTGCCCTGCTTTTGCGCGCGGTATCCTACCCCGATGATTTCAAGTTCTTTTTGGAAACCTTTCGTAACTCCCTCGATCATGTTGTTGATCAAACTTCTCGTCGTTCCGTGGATCGAACGTGAAAATTTTTCATCATTCGCTCTTTCCACCGTAAGGATGTTTCCATCTATATTAACCTTCACTAATGGATGAATATCTCGCTCCAATTCTCCCTTTGGACCTTTGACGTGAATGTGATTGTTCTCATACTTGACTTCAACGTCCTTCGGGATTTCAATAGGTTTGAGCCCAATACGTGACATTTCCTGCACCTCCTAAGACATTTTCTACCAAATGTAAGCCAATACTTCTCCGCCGACGTGTTGTTCGCGCGCTTCTTTATCCGATAACACACCTTTTGAAGTAGAGACGATCGCAATACCCAATCCGTTCAAAACGCGTGGGATTTCGTCAGCTTTCGCATATACACGCAATCCAGGCTTGCTGATTCTCTTTAATCCTGTAATTACACGTTCATTGTTTTTGCCGTACTTCAAGTAAATTTTTAAGATGCCCTGTTTATTGTCTTCGATCACTTCATAATCACGAATGTATCCTTCGCGTTTTAAAATGTCCGCGATTTCCACTTTGATTTTTGATGAAGGCAGTTCAAGCTCCGGATGGCGGACCATGTTCGCGTTGCGGATACGCGTAAGCATATCTGCAATAGGGTCTGTCATTACCATAGGTCATATACCTCCTTTGTCTAATATTACCAGCTAGCTTTTTTAACACCTGGAATTTGGCCTTTATGCGCAAGTTCACGGAAGCAAATCCGACACAATTGGAATTTACGCAAGACGGCTTTCGGACGTCCGCAGCGTTTGCAACGTGTATATTCACGAACTTTAAACTTTTGTGGTCGTTGTTGCTTCGCGATTAATGATTTTTTAGCCACACTCTTTCCTCCTTGTGTTTATTAACGATTTATCGTTTGAAAGGCATACCGAACTGTGCCAACAACTCGCGCGCTTCTTCGTCCGTTTTTGAAGTTGTTACAATCGTAATGTCCATTCCGCGCACTTTGCTGATTTTATCGTAATCAATTTCCGGGAAGATCAATTGTTCTTTGACACCCAATGTATAGTTTCCGCGTCCGTCAAACGAATTGTTGGAAACTCCGCGGAAGTCGCGCACTCGCGGCAGTGCCACTCGGATCAATTTTTGTAAAAAGTCATACATTCTTTCGCCGCGCAATGTCACTTTGACGCCGATCGGCATTCCTTCGCGCAAACGGAAGCCTGCGATTGATTTTTTCGCTCTTGTGATGACCGGTTTTTGTCCTGAGATAAGCGCCAATTCTTCTACTGCGCTATCCAACAACTTCGCGTTTTGAACTGCGTCGCCTACTCCCATGTTGATGACGATCTTTTCCAATTTCGGCACTTCCATTACGGATTTATAATTAAACTTCTCCATCATATGTGGGATGATTTTTTCTCGGTACAAGTATTGTAATTCGTTCATTTGTCACCCTCCTTTGCGAGTTATTTATCTAATGGTTCTCCGGATTTTTTCGCAATGCGAACCTTTTTACCGTCAATGATCTTATAACCGACACGTGTTGGTTCACCCGTTTTCGGGTCAATCGGCATAACGTTCGAAACATGGATCGGCGCTTCGATGTTCAAAATACCGCCTTGCGGGTTGTCTTGTGATGGCCGAGCGTGTTTTTTCACCATGTTTACGCCTTCGACGATAACGCGGTTTTTCTTAGGAAAAACTTGAAGGATGACTCCTTCTTTACCACGATCTTTACCTGAGATAACTTTTACTTTGTCACCTTTTTTAACGTGCATGCTTTAGCACCTCCTAATCGTACTTTTCAATGGTATGAGTCGAACGTGCGATCAAAGTACTTCTGGAGCTAACGAGATGATCTTCATGAAGTTTTTGTCGCGCAACTCACGTGCAACCGGTCCGAAAATACGTGTTCCACGAGGGCTCTTATCTTCACGGATGATGACCGCTGCGTTTTCGTCAAAACGGATGTAAGAACCATCTTTTCTTCTTGTTCCTGCTTTTGAACGAACGACAACCGCTCTTACGACGTCGCCTTTCTTGACAACGCCTCCTGGTGTTGCTTGTTTGACCGTACAAATGATTTCATCACCGATATTGGCATATTTCTTTCCGGTTCCGCCCAATACTTTAATCGTCAACACTTCACGCGCTCCTGAGTTGTCAGCAACTTTCAAACGAGTTTCTTGTTGAATCATCGTTTTGCGCCTCCTTTCAACTTTTCCATGCGTTTATTAAACTTCGACAGCTTCCTCTACTACTTCCACTAAGCGGAAACGTTTTGTTCTTGATAATGGACGAGTTTCCATGATCCGTACGATGTCGCCCACTTTCGCTACGTTGTTTTCATCGTGCGCTTTGAATTTTTTTGAACGTTTAATTCGCTTTTTGTACAAAGGATGCACCTTATACGTTTCTACCAAGACAGTGATAGTTTTATCCATTTTATCTGAAACGACACGTCCAGTATAAACTTTGCGTCGATTACGCTCACTCATGTTTCAAGCGCCTCCTCTCGATTTAATTGTTAATATTTAATTCTCGTTCACGTTTCACCGTTTTTAAACGAGCAATTGTTTTCTTTACCTCTTTGATGCGAGCCGTGTTTTCCAATTGCCCTGTCGCCAATTGGAAGCGTAAATTAAAGAGTTCTTCTTTCAATTCTTTGACCTTTTGGTCGATTTCGGTAGTGGTTAACTCTCTAATTTCTTTAGCTTTCATTTGATTCACCACCAATTTCTTCACGTTTAACAAACTTCGTCTTGATCGGAAGTTTGTGCGATGCTAGACGAAGCGCTTCGCGAGCCACCTCTTCGCTGACGCCAGCTACTTCAAACATCACTTTACCTGGTTTTACGACCGCCACCCAGGCTTCGACAGAACCTTTACCAGAACCCATGCGCACTTCTAGAGGTTTTGCCGTATATGGTTTATCAGGGAAGATTTTGATCCAAACTTTCCCTCCACGCTTCATGTAACGTGTCATCGCGATACGTGCCGCCTCGATTTGACGAGCTGTGATCCACGCTGGTTCGAGTGCTTGCAATCCGAATTCACCGAATGTAACTTCTGTACCGCCTTTTGCTCTACCTTTCATGCGTCCACGATGTTGACGACGGTATTTTACACGTTTTGGCATTAACATCGTTTATTGCCCCCTTCCTTAGTTTTTCGTTTTTTCTGGAAGGACTTCTCCACGGTTAATCCACACTTTTACGCCGAGCTTTCCGTACGTCGTATCTGCTTCAGCGTGTGCATAGTCGATATCTGCACGAAGTGTGTGAAGTGGAACCGTTCCTTCACTGTAATGTTCTGCACGGGCGATATCCGCTCCGCCAAGTCGTCCTGACACTTGTGTTTTGATTCCTTTCGCTCCTGCGCGCATCGCACGTTGAATCGCTTGTTTTTGTGCACGGCGGAATGAAATACGCGCTTCCAATTGTCGTGCAATATTTTCAGCGACCAATTTCGCGTCGAGATCGACTTTTTTCACTTCGACGATGTTGATATGAACTCGCTTGCCTGTCAAATTCGACAAAGCTTTACGAAGCTTTTCAACTTCTGAACCGCCTTTACCGATTACCATTCCTGGCTTGCCTGTATGAATGGTTATGTTCACGCGATTAGCCGCTCTTTCGATTTCAACTTTTGATAAAGCCGCATTCTTCAATTTATCTTCCAAATATTCTCTGATTTTAAGGTCTTCATGCAACAACTCCGCATAATCTTTTTCAGCGTACCATCTTGATTCCCAGTCACGAATGACGCCGACGCGGAAACCTATCGGATTTACTTTCTGACCCACAGATTATCCCTCCTTCTTCTCTGACACCACGACAGTGATGTGGCTCGTGCGTTTGTTAATGGCACTTGCTGAACCTCGTGCTCTCGGTTTATATCTTTTCAACGTGATACCTTCGTCTACATATGCTTCGGATACGTATAGTTTATCCGGATCCATTTCATAATTATGTTCCGCGTTAGCAATTGCTGATTTTAAAACTTTCTCGATAATCGGTGCAGCTTTGCGATTTGTATGGCGTAAAATCGCAGTAGCTTCGCCCACCTCTTTGCCGCGAATCAAATCGATGACCAAACGCGCCTTGCGAGGGGCGATTCGCACTTGTCTTGCTACTGCTCTTGCGCTTTTTACCTCTTCAGACATCTTCCAGTCGCCTCCTCCCATTATCTACCTGTTTTTTTGTCTTGGCCCGCATGCCCTTTAAACGTTCTCGTCGGTGCAAATTCACCTAATTTATGTCCGACCATGTCTTCCGTAACGTATACCGGTACATGCTTACGTCCATCATGTACAGCAAATGTATGACCTACGAAAGATGGGAATATCGTCGATCTTCTTGACCAAGTTTTGATCACTTGTTTTTTGTTTTGTTTGTTCAACTCTTCCACTTTTTTAAGCAAATGTTCGTCAGCGAAAGGACCTTTTTTCAAACTGCGTCCCATAAAACAGTCCTCCTTTCATTTCGTTCGTTAACGGTTATTTTTTACGAGCTCTTACGATGAACTGATCAGATTGCTTGTTGCGCTTGCGTGTCTTCTTGCCAAGTGTCGGTTTGCCCCATGGGGTTACTGGTGTTGGACGTCCAATTGGTGCACGACCTTCCCCTCCACCGTGTGGGTGATCGACTGGGTTCATTGCCGAACCGCGTACACTTGGTCTTCTGCCGAGCCAGCGCGCACGACCCGCTTTACCGATTCTTACAAGTTCGTGTTCTTCATTGCCGACTTGACCGATTGTTGCACGGCATGCCGCTAAAATTTTGCGTACTTCACCTGATGCAAGACGGACCAACACGTACTTGCCTTCACGGCCCAACACTTGTGCTTCTGTACCTGCTGAACGAACTAACTGTCCACCTTTTCCAGGCTTCAATTCAATGTTATGGATGATAGTACCAACTGGAATATTAGCCAATGGCAATGCATTGCCTACTTTGATATCCGCATTTTCGCCGGATTCGATTATTTGACCGACTTTCAAGCCTTTCGGCGCTATAATATAACGCTTTTCACCGTCAACATAATTGATCAACGCAATGTTTGCTGAACGGTTTGGATCATATTCAATCGTGGCAACGCGTCCTGGTATGCCATCTTTGTCGCGTTTAAAATCGATGATACGATATTGACGTTTGTGTCCTCCGCCTTGGTGGCGCATCGTGATTCTACCTTGGTTGTTACGACCGGCACGTTTCTTAAGCGGAGCGAGCAATGACTTCTCCGGCTTATCCGTTGTAAGTTCTGAGAAATCCAAAACGGACATGTTTCTTGTGCCGTTGGTCGTTCCTTTTACTTTTCTTACGGACACTTTCGTTCCCCTCCTTTAAATTGCTATCCTATTATACTTCAAAAAAGTCCAAGTCTTTACTGTCCTCTGTAAGCGTCACGATGGCTTTCTTGCGGTTTCTGCGATAACCGCCGTATGGCCCCATTCGTTTGAACTTACCTTTATAGTTCATCGTGTTGACTTTTTTCACTTTCACACCGAAAGCTTCTTCCACTGCTTGTTTAATTTGCGTCTTATTTGCTCTTGGGTCAACTTCGAATGTGTATTTTTTCTCTGCCATTAAGTCCGCAGAACGTTCTGTAATGACAGGGCGTAGTAAAATGTCGCGCAAATCTTGCATTATGCGAACACCTCCCCTGCTTTTACAGCTGCGTCTTTCGTCATGATGAGCTTATCATGAGACACAACATCTAAAACATTGACCTCATTGACTGTAATGACTTTCACATCTTGCAAGTTGTTTGCGGACAATACGACATTGTCTTGTTTTTCAGCAGTCACGATCAACGCTTTATCCGCTACGTTTAATCCTTGCAACACGTTGACAAGTTCTTTCGTTTTCGGTTTTTCAAAGCTCAATTCTGAAACCACGATCATATCGTCATTTTTTACTTTTGATGACAATACAGATTTCAATGCTAAACGACGAACTTTTTTCGGTAATTTATATTTGTAATTCTTTTCAGGCGTTGGTCCAAAAACGACTCCACCGCCAACCCATTGTGGCGCGCGAATCGATCCTTGGCGTGCACGGCCTGTACCTTTCTGTCTCCAAGGCTTGCGTCCACCGCCGCTCACTTTCGATCTATTTTTAACTGCATGCGTCCCTTGTCTTTTTGCCGCACGTTGCATGACAACTACTTCGTGGACGACATGCTCATTTGGTTCAATGCCGAATACTGCATCTTCAAGCTGGATGCTGCCCGCTTCCGAACCGTCCTGGTTGAATACTTTTACTTCAGGCACAATGTTTCCTCCTTTCACTCACATGTCTTATTTCGCTTTCACAGATGATTGGATTTTGACAACTGATTTTCTTGGCCCTGGAATGTTGCCTTTGATTAAAAGGACGTTTTCTTCCGGTACCACTTTGACGATTTCCAAGTTTTGGATTGTCACTTGGTTATTGCCCATTCTGCCTGGCAATTTCTTACCTTTGAACACCCGGGCGCCGTCGATTGATCCCATAGAACCGCCTTGACGATGGAAACGAGATCCGTGGCTCATCGGTCCACGTGCGAATCCGTGGCGTTTGATGGAACCTTGGAATCCTTTTCCTTTCGTTCTGCCTGTTACATCAACGCGGTCGCCAGGTTGGAAGATTTCCACAGTCACTTCTTGACCCAGCTCATATTCATCGACATTTGCGTCGCGAATTTCGCGAATGTAGCGCTTAGGCGTCGTATTTGCTTTTGCAGCATGCCCGATTTCAGGTTTTTTCGCTTTTGGCGTCAATTTTGAGCCTTCTTCGTATGCTTCAGGTTTGTCAATATCTTCAAAGCCAAGCTGAATCGCATTATACCCGTCTGTCTCGACCGTCTTCTTTTGCAAGACGACGTTCGGTTCAGCTTGAACGACTGTTACTGGCACGAGCTCACCGTTTTCTAAAAAGATTTGCGTCATGCCGATTTTGCGTCCTAAGATTCCTTTTCTCATCATTTACACCTCCTAGATGGTCAATCTTTAAAGCTTGATTTCGATGTCTACACCAGAAGGCAAATCGAGTCTCATGAGTGAGTCGACCGTTTGCGGTGTAGGATCCAAAATATCGATTAAACGTTTGTGCGTACGCATTTCAAATTGTTCACGGGAATCTTTGTGGATGTGTACGGAGCGCAAGATCGTGAACACTTTTCTTTCAGTCGGCAACGGAATCGGCCCAGACACTTTTGAACCGGAACGTTTTGCCGTATTGACAATCTTTTGCGCTGATTGATCCAAAATCCGATGATCGTATGCTTTCAAACGAATGCGAATTTTCTCTTTTGCCATTCTTTCCCCTCCTTTTCGCCCATTTTAAAAAATAGACATACTCCGTGAAAATTTCTCAGTTGTTTCCATGGCAAAAAAACAACTGACAACCTCTCACTTCATCGCAATGAAAAGACGGCTTTTCTTGCGGAAATGTCCGTTCTTTTCCGTGAAAAACCAATCTTTTTTCAGCGTGCGTATACGATTGCACGATTATATATTATACAAACATTAACCTTAGTTTGCAAGTGATATCCATAGGTTCTATGCGATTTTTCGCGGTTCATCACCGTGTTTTCCGAACCCATTCCTTTCCATGACGATCCGTTTTTACATATTCCTATTGTCGCCAAGTTCTTCGCCTTGCAAACCAAAAATAAAGCTAGGCTTGGTGCGAACACCCGGAGAGCCTAGCTTTGTTCATTACGTTCATTACTCGATGATTTTTGTTACGACGCCTGAACCTACTGTGCGTCCACCTTCACGAATGGAGAAGCGAGTCCCTTCTTCAATCGCGATTGGCGAAATAAGTTCTACCGTCATCTCGACGTTGTCACCAGGCATGACCATTTCTACGCCTTCAGGCAACTTAACAACGCCAGTTACGTCCGTCGTACGGAAGTAGAACTGCGGACGGTAGTTTGAGAAGAATGGTGTATGACGTCCACCTTCTTCTTTTGACAATACGTAAACTTCCGCTTCGAACTTTGTATGTGGAGTAATTGAACCAGGTTCAGCCAAAACTTGTCCGCGGCTTACTTCGTCACGGCTGATACCGCGAAGCAATGCACCAATGTTGTCCCCAGCTTCAGCATAATCCAAAAGCTTGCGGAACATTTCGATTCCAGTAACCGTTGTTTTCTTTGGTTCTTCAGTCAAACCGATGATTTCAACTTCGTTTCCTACTTCGAGACGTCCACGTTCAACACGACCTGTAGCTACTGTTCCACGACCAGTGATGGAGAATACGTCCTCAACTGGCATCATAAATGGTTTGTCAGTTTCACGTTGTGGAAGTGGAATGTATTCGTCGACAGCTTTCATCAATTCAACGATTTTTTCTTCGTATTCTGGATCTCCTTCAAGAGCTTTAAGAGCTGAACCTCTGATTACCGGAATTTCGTCTCCAGGGAAATCATATTCAGAAAGAAGCTCACGAACTTCCATTTCAACAAGTTCTAACAATTCTTCGTCGTCAACCATGTCAACTTTGTTCAAGAATACGACGAATGCTGGCACGCCAACGTTACGTGACAAAAGAATGTGCTCACGAGTTTGTGGCATTGGACCGTCTGCAGCTGAAACGACCAAGATTGCACCGTCCATTTGCGCTGCACCCGTGATCATGTTTTTCACGTAGTCAGCGTGTCCTGGACAGTCAACGTGTGCATAGTGGCGCTTGTCTGTTTCGTACTCGACGTGTGAAGTTGCGATTGTGATTCCACGTTCTTTTTCTTCTGGTGCTCCGTCGATTTCGTCGTAAGCTTTCGCTTCACCAGTACCGTAAACTTTGTTCATGACGTGAGTGATTGCTGCAGTCAACGTCGTTTTACCATGGTCAACGTGTCCCAAAGTACCAATGTTAACGTGTGGTTTTGAACGGTCAAACTTTTCTTTAGCCATTTATTTTTCCTCCTTAATGATTTACATTTTTATTATAACTAAGTTCATCTTAGTTGTTAATTAATTATCGTCTTTTCAAAGCTCCGCTTACTCTCCAGCATGTTTCTTGATGATTTCATCCGCAATGGACTTCGGAACTTCTGCGTAATGATCGAATACCATCGTGTACGTTCCTCGACCTTGCGTGTTGGAACGCAATGCTGTTGCGTATCCGAACATTTCCGCAAGTGGCACGAACGCTCTGACAAGCTGCGCGTTGCCTCTTGCTTCCATTCCATCGACTCTTCCACGGCGTGAAGTGATGTCGCCAATGATGTCTCCCATGTATTCTTCCGGAATGACGATCTCCACTTTCATGATCGGTTCAAGCAATACCGGATCACATTTGTCTTTCGCTGCTCTAAGTGCCATTGATGCAGCGATCTTAAACGCCATTTCGCTCGAGTCGACTTCGTGGTAGCTTCCGTCGTAAAGTTCCGCTTTGATGTCAATGAGCGGATAACCTGCAAGCACACCTGATTCCATCGCTTCCTTGATTCCTTGTTCAACGGAAGGGATGTATTCGCGCGGAACCACGCCGCCGACGATGCTGTCGACAAATTCGAACCCTTTGCCTTGTTCATTCGGGCTGAAACGGATCCAAACGTGTCCGTACTGTCCACGTCCACCAGACTGACGAATGAACTTACCTTCGACTTCCGCTTCTTTGCGGAACGTTTCACGGTAAGCAACTTGCGGTGCACCGACGTTCGCTTCGACTTTGAATTCGCGTTTTAAGCGATCGACGATAACGTCCAAGTGCAATTCACCCATACCTGAAATGATCGTTTGACCGGTTTCAGGATCTGTTTCCGCCGTGAATGTAGGGTCTTCTTCTTGCAACTTGCCGAGGGCGATACCCATTTTGTCTTGGTCCGCTTTCGTCTTCGGTTCAATCGCTACCGAAATGACCGGCTCAGGGAATTCCATTGATTCTAATATAACCGGATGCTTTTCATCGCACAATGTATCTCCGGTACTCGTATCTTTCAATCCCACAGCCGCTGCGATATCGCCGCAGTAAATCTCGTCGATTTCTTCGCGGTGGTTCGCGTGCATTTGTAGGATGCGCCCAATTCGTTCTTTCTTGTTTTTCACTGAGTTAAGTACGTAAGAACCTGATTTCAAAGTTCCCGAATAGACACGGAAGAACGTCAATTTACCAACATATGGGTCTGTCATTACTTTGAACGCCAACGCCGCGAATGGTTCGTTGTCGTCAGCTTTGCGTTCTATTTCTTCTTCCGTACCTGGCACGACACCTTTAATAGCTGGAATATCTATAGGAGCCGGCAGATAATCGACGACACCATCCAACAACAACTGAACACCGCGGTTTTTGAATGCTGAACCGCAGAATACCGGATAAAATTCGACGCTCAATGTCGCTTTACGAATCGCCGCTTTCAATTCATCGACAGTGATTTCTTCCCCTTCGAGATATTTCATCATGATGTCTTCGTCGTAGTCTGCTACAGCTTCGATCAATTCATTGCGCAATTCTTCCGCTTGGTCTTTCAGTTCGTCAGGAATTTCTGTCGGTTCCATTTCTGTTCCCATTTCGTCTTTGTAGTAGATGGCGTGCATTTCAACCAGGTCGATGATTCCCTCAAACTGATCTTCAGCGCCGATCGGCAATTGGACCGGGACTGCATTGGCACCTAAGCGGTCTTTGACGGTTTTTGTCGCATATAAGAAGTCTGCGCCGACTTTATCCATTTTATTTACAAATACGATTCGCGGAACACCGTATGTCGTTGCTTGACGCCATACCGTTTCCGTTTGCGGCTCAACACCAGATTGCGCATCGAGCACGGTGATCGCACCATCGAGTACACGCAATGATCTTTCAACTTCAACCGTGAAGTCTACGTGCCCAGGAGTATCAATGATGTTGATGCGATGGCCTTTCCATTGAGCAGTCGTTGCAGCCGACGTAATCGTGATGCCCCGTTCTTGCTCCTGCTCCATCCAGTCCATCTGTGACGCACCTTCGTGCGTTTCCCCAACTTTATGGATGCGCCCTGTATAGAAAAGGATGCGTTCCGTTGTCGTCGTCTTTCCAGCGTCAATGTGCGCCATGATTCCAATGTTGCGTGTCTTTTCCAAGGAGAACTCTCTAGGCATACTTTTTTCTCCTTCCTTTCGAAACAAAAATTTTTATCACCAGCGATAGTGCGCAAAAGCTTTGTTTGCTTCGGCCATCTTGTGCAATTCTTCTTTCTTTCTTACAGCGCCGCCTGTATTGTTTGAAGCATCCAATATTTCATTTGCGAGCCTTTCTTCCATCGTTTTTTCGCCGCGTTCGCGCGCGTATTGAACGAGGAAGCGAAGACCTAATGTTTGACGACGTTCAGGGCGAACTTCCATCGGAACTTGATAGTTCGAACCTCCAACTCGTCGAGCTCTGACTTCAAGAACAGGCATGACATTTTTCATTGCTTGTTCAAATACTTCCATCGGGTCTTGACCTGTTTTTTCTTTGATGATATCGAATGCGCTGTATAAGATTTTTTGCGCTTTTCCTTTTTTTCCATCAATCATGATTTGGTTGATCATACGTGTAACGAGTTTCGAGTTGTACACCGGATCTGGCAATACGTCTCTTTTTGGTACCGGTCCTTTACGAGGCATTCAAAATCCTCCTTTCTTGTTTCGGTTTTATATCGCTATTATTCTTTCGGTTTTTTCGTACCGTATTTAGAACGGCCTTGCTTACGGCCTTCAACGCCTGCCGTGTCAAGCGCTCCACGTACGATATGATAACGCACACCTGGCAAGTCTTTAACACGGCCGCCGCGAATCAACACCACGCTGTGTTCTTGCAAGTTGTGGCCGATTCCCGGGATGTACGCTGTCACTTCCATGTTGTTGGATAAACGTACACGGGCGTATTTACGCAATGCTGAGTTAGGTTTTTTCGGAGTGAGCGTCCCAACTCTCGTACAAACACCGCGTTTTTGCGGCGAATTTACTTTTGTGAAACGTTTTTTGAACGTGTTGTATCCACGGTTCAATGCAGGAGATTGTGATTTTTTCGTTTTGCTTTTTCTCCCTTTTCTGATCAATTGGTTGATTGTAGGCATCAGTCTTCCTCCCTTCCGTCTACATAAAAATATAACCAAATGTAAAATGGCGTAAACTTATGCGATGTAAATCCCACAAGTATTACTATATGTTTCAAATATTCATCGGGTGAATATTTGAACGCCGTTTTTCACATGATCGAACCGGGCCGTCTTTACCCACATATCCAGGTGGTTCATTTTTGCTAAAAAGAATGGTTTACTTTTTGACCGCGACAGTAGATGCATCGACATCGATGCCGCAAGCCTCGCCCAGTTTCGTTTTTGAGTCAACTTCAGTGTACGGAATGTTTAGTTCTTTCGCCAATTCCACCACTTGATCCGTGATGTGGCGATCGGCATCCGCAGCGATGAACACTTCTTCAACTTCGCCGTTTTTCATCGCTTTTAGCGTTTGCTTTAAACCGATGATCAACCGCGACTGAAGTTGCTTCACTCGATCGTATGGCATGGAATAACCTCCAATGCGAAGTGTATTCCAGAAACACCTAAAATATATTAACACTTTCTCTAATCGTTGTCAATTATATATAAATCAATTCTTGTGCCACTTTTTCCATTTCGAAATCGAACTGTTTGGCATTTAAGAAGATAAGACCGATGCCAATCTGACAAAGGCAGATTGGCATCGATCGAATTTGACCGCTTAACATTTGGGGTGGAATCAGTTGGACACTTCCACTTCGTCTTCTTCCTGCGTTTCTGGACGGATCAGCTCTGATTTGATTTTGCGGTACCTTTGCATTCCCGTTCCTGCCGGGATCAGCTTTCCGATAATGACGTTTTCTTTTAGACCGAGCAATGGATCGGTTTTTCCTTTGATGGCGGCGTCGGTCAACACACGTGTCGTTTCTTGGAACGATGCCGCGGATAAGAACGATTCCGTTTCAAGCGAGGCTTTCGTAATTCCAAGCAAGACAGGTTCGCCGACCGCCGGCTGCAGCCCTTTCTTCAATACTTCGTTGTTGATTTCTTTGAAACGGTGCAATTCCACGAGCGATCCTGGCAGCACGTCCGTATCTCCGGACTCTAAAATTTTCACTTTGCGGAGCATTTGCCTTACCATCACTTCGATGTGTTTGTCGCCAATTTCCACCCCTTGCATGCGGTAGACTCGCTGCACTTCGCGCAACAAGTAGTTTTGGACGCCTTCGACGCCTTTTACGCGCAGCAACTCTTTCGGGTCGATTGGACCTTCTGTCAGTTCTTGCCCCGCTTCCACTTCATCGCCTACCGCCACTTTTAGACGGGCGTTGTATGGCACTTGATATTCGACTGTTTCTACGTCGCTTTCAACGATCACTTCACGTTTATCGCGGCTGTTGACGATATCGACCACCGTACCGTCGATTTCGCTGATCACTGCTTTGCCTTTCGGGTTGCGTGCTTCAAACAGCTCTTGAATACGCGGCAAACCTTGCGTGATGTCGTCTCCTGCAACACCACCTGTATGGAACGTACGCATCGTCAACTGTGTTCCAGGTTCTCCGATCGATTGTGCCGCAATGATACCGACCGCTTCCCCAACTTCCACTTCTTGACCGGTCGCCAAGTTCCGGCCGTAGCATTTCACGCACACACCGTGCTTCGTGTTGCAGGTAAACACGGAACGGATGACGACTTCTTCAATGCCAGCTTCAACAATCGCTTTCGCCTGGTCTTCGTTGATCAATTCGTTGCGTTCAACGATCACTTCGCCCGTTTCCGGATGAACGACCGTTTCAAATGCAGTACGTCCGACCAAGCGGTCATAAAGCGGCTCGATCATTTCGGAACCTACCGCCAATTCCGTTACTTTGATGCCGCGATCTGTCTGACAATCTTCTTCGCGCACGATTACATCTTGCGCAACGTCTACCAAGCGGCGCGTCAAATATCCTGAGTCCGCCGTCTTTAACGCTGTATCAGCGAGACCTTTACGCGCTCCGTGCGTCGAAATGAAATACTCAAGCACCGATAAGCCTTCTCTGAAGCTGGATTTGATCGGCAATTCGATAATCTTTCCGGCAGGGTTTGCCATGAGTCCGCGCATTCCTGCAAGCTGCGTGTAGTTGGACGGGTTCCCTCTTGCACCTGAGTCGCTCATCATGTAGAGAGGGTTTTTGCGATCCAACGTTTTCATTAACTGATTTTGGATTGCTTCTCTTGTTTCCGTCCAGATTGAAATGACGCGGTTGTATCGTTCCTCTTCCGTAATCAAACCTCTTCTGAATTGTCTTTGGACCGTATCGACTTTCTTCTGCGCTTCATCCAACAATTCCTGCTTATGCGGCAAAACGACGATATCCGAGATGCTTACGGTAATTCCAGCTTTCGTTGAATAGTGGAAGCCTAAGTCTTTCATCCGGTCCAACATTTTTGACGTTTCGCTCGTCTTGTACTTGTTAAACACGCGAGCGATGATATCACCTAAGATGCCTTTTTTAAATGGCGGCACGATGTCGCGGTTTTTAATTTCTTCTTTGACATCGATGCTTGGGTCAACGAAGTATTTATCCGGCGTTGCCACCTCTACGTTGTACTTCGTCGGTTCGTTGATATAAGGGAAAGAATCCGGGATGATTTCGTTGAATATCAACTTTCCGACAGTTGTGATCAACAGTTTCTTGTTTTGTTCTTCGGTGAATGTCGGGTTGTTCAAACTGCTCGCCCGAACAGCGATGCGCGTATGCAAATGGACATAACCATTGCGATAGGCGATGATCGCTTCGTTCGGATCTTTGAAGATCATGCCTTCACCGATGGCGCCAGGCGTCTCCATCGTCAAGTAGTAGTTACCTAACACCATGTCTTGTGAAGGTGTAACGACCGGTTTTCCATCTTTCGGGTTCAAAATGTTATGTGTCGCAAGCATCAAAATTCTCGCTTCCGCTTGCGCTTCAGCAGAGAGCGGTACGTGCACCGCCATTTGGTCACCGTCAAAGTCCGCATTGTAAGCAGTACAGACGAGTGGATGCAGACGAATCGCTCTACCTTCAACAAGCGTCGGTTCAAACGCTTGAATACCTAAACGGTGCAATGTCGGAGCGCGGTTCAACAAGACCGGATGCTCTTTGATGATATCTTCGAGAACGTCCCATACTTCAGGGTGGACTCGTTCGATCATCCGTTTTGCCGATTTGATGTTATGCGCGATGTTTCTGCCGACCAATTCGCGCATGATAAACGGCTTGAACAATTCCAACGCCATTTCTTTCGGCAATCCGCACTGATACATTTTCAACTTCGGACCAACGATGATGACGGAACGACCTGAATAGTCGACCCGTTTACCGAGCAAGTTTTGGCGGAAGCGTCCTTGCTTCCCTTTTAACATATGTGATAGCGATTTGAGCGGTCTGTTTCCTGGTCCGGTCACCGGGCGTCCGCGGCGGCCATTGTCAATGAGCGCGTCGACCGCTTCTTGAAGCATCCGTTTTTCGTTTTGGACGATGATGCTTGGCGCCCCTAATTCAAGGAGTCGTTTCAAACGGTTGTTACGGTTGATGACGCGGCGGTATAAGTCGTTTAAGTCTGAAGTTGCAAATCTGCCACCGTCCAATTGGACCATCGGGCGGATTTCCGGCGGGATGACCGGAAGCACATCCAAAATCATCCATTCCGGCTTGTTTCCGGAATTGCGGAATGCCTCCAACACTTCAAGGCGGCGGATGGCACGCGTTCTTCTTTGCCCTTGCACCGTCTTCAATTCTTCTTTCAATTCTTTTACTTCTTTATCCAAATCGATGTCTTGCAACAATTTGCGGATCGCTTCGGCGCCCATTTCCGCCTTGAATTCGTTGCCGTATTTTTCAACCAACTGACGGTATTCTCTTTCGGAAAGCAACTGTTTCTTCTCTAAACGGGTGTTACCCGGATCTGTCACGACGTATGCCGCAAAGTACAAAATTTCCTCCAATGCACGCGGCGACATATCCAAAATGAGCCCCATGCGGCTAGGAATCCCTTTGAAATACCAAATATGCGAAACTGGCGCGGCAAGTTCAATGTGCCCCATGCGCTCACGACGCACTTTGGATTTCGTCACTTCCACACCGCAACGGTCACATACGACGCCCTTGTAACGAACACGTTTATATTTTCCGCAATGGCATTCCCAGTCTTTCGTCGGACCGAAAATGCGTTCACAGAAAAGGCCGTCTTTTTCCGGTTTCAACGTACGATAGTTGATCGTTTCCGGTTTTTTCACTTCACCGTATGACCATGAGCGAATCTTCTCTGGCGAGGCCAAACCGATCTTCATAAATTCAAAATTGTTCAAATCAATCAAGGGCTTTACCTCCCGTAAATTAACGTCCTATTGTTGGCAAGGTTAGAGATGTGGAAAAGGCCGCATGCGACCTTTTCCACTTTACTTTTTCTCATGCTGGACTTGCAAGTTCAATGCGTCTTCTTGATCGGAATCGTCTTCTTCGAGCGTGCGCAAATCGATTTCTTCCTCTTCACTTGACAGCATTTTGACGTCCATGCCCAAGCTTTGCAGCTCTTTGATGAGAACTTTGAATGATTCCGGCACACCAGGTTCTGGGACATTTTGTCCTTTGACGATCGCTTCGTATGTTTTCACACGTCCGACGATGTCGTCCGATTTGACAGTGAGAAGCTCTTGCAGCGTATATGCCGCACCGTATGCTTCAAGCGCCCAAACTTCCATCTCGCCGAAACGTTGTCCGCCGAACTGCGCTTTACCGCCGAGCGGCTGCTGTGTCACGAGCGAGTATGGACCCGTTGAACGTGCGTGCAATTTATCGTCGACCATGTGCGACAATTTCAGCATATACATGTATCCAACCGCCACTTCGTTATCGAACGGCTCGCCTGTACGACCGTCGTAAAGAATCGTTTTGGCTTCTTTCGGCAGGCCGGCTTCTTCAAGCGTATCCCAAACGTCTTGTTCGTTTGCGCCGTCAAAAACAGGCGATGCGACATGGATGCCCAGGCGTTTTGCCGCCATTCCCAAGTGCAACTCAAACACTTGTCCGATGTTCATTCGCGAAGGTACACCCAATGGGTTCA
Source organism: Bacilli bacterium (assembly GCA_012518125.1). Taxonomy (GTDB): domain Bacteria; phylum Bacillota; class Bacilli; order Bacillales; family Amphibacillaceae; genus Pseudogracilibacillus. Next base: position 21,940 of record JAAYTF010000140.1, on the reverse strand, counting down.
ACATGATATCGACAGGTGTGCCATCCGGCAAAAACGGCATATCTTCTTCCGGCAGCAATTTGGAAATGACCCCTTTGTTTCCATGCCGTCCCGCCATTTTGTCCCCTTCGGAAACTTTTCGCTTCTGGACGATATAAACACGGACGAGTTTATTGACACCAGGCTTCAATTCGTCGCCGTCTTCGCGGTTGAAAATTTTCACATCGTGGACAATTCCGCCTGCTCCGTGCGGCACTTTAAGCGACGTATCGCGCACTTCTCTCGCCTTTTCGCCGAAAATCGCATGGAGCAAACGTTCTTCCGCCGTCAGTTCCGTGACGCCTTTAGGCGTTACTTTTCCAACGAGGATGTCTCCGTCTTTTACTTCCGCGCCGATGCGGACAATTCCATTTTCGTCCAAATTTTTCAGCGCGTCTTCCCCTACGTTCGGAATGTCACGGGTAATTTCTTCCGGACCTAGTTTCGTATCTCTCGCTTCGGCTTCGTACTCTTCGATATGGATCGACGTAAATACGTCGTCTTTCACGAGGCGTTCGCTCATGATGATCGCGTCCTCGTAGTTGTATCCTTCCCAAGTCATAAACGCAACGAGCACGTTTTTCCCTAAAGCGAGTTCACCTTTTTCCATCGAAGGTCCGTCGGCGAGTATATCGCCTTTTTCAACGCGGTCGCCTTTTTTGACGATCGGCTGCTGGTTGTAACAAGTTCCCTGGTTTGAACGAACAAATTTTTGCAAACGGTACGTGTCCGTGTCGCCCATCACTTCTTTTCCATCGACGACCTCGATTCTTCTTACGACAATTTCGCGCGCTTCCACTTTTTCGACGATGCCGTCATGTTTGCAGATGACAGCGGCACCCGAATCGCGGCCCGCTACATATTCCATGCCCGTACCGACGATCGGTGCTTCCGGTTTGATGAGCGGAACGGCTTGACGCTGCATGTTCGCACCCATCAACGCACGGTTGGAGTCGTCGTTTTCCAAGAATGGTATACATGCCGTAGCCGCTGAAACGACTTGTTTTGGCGATACGTCCATGTAGTCGACTTGATCGCGTGGCACCATGACGTTTTCGCCGCGGAACCGAGCAATCACTTCTTCGTCGATAAAGTTGCCTTCGTCGTCGATGCGTGCGTTTGCTTGGGCAACGACGTAATTGTCTTCTTCGTCAGCGGTCAAATAATCGATTTCATCCGTTACTCTGCCCGTTTCCGGATCGATCCGACGGTAAGGGGTTTCGATGAAACCAAATTTATTGACACGGGCATACGTTGAGAGTGAGTTGATCAAACCGATGTTCGGACCCTCCGGCGTCTCGATCGGACACATGCGGCCATAGTGGGAATAGTGGACGTCGCGCACTTCCATCCCAGCTCGTTCTCGCGTAAGTCCACCTGGTCCAAGCGCAGATAAACGGCGTTTATGGGTCAACTCTGCCAACGGGTTTGTCTGATCCATAAATTGCGATAATTGAGAGCTTCCAAAAAACTCTTTGATCGCCGCAATGACTGGACGAATATTGATGAGCTGCTGCGGTGTAATGCTCGAAATGTCTTGAATCGACATTCTTTCTCTTACGACGCGTTCCATTCGGGACAAACCGATTCGGAATTGGTTTTGCAACAATTCTCCCACTGAACGCAAGCGGCGGTTTCCTAAATGGTCGATGTCATCCGTATTGCCGACCCCATGCAACAAATTGAAGAAATAGCTGATCGATGCGATGATATCGGCCGCAGTAATGTGTTTGATCGATTCATCGACGTTGGCATTGCTGATGACGTGCAATACTCGTTCGCCGTCTTCATCCGTTGGATCAAAAATTTTGATCAACTGTATGTCTACTTCATCTTCTACGATTCCTTGAAGTTTCAATGTCTTTAAACCTAATTTGTTTTCATCGCTTTCTAGATACGGGATCAATTTGTTTAATAGTTTGCGGTTTACTTTTTCGCCTTTTTCCGCCAACACTTCCCCTGTTTCTTGGTCGACCAACGTTTCCGCTAACGTCTGGTTTAAAAGACGGTCTTTGATATTCAATTTTTTGTTCGTTTTATAACGACCGACATGGGCCAAATCGTATCGTTTCGGATCGAAAAAGCGCGATTCTAATAAACTTTTGGCATTCTCCACCGTAGGCGGCTCGCCTGGACGAAGCCGTTCGTATATTTCAAGGAGCGCCTTTTCCGTCGTTTCCAAATTGTCTTTTTCCAACGTGTTGCGCAAATATTCGTTATCTCCGAGCAAATCGATGATTTCTTGATCCGAGCTGATTCCGAGCGCACGCAAGAGCACCGTAATCGGCAGCTTTCTCGTGCGGTCAATGCGGACATAAACGACATCCCGCGAGTCGGTTTCATATTCCAACCAAGCACCGCGGTTCGGGATCACGGTTGCGGTCAAGCCCATTTTGCCATTTTTGTCTTGTTTTTCACTATAATAAACGCTTGGCGAACGGACGAGCTGTGAAACGATGACTCGTTCGGCGCCGTTGATGATGAACGTTCCTGTTTCCGTCATGAGAGGAAAATCGCCCATGAACACTTCTTGTTCTTTCACTTCGCCAGTTTGGTTATTGATGAGACGAACTTTGACGCGGAGCGGAGCGCTGTAAGTGACATCACGTTCTTTTGCTTCTTCGACAGGATACTTCGGTTCTCCCAAACTATAGTCGATGAATTCCAACGATAAATTGCCGGTGAAATCTTCAATCGGTGAAATGTCTTCAAATAACTCTTTCAAACCTTCTTCCAAAAACCATTGATAGGAAGACGTCTGGATTTCAATCAAGTTAGGCAGTTCCAACACTTCATTGATCCGCGCATAATTCCGGCGCTTGCGGTGCTTCCCAAACTGAACTACTCGATGAGCAACCAATAAACTTCACCCCTAAAATGAAACGTATTTATTTAAAATGCTTAAGCACTTATTGGTGTCGTCAAAGTTATCAAGCATTTTTTCTTGTTTTTTACGTATGAATGCGATATGATTTTTTTAAATTAAAAACCGAAAAGAACGATAAAATAGAAAAAAGGTTTTTACTGTGAAAACCTTCTTTATATTTGCTATTTATTCATTGCTAATTTTATATCCGACCCCTTATAATAAATAGAAGATTCGACATGTGCTCCACTATCTTCACATTTTTGCCGAAACGATTTAATCTTATACATTTTTAAAAATTTCACTTGACAACATTTATGCATTGTGGCATTTAGGAATTATATCACAATACGAAATCAAGGTCAATCATTTTTTTACCGCACGAATGACGTGGTATCCTTTTTTGCGGTGTTTGATTTCTGCCTGTGAAAAGATTTCCTTCAGAAAAGCGAACATTGAGGGAGCACCTTGCTTCTTTTGGACGACCACCCAAAGTTCACCGCCACCGCGAAGATGTTTGAAACTGTCTTCCAACATCCTATACACGATCTTTTTCCCCGCGCGTATCGGCGGATTCGTCAATATCGCTGCGAATTGTTCCTCCTCGATACGTTCAAACCCATCGCTCATGACTATTTTTACGTTTTCCACCTTATTTCTAAGCGCATTTTCTTGTGCCAGCATGATGGCGCGTTCGTTGACATCCGTCATCCATACAACGCGCTCAGGGAATGATTTTGCCAGTGCAAGGCCGATCGGTCCATAACCGCATCCCAAATCCAAAAAAGGGCCCGCGACGGAAGGTTCTTCAAACGTCTCGATCAATTGCCGCGTTCCAAAATCGACCGTTTTTTTCGAGAATACTCCAGAACCAGTGATGAACGTGAATGAATGGTTCCTTAACGTAAAGCGGATTTCTTCCGTCTCCAATTGTGAATGTGGTTGTTGGGAGTAATAATGGTCGGTCACTTTAAATTCACCCGTTTCAACTTCGCATTTAGCGATCCTCTATTTTCATTATTGTTTCAAGAATCGTAAACGGACATACACGTAATTTCAAAGGTTTTTAAAGTAGATAAAAGCTCGTCAATCATGACGAGCTTTCTTATTTATTTCCGGTTATTTCAATTCAACTTTCGCGCCAACTTCTTCAAGCTTCGCTTTCATTTCTTCAGCTTCTTCTTTCGCTACGCCTTCTTTAACTGGCTTTGGAGCGTTGTCGACCAATTCTTTTGCATCTTTTAAGCCGAGGCCTGTAATTTCACGTACAACTTTAATAACTTTGATTTTTGATGCGCCTGCATCAGCCAAGATTACGTCGAATTCAGACTTTTCTTCGCCTGCTTCAGCGCCGCCAGCTGCTGCACCAGCTACTGCAACAGGTGCTGCTGCGGTAACACCAAATTCTTCTTCGATTGCTTTCACTAATTCATTCAATTCCAAAACAGACATTTCTTTTATCGCATCAATGATTTGTTCTTTTGTCATCTGTTTATTCCTCCCAATTTCAAAATTTGTTTATTAAACGAACAGGAACATGCGTTGATTATTCAGCCGCTTCGGCTGTTCCTTCTTTCTGTTCAGCAACTGCTTTTGCAACGTAAGCAAAGTTGCGGATCGGACCTTGCAATACGCTAAGCAACATAGAGACAAGGCCTTTGTAGTCCGGCAAAGTCGATAGCTCTTTTATTTCGTCCAGTGTCGCGACTTTTCCTTCGATTACGCCGCCTTTGATTTCCAACGCTTCGTGGTCTTTTGCAAAATTGTACAAAATTTTCGCCGGGGCGACAACATCTTCGCTGAACGCAATCGCCGTTGGTCCAACGAGCGTTTCTTTCAATTCGTCCAATCCAGCTGCTTCCGCCGCACGGCGTGACAACGTATTTTTGTAGACTTTGTAATCTACGTTGTTTTCGCGCAGCTGCTTGCGAAGTTCGGTGATTTCCTCAACCGTTAAGCCGCGGTAATCGACCAAGATGGTAGACTTGCTGTTTTGCAATTTTTCGGTGATTTCTTCAACGATTTGCTTCTTCTTTTCAAGAGTAGCCATTCATCCACCTCCTAAGATGTTATACAGCCGACAGTGCAACCATTAAAAAACCTCCACAGTAGACGTGGAGGTTGTACTTGCATACACAATGAGACGCCACACACGCCCCAAAAACGCATGCGTGGAAAAACGTCTGTACACCTCGGCAGGATTTTTAAGCAGTTACGCCCCTGAGTCTACGGTATAACATATTTGATTTTAACATATTGAATTGTAATACATTACACGTATGTTGTCAACCATTAATTCACATATGGTGAAACATCCAGCTTGATTCCCGGCCCCATCGTCGAAGAGATGGAGACATTGCGGATGTACTTACCTTTCGACGTTTGCGGCTTGACGCGGATGATCGTTTCGATCATCGTCTCGATATTTTCAATTAGTTGATCGTCTTCGAAAGAAACTTTGCCGACTGGTACGTGAATGTTTCCTGATTTGTCGACACGGAATTCCACTTTACCCGCTTTGATTTCTTTCACCGCTTTTTCAATGTCGAATGTAACGGTGCCAGTTTTCGGGTTAGGCATAAGCCCTTTCGGCCCCAATACACGACCCAGCTTTCCAACTTCGGCCATCATGTCCGGTGTTGCAACGACAACATCAAAATCGAACCAGCCATCGTTGATTTTTTGGATCGTTTCTTCGTCGCCGATGTAATCTGCGCCTGCAGCTTCCGCTTCTTTGACTTTTTCACCTTTTGCAAACACTAATACACGTTGTGTTTTTCCGGTACCGTGCGGAAGTACGACTGCGCTGCGGATGTTTTGGTCCGCATGTTTAGGGTCGACGCCGAGACGGAAGGCGATTTCGACCGTTTCATCAAAATTCGCTGTCGCCGTCTTCTTTACAAGTTGGACGGCTTCGCGGATGTCGTAGCTTTTTGAACGATCAACTAACTCAACAGCTTGTTTGTATTTTTTGCCTCTTTTTTTCGCCAACTTCTTATCCTCCTTTGTGTGGTAATAACGGTTTAACCTCCCACGCTTCCGGCACTGCTTTCACTTAGCTTAATCTTCGATGGTGATTCCCATACTTCTTGCAGTGCCTTCAATCATGCGCATAGCTGCTTCAATGTCCGCAGCGTTCAAATCCTTCATTTTCAATTCTGCAATTTCACGCACTTTGTCGCGTTTTACCGTCGCCACTTTATTACGGTTCGGTTCTCCGGATGCTTTTTCGATACCTGCAGCCTTTTTCAACAATACAGCCGCCGGCGGAGTTTTCGTAATGAAAGTGAACGAACGGTCTTCGTACACCGTAATTTCAACTGGAATGATCAATCCAGCTTGGTCTTGTGTTTTTGCGTTAAACTCTTTGCAAAATCCCATGATGTTGATTCCCGCTTGACCTAATGCAGGACCTACTGGTGGTGCAGGGTTCGCTTTTCCTGCCGGGATTTGGAGTTTAACAACGTTGATCACTTTTTTAGCCACGAAACACACCTCCTCTAGTTCGTGATGTGGTTTGGCGGTCGAAAGACGACCTCCCACTCAATCGACTAACGTACTGTTAGTACAACAAAGGAAATTTACCATAGATTGATAAAAAAAGCAAGTGTAATCATTTTTGATTACACTTTTTCGATTTGGGTGAATTCCAATTCGACCGGGGTTTCACGGCCAAACATGTTGACATGGACTTTTACCTTCTGTTTATCCAAATCTATTTCTTCGATTGTTCCAATCATATCCGCGAAAGGACCGTCGATGACTTTGACATTTTCTTTAATCTCAAAGTCTACTTTGACCGCTTTTTCCTTCATGCCCATACGCTTCAACAATTCATCGACTTCATGCGGCAAGAGGGGAGTCGGTTTTGTTCCTTGGCCGCTTGAACCGACAAACCCTGTCACACCGGGCGTATTGCGGACGACATACCAAGAATCGTCCGTCATGATCATTTCCGCCAACACGTATCCTGGGAACACTTTTTTCTTTTTCACTTGTTTTTTGCCATCTTTGATTACTTCTTCCTCTTCTTCCGGAACGATGATGCGGAAAATTTTGTCTTGCATACCCATCGATTCAATGCGCTTTTCCAAATTCATCTTCACTTTGTTTTCGTATCCAGCATACGTGTGGATGACGTACCATGCTACTTCCATTCGTTCCCTCCATTCTTCGCGAAGCTTCGCACAACTCAGTCCTCTATCTATAGCAAACTAGTTGTTTCAACCGAAAAAAAGACAATATTAAAAACCCGTTCTAAGCGGGTTTTTGTCAAAGGAATCATCCATTATTTACATTATAACATATTTTCATCCTGATTATTCAAAAAATAGGTTCAGAATGCTTGATATTCCCAAGTCCACGACAAAGAAAAAGGCTGCGAAAAACAAGACGGTTACGACGACCGTGATTGTATAATTGACAAGTTCTTTCCGATTCGGCCAAGTAACCTTGCGCATTTCACGGGCTACGTTTTTTAGAAACTCGATAATCTTCACGGTTTTCCTCCAGATTTCCCCTATTTTGTTTCTTTATGCAACGTATGTTTATTACAGTATTTGCAATATTTCATAATTTCCAAACGTTCCGGGTGTTTGAACGTGTTTTTCATCGTCGAATAGTTCCGGTTTAAGCAGACAGTGCAAGCCAATATTACTTTCTTGTTCATCTTCTTCACCGTTATTCATTTTCCAAATTAATATATCATGCTTAATTTTCCCTGTCAATCAATTCCCATTTACGGTTCCGTTTATTTATAAACTTGAAAATACATCTTCGTCGATCAGTTTTTCAATTTTGCGGCGGACCCTTTGCAATGCGTTGTCGATCGATTTCTCCTGCCGATTCAGTTTTTCCGCAATTTCTTCATACGAAAATCCGTGCAAATATAAATGGAGCACGTCCCACTCCAAGCGTGTTAACGCTTTCATGATTTCGTTTTGAATATGATTGTATCGCTCTTCGTCGATCAGCCGCTCCAACGGGTCCGAATCATCATGGCTATGTATCGTCTCGAGCAGCATGCGCGCTTCTTCATCTTCATGAACCGGCTTATAAAGGGAGACATACGAATTCAACGGCAAATGTTTTAATCGCGTCGTATTTTTGATCGATGTGATGATTTGCCTCGTGATGCACAGTTCGGCAAATGACCGGAAAGAAGATTTCTTGGACGCATCGTAATCGGAAATCGCTTTAAAAAGGCCGATGCGCCCTTCCTGGACGACATCGTCACGGTCGCTGCCGACCAAGAAGTAACCGCTCGCCTTTTTGCGAACGATATGTTCGTACTTGTTTAAAATGTATTCCGTCGCTTTTTCGTCGCCGCGGTGCACGTATGGAATTAAATCCTCATCAAGCAGCGTTGTGTAAGACTTCTCGACTTTTACAGTTCCCATTTAAATGATTCCCCTCCGATAATCGGCATGATTCTATATATTACGTATGAGTATACAAGCATCTTCACTATTCGTCAATACAGTTTTTTGTTTTAAAAACAAATATTGGAAAGTTCGACAAAGGTTCTTAATTTCCGCTTTTCCTTCGACGTATTTTTTCAAGTTTCGCTTTCACTTCATCGGGAAACGTGATCTTCATTTCGGTTTTTTTATTGTAATTAGCTTCGATCTCTTCGGAGAACGTTTGTTCTAATTGTTCCAATTCTAACAACAATTCCCGGGCGGACATTCTTAATGCGCCGCGGCTGAATATCGTCCGTTGTTCCAAATAATCGCTCGTGGCGACATACACTTCGTTGTCGATGGTTTTCAATTGTTTGACAAGTCGTTCGATGCATTCATCGGCGGTTTCATCTTCACGGGTGTAGATGACTTCAACGCCATTTGCCTGTTCCCGTTGTTCGATTCCTTTTACATATAACGCATCAAATACGATGATTACCCGGATTTTCGTGTAAGCATGATATTCTTGCATATGTTCGATCAGGCGATTCCTTGCAAGTTCGATATCTTTTCGCTGCAGCTTCGTCAATTCTTCTGATGCGTTGATCACGTTGTATCCATCAATGACTAATACATCCATTTCATTCACCCAACGGATTTCGTTTTCGATATATTTCATACATGAGAATGCTTGCTGCGACCGAAGCATTCAATGAAGGCACTTCCCCTTGCATCGGGATGTGGACGAACCAGTCGCATTTTTCTTTGACGATCCGCGAAATACCTTTGCCTTCATTGCCGATGACAATGGCGAGCGCGCTTCTGCCATCGAGCGTGCGATAATCTTCCGACTGCCGTTCATCCGCACCGACGACCCAAATGTTTTCTTCTTTTTTTAACCGATCGATCGTTTGCGCAATATTCGTCACGCGGACGACAGGAACATGTTCGATGGCGCCGGCGGATGCTTTGGCCACCGTTTCGGTGAGGCCGACTGCACGGTGTTTCGGAATGATTACGCCGTGCACACCGGTTGCATCGGCCGTCCGCAATATAGCACCTAAATTATGCGGATCTTCCAATTGATCCAAAATGACGAGAAAAGGGAGCTCGTCCTTTTTGCGGGCTTTTTCCAGCACTGCTTCCAAAGTGTGATACGTATATTCCGCGACGACAGCGACGATCCCTTGATGTTTTCCTTTCGTCAGTTCGTCAAGTTTTTTGCGCGGCACTTTTTGGATTGGTACTTTTTGCTTGCCCAAAGCGCGGCGGATTTCATTTTCCGTTTTTTGGTTCAGTTGGTGGGACAGGTAGACTTTATGAATGGTCCTACCTGATTTGATTGCATGAAAAAGTGCATTTTTTCCAATGATCATTTCTTCCGGCATCTGTCAATCATCCTTATGAAACGGCTTTTTTAGCGCCATTTCGATTAATTCGTTCAACCGTTTTTCATCATTCTTTAAATAAAGGTACCCGATTAACGCTTCAAATCCTGTCGAATATTTGTAATCTTCCACGGAAATGTTTTTCGGGGAGGAATGGGTTTTGGCATTCCGTCCCCGGCGGAAAACCGCTTCTTCTTCACGTGTGAGCATTTTTTCTTCGAGCCAATGTTTGATCACGTTTGCTTGAGCGGGTGCGGATACGTACTGAACGGCTAATTGATGCAATTCGTTCGGTTTCACGTTGCCTGCTTCAATCAAAAAGCGGCGGACATGAAGCTCGTAAACGGCATCGCCGATGTATGCCAAGGCAACGCTGTTCAATTCGTTCGCTTTCACCATGTTATTTCCTGCGCCAACGCACACCTTGAGGCGTATCTTCTAGGATGATATTTTTCTCAAGCAACATGTCTCTTATTTTGTCAGCCCGCTCAAAATCCCGCGCCTTTCTCGCTTCATTGCGTTCTTCGATCAAACGCTCGATTTCATCATCGAGCAAATCTTCCTCTTCCATCTCGATGCCCAACACGTCAAGGATTGTTTTCATCGCGTTTTGGAACGCTTCGATCACTTTAACGTCCGTCTGGTTTTTCTCCAAATAGAGGTTCGCTTCTCGGGACAATTCAAACAGTACGGTGATGGCGTTTGCCGTATTAAAATCATCGTCCATCGCCGCTTCGAACGCATCGATCTTTTCTGCGATTTTTTCCAGCCATTGTTCGGAATCGAGCGCCAAGTTCGTGCTTGCTTTTTTACGGTGCTCCAAGTTTTGATATGAAATCCGGATGCGTTCGAGGCTGTTTTTCGCACTTTCCAACAATTCATCTGTGAAATTGATCGGATTGCGGTAATGGACGCTCAACATGAAGAAGCGGACAACCATCGGATCGTATTTTGCAATGATGTCCTTCGTCAAAATGAAGTTTCCGAGCGATTTCGACATTTTTTCATTGTCAATGTTGATGTAACCGTTATGCATCCAATAGTTGGCGAAAGGTTTGCCGGTCAAGGCTTCCGATTGAGCGATTTCGTTTTCATGATGCGGGAACGTCAAATCCTGCCCGCCAGCGTGGATATCAATCGTTTCGCCCAGGTATTTTCTCACCATCGCCGAGCACTCGATATGCCAACCTGGGCGGCCTTTGCCCCATGGCGAATCCCAAGAAATTTCGCCTTCTTTCGCTTTTTTCCAAAGCGCAAAATCGAGCGGGTCTTTTTTCTTTTCGCCGACTTTGATCCGGGCGCCTGCTCTCAGTTCATCAATCGATTGATCCGATAATTTCCCGTAATCTTTGAATTTGCGAGGTTGAAAATAGACGTCACCGTCCACTTCATACGCATAGCCTTTTTCGATCAACGCTTCGATGAACTTGATGATTTCGTCGATCGTTTCCGTCACGCGCGGATGGTGCGTCGCCTTTTTGACGCCAAGGGCGCCGACGTCTTTTAAATATGCGTTAATGAACCGGTTTGTCAGCGACTCGACACTTTCGCCGGTTTCTTTTGAAGCGTTGATGATTTTGTCGTCCACGTCGGTGAAGTTTAAGACGTATGTCACTTCGTATCCTTTGTATTCAAAATAACGTCTTACCGTGTCAAAAACGATCGCTGGGCGTGCATTTCCGATATGAATGTAGTTGTAAACCGTCGGTCCGCAAACGTACATTTTCACCTTGTTCGGTTCAATCGGAACAAACTTTTCTTTTTTCCGCGTCAATGAATTATAGATGGTGATTGACATGTTCTTCTCTACCTTCCTTTAACGACTGAACTTCTTTCTTAAGTTCTTCGACTTGTTTTTCCAAATCCGTCAACCGTTCGAAAACCGGGTCAGGCAAGATGTTATGGTCGAGTTTTTGCGCGACCCGTTTGCCATCTTGCTTCACAATTCTACCCGGTATGCCGACAACTGTACAATTCGGAGGGACATCCTTCAATACGACAGAACCGGCACCGACTTTTGAGTTTTCGCCGATCGTAATCGCCCCCAACACTTTTGCGCCGGTGGCAATCAAGACGTTGTCTTCGATCGTCGGATGGCGTTTCCCTTTTTCATGTCCAGTTCCGCCTAGCGTGACACCTTGATAAATCGTTACGTTATCGCCGATTTCACACGTTTCGCCGATGACGACCCCCATGCCGTGGTCAATGAAAAAGCGTCTGCCAATTTTTGCACCCGGATGGATTTCGATGCCGGTGAAAAACCGGCTGATTTGTGAGATGAGCCGAGCGATGAAATAAAGTTTTCTCTTATAGAAAAAATGTGCGATGCGATGAGCCCAAATCGCATGTAACCCGGAATACGTCAAAATGACCTCAAGATACGTTCTTGCAGCTGGATCATTTTCGAAAATCACTTCGATGTCTTCGCGAATCCGTTTAAACACGTTTGAGCCCCTCCTTTCTCAAATTTGTGAATATGACGTGTCATATATTATTTTCAACGTTAAAAAAACGCCTCCATGTATCATTACACAGAGACGTTGTTACACGCGGTTCCACTCTGTTTGGAGCAAGTTCTTTCCAAAAAAATGCACACTGCCCCCAACTCTTGCCATGATAACGGACGGTTGCCGCCATAGCTTACTCCCATTTCAGCCATGGAGCTCCGGGACGCATTTCAATAGCCAAAATTAATAATCACTCTCAGCCAAAGGTGATTTTCTCTGTCATTAATTTCAGCTATCTACTTCTTCCCATCATTGCTTTTCGATATGATTGTAATTTTACTATATTATATTTTGCTGAAAATGTGAATCGATTAATTTTCTAATTTTTTTAACACATCGTCCAAACGGCGGACGACGACCTTTTTTCCTAACAATTCGAGGGCTTTCGGAAGTTCCGGTCCGTGCGTTTGGCCGGTGGTCGCCACACGAATCGGCATGAACAAATTCCGACCGCGCTGCTTCGTTTCTTTTTGCGTAGCTTTCATCGCTTGTTTAATGTTGTCCACGGTAAATTCATCCAAATGAATCAATTGATCGGCGAAAACTTGCAACACTTCGACTACTTGGTCGCCACGCAATACTTCCCACGCTTCTTCATCATATTCGACTTCATCTTTGAAGAACAGTTCCGTCAATTCGACAATCTGTGCGCCGAAATGCAGCTGTTCTTGATAGAGCAAGATGATCTTTTTTGCGCGTTCCACTTGCGCTTCATCATTTTCATCGACTTTTCCCGCTTTGATCAAATGCGGCAACGCAAGTTCAATTACCGTTTCTGCATCTGCTTTTTTGATATATTCGCCATTCATCCACTGCAATTTTTTCACATCGAAAACTGCAGGCGACGCAGAAAGGCGCGTTTCATCAAAAATGTCGATCAACGTTTCTTTATCGAAGATTTCTTCTTCCCCTTCCGGCGACCAGCCTAACAGCGTGATGAAGTTGAACATGGCTTCCGGCAAGTAGCCCAATTCTTTGTATTGTTCGATAAATTGCATGATATGTTCATCGCGTTTGCTCAGTTTTTTCCGTTCTTCATTCAAAATGAGCGCCATATGGCCGAATTGGGGAGGTTCCCAGCCGAATGCCTCGTAAATCATCAACTGCCGCGGTGTATTGGAAATATGTTCTTCACCACGCAAGACGTGCGTGATGTTCATTAAATGATCGTCGATGACAACTGCGAAATTGTACGTAGGAATGCCGTCTTTTTTCATGATGACCCAATCGCCATAGTCGCTCGACTCGATGGAAATGTTCCCGCGGATCATGTCGTTGAACGTATACGTTTTGTTTTCCGGCACTTTGAAACGGATGGCCGGTTTCCGACCTTCCGCGCGGAATTTCGCTTTTTCCTCTTCCGACAAATTGCGGTGCGCACCGGAATATTTTGGCACTTCACCACGTTTGAGCTGTTCTTCGCGTTCTTTTTCCAACTCTTCTTCGGTCATGAAACATTCATAAGCAAGGCCGCGCGCCAACAGTTCATCGACATATTTCTTATAAATGTCGAGTCGTTCCGTTTGGCGATATGGTCCGTATGGTCCGCCGATATCGGCTCCTTCATCCCATTCGATTCCCAACCATTTTAAAAAACGAAACTGGCTCTCTTCGCCACCTTCGATGTTCCGTTTTGTATCCGTATCTTCCGTGCGAATGATGAACTTACCACCATGATGCCGTGCAAACAAATAGTTGAAAAGCGCTGTACGAGCGTTCCCGATATGCAAGTGTCCCGTCGGGCTAGGTGCGTATCTTACGCGGACTTCTTTTGCCATCTTTTTCCCTCTTTCTCCGAAAAAATCGATAATGTCATTGCTCAATGATGAGCAACTCAGCCAATATGAACCCCGCGCAAAAGCGGCAGGAATGACGCAATGCGATATATAGAATGATTTCTTATTCGTTCCGATTCGTTCTTTGTACACTTATATATTTATACCTTTTTTACAGCGCCTTTTCAAGTAATTTCGGTTTTGCAAAAATCATCCGCCCAGCTGAAGTCTGCAACACGCTCGTAATGAGGACTTCAATCGTTTTGCCGATGTAATCGCGGCCTTCTTCAACGACAATCATCGTGCCGTCGTCCAAATATGCGATGCCCTGGCGTTGTTCTTTCCCGTCTTTGATGACCTGGACAACCAATTCCTCGCCAGGCAAGACGACCGGTTTCACCGCGTTGGCCAAATCGTTTATGTTCAACACTTCAACCTTTTGCAGCTCACAAACTTTGTTCAAATTGAAATCGTTCGTCACGACGACCCCATCAATTTTTTTCGCAAGTTGCACGAGCTTGCTGTCGACTTCTTGAATATCGTCAAAATCGCCCTCGTAAATTTCGACGTGTGCATCCATTTCTTTTTGGATCCGATTCAAAATGTCAAGTCCGCGTCGCCCCCGGTTTCGCTTCAGCACGTCGGACGAGTCGGCGATGTGCTGCAGTTCTTCCAATACGAAGCGCGGGATGACGATCGTTCCTTCCAAAAATTTCGTCTGGCAAATATCGGCGATGCGCCCGTCGATGATAACGCTCGTATCCAAAATTTTCGGTTTTGTGCGCAAAACTTTTTCCTCGTCGTCATCTTGCTTTTTACCTTTTTCTTTGCGCGCTTTGGAAAACAAATTCATAAATTCTTCTCTTCTTCTAAAACCGACTTGGAACCCTAAATATCCAAATACGATCGTTAAAAATAGCGGTACGATTTCGGAAATGATTTTTAAGCTTATATCTTGAAGGGTTATGTTAATGAGATAGGCAACCAATAAACCAGAAATAAGCCCCAACGTTCCAAACAACAAATCGATAAGCGGGATTTTCACCAAACTTTCTTCGATCCACTTCAGGAAATCCAAAATATAATCCGCCAATAAAAATGAAATAAAAATAAATATGATAGCCCCGACAATCGTGCCAAAATACGGCGTCGTATACCATACGTTGTCCGTGATGCCAATTAACCTAATGATGTTTGGGAAATAAAGGAATCCCAACGTTCCGCCGCTGATGATGAAAAATAAATGGATGACTCGTTTTAACATCGATTATTACACCTCCTATCCCGTATTATTGACTTGTTCGTGTTAATATAATCACAAATTTGGAAAAAGAATACACCTCTATAACAAAATCATATCATAGGCAAAAACACGCGTCAATTAAGTAAACAAAAGATTCTACCATATGAAAATTTGTTTGTCAATAATCATCGAATTTTGGTTTATCGTGCACGTTGCAAAACGACGCCGGCGTAAAGGGCTGATTAAAGTATTTTATTGCGGTCGAAGCCCGATGTTCAAAGCTTCTTGCACCGTTTTCACGCCGATGACTTCAATATTTTTCGGCGGATTCCAACCATCGATGTTGTTTTTCGAACAAATGACGCGTTTGAATCCTAATTTCGCCGCTTCCTGGACACGTTGTTCGATCCTCGATACTCGTCTGATTTCCCCGGTCAAACCAACTTCACCGATAAAGATGTCTTCGGGATTTGTCGGTTGATCGCGAAAGCTCGAAGCGATGCTTACGGCAATCGCCAAATCGATGGCAGGCTCGTCCAATTTGACCCCGCCGGCAACTTTGATGTACGCATCTTGGTTTTGCAGCATCAAACCGACGCGCTTTTCCAATACGGCCATGATTAGCGGAACGCGATTCGAATCGATTCCCGTTGCCATACGTCGCGGATTGCCGAAGCTTGAAGGTGCAATCAACGCTTGAATTTCAACCAACACCGGGCGCGTGCCTTCCATCGAAGCGACAACCGTCGAACCGGATGCACCGCGTGACCGTTCTTCCAAGAAAATTTCGGAAGGGTTGAGCACCTCTTCCAAACCTTTTTCTTTCATCTCAAAAATGCCCATTTCATTCGTGCTGCCGAAACGGTTTTTCACACTGCGTATGATGCGGTATGTATGATGCCTTTCACCTTCGAAATATAAAACGACATCGACCATATGCTCGAGCATGCGCGGTCCGGCAATGGCCCCTTCTTTCGTGACATGTCCAACGATAAAGATCGGGATATGATTCGTTTTGGCGATGCGCATCAAATCCATCGTACATTCACGCACTTGCGAGACGCTTCCTGGCGCGCTCGTGATTTCTTCTTTGTACATCGTTTGAATGGAATCGATGACGACAAAAGCCGGTTTAATTTCGCCGATGTAATGACTAATGACACCTAAATTCGTCTCCGCCAAAATGTATAAATTGTCTTCATCGATTTCGAGGCGGTCGGCGCGCAGTTTCGTCTGTTGCGGCGATTCTTCTCCGGAGACGTATAACACCGGCAAATGTTGCTTGGCGATTTTTTCGGAGACTTGCAAAAGCAACGTCGATTTTCCTATACCCGGATCGCCGCCGATTAAAACGAGCGAACCGGGTACGATCCCGCCGCCCAACACGCGGTCAAATTCCCCGATTGCAGTCTTCAGCCGAATTTCTTTTTCTCTTTTTACTTCACTTATTTTCATCGGTTTCGTCGATGGCACCATGGACATGCTTCTGTCTTTTCCTTGCGTTTTCACTTCCTCGACGAACGAGTTCCAGCTGTTGCAATTCGTGCATTTCCCCATCCATTTCAACGATTCGTAACCGCATTCTTGACAGACATAAATCGTTTTTTGTTTCGCCAAATCTGTCATTCCTTTCAAAATGAAGTTTGCATGATGAAACGAAGCTAGCGTTAAAAACGCTAGCTTGTTTTCGACAGTTTATCCAAAATGATGAATTCCCCTTTGTTGTTCAAGCCGATTTTCACTTCGTCGCCCTTTTTAATCGTTCCTTTGATCAGCTCTTCAGAAATCAAGTCTTCAATATTTTTTTGGATGGCCCGGCGCAACGGACGAGCCCCGTATTCAGGGTCGAAGCCTTGTTCCGCCAATTTTTCGATCGCTCTTGGCGTCATAGTAAATTCGATGTCCATTTCTTTTAGACGCTCTTGCACTTGTTTCACCATGAGTTTGACAATGTCTTGTATATGTTCCTTCTCTAATGAATGGAATACGATAATTTCATCGATGCGGTTTAAAAATTCCGGACGGAACGTTCGTTTCAGTTCGTCCATCACTTTCGATTTCATTTGATTGTGCTCTTGCTCCTTGTCGCCCAAATTAAATCCAACATAACGGTTCCGCTGCAACTCGCTTGCACCGACATTCGATGTCATGATGAGAACGGTGTTGCGGAAATCGACCGTTCGCCCTTTTGAATCTGTGAGGCGGCCATCCTCGAGCACTTGAAGCAAGATGTTGAACACTTCCGGATGGGCTTTTTCGATTTCATCAAACAAAACGACCGAATAAGGTTTACGGCGAACTTTTTCTGTCAATTGACCGCCTTCTTCATGTCCGACATAACCTGGAGGGGAACCGACTAAACGTGAAGTCGTATGTTTCTCCATATATTCGGACATATCGATGCGGATCATCGCATCTTCATCAGCAAACATCGCTTCTGCTAACGCACGGGCCAATTCCGTTTTCCCGACACCAGTCGGACCTAAGAAAATGAACGAACCGATCGGTCTTTTCGGATCTTTCAACCCTGCACGGGCACGACGAATCGCTTTTGCAACGGCATTGACCGCTTCTTCCTGACCGATGACACGTTCGTGTAAAATTTTCTCTAAATTCAAGAGACGTTCACTTTCATCTCTCGACAAGCTGACAACCGGGATTCCCGTCCAAGCAGAAACGACTTTTTCAATGTCAGCCGCTGTGACCGCCAAATTTTCCTTGCCTTGTTTTGCTTTCCATTCATTTTTCCTCTGTTCGACTTGTTCGCGCAATTTCTGTTCTTTATCCCGTAATGCGGCCGCTTTTTCAAATTCTTGGCTTAAGACGGCGGAATCTTTTTCTTTTTTCACTTCTTCAAGTTCCGCTTCCAATTCTTTCAAGTTTGGCGGCATCGTATATGATTGCAAACGGACGCGCGAACCCGCCTCGTCAATCAAATCGATTGCTTTATCCGGCAAGAAGCGATCGGTAATGTATCGATGCGACAATTCCGCTGCCGCACGGATCGCTTCATCGGTGATCGTGACGCGATGGTGCGCTTCGTATCTGTCTCGCAAACCTTTCAAAATTTGAATCGTTTCTTCAATCGTCGGTTCATCGACTTGGATCGGTTGGAAACGTCTTTCAAGCGCGGCATCTTTTTCGATATATTTGCGATATTCATCCAACGTCGTGGCGCCGATGCATTGCAATTCACCGCGGGCAAGCGCAGGCTTCAAGATGTTTGAAGCATCGATGGCTCCTTCTGCTCCGCCTGCTCCAATGAGCGTATGCAATTCGTCGATAAATAAAATGACGTTTCCAGCGTTGCGAATTTCGTCCATCACTTTTTTCAAACGATCTTCGAATTCGCCGCGATACTTCGTACCCGCAACGACCGTGCCCATATCCAACGTCATGACCCGTTTATTTCTAAGCGTCTCAGGCACTTCGTTGTTGATGATTTTATGTGCCAAGCCTTCAACGACAGCCGTTTTACCGACACCAGGCTCACCAATCAACACCGGGTTGTTTTTTGTGCGCCGGCTTAAAATTTGAATGATTCGTTCAATTTCTTTATCGCGTCCGATAACTGGATCGATTTTTCCTTCACGGGCGCTTTCTGTCAAGTCACGGGCTAATGAATCAAGCGTCGGCGTATTTACAGTCGAACTTTGCCCTCTTCCCGCGTGAGACGATTGCGCATCATTTGTTCCCAACAATTGAAGCACTTGTTGTCTTGCCTTATTTAAACTGATGTTCAAGTTATGTAAAACCCTTGCTGCGACTCCTTCTCCTTCGCGAATCAACCCGAGCAGAAGATGTTCCGTCCCTACATATGGGTGGCTAAGTTTGCGCGCTTCATCTTGTGAAAGCTCGACAACTTTTTTCGCCCTCGGAGTGTAATGGATCGCCTTCATCGGCTGCTGGCCACGTCCGACCATTTTTTCAATTTCTTCTTGAATTTGTTTCCCATCGACGCCCAATGCTTTCAACGCTTTGGCAGCGATGCCTTCGCCTTCACGGACCAATCCGAGCAGAATATGTTCCGTGCCGATATTGCTATGTCCTAGACGAATCGCTTCTTGTTGCGCCAATGCCAACACTTTTTGCGCTCTTTCAGTAAATCTTCCAAACATCATATGTTTTGCCTCCTTATTTATATATTCAAACGTTCGCGAATCAACGTCGCTCGCAATACGTCCCGTTCGCTTGTCGTCAACACTTTTTTGGCATAATGTTGTAAAAAGCCAGGCTGTGTGAGCACCATCAGTTCGTTCAACACATTGTGCGAAACATCTTTGATCATACCCAAATCAACACCTAAACGGACGTCTGAAATCCTTGCCGAAGCTTCTTGCGATTCAATAATTCTGCCATATTTTAGAATTCCATACGAACGGAAAATTTGATCCTCCAATTTTTTGCCCGATGTATGGAGCAAATAATGTCTCGCTTCCCGCTCCTGCTCGACCAAATTGATGATCACACTTTCGAGGTCTTCAACAATATCTTCTTCTGATTTGCCTAAAGTTATTTGGTTTGAAACTTGGAATAAATTCCCAAGCGCTTCCGTTCCTTCGCCATATATGCCACGGACGACGAAACCGAACTGATTGATGGCCGGAATCATTTGATTGATCCGTTTCGTCAAAACCAAGGCAGGTAAATGAATCATGACGGACGCACGCATACCTGTACCGACGTTTGTCGGACAACTTGTCAAATATCCCCATCTCTCATCAAAAGCGAAATCGATTTTTTCCTCCAACCAATCGTCCAATTCAAAAGCATGATCGAGAGCTTGCTTCATTTGGAAGCCAGGAAAATATAGTTGTATCCGAATATGATCCTCTTCATTCACCATGATTGACAATTGTTCATTTTCCGAAACGAGCACACCTGAAGCGCGAGCTTTCGTTAAGAAAGGGCTGATCAAATGCTTTTCGACGAGCACCCGCTTTTCGATATGGGACAAGTCTTCCATCTCGATGAACGCCAAATTTTGATAATTGGCATAAGACTTTCCTTCGTAGTTTTCTTTCATGAACTCTATCACGCTTCGCAATTCATCTTCATTCGCAATAATGGGAAATGTCACTTTTTCAAAGTTGCGGGCAAGGCGGATTCTCGTGCTCAATACGATGTCATTTTCC
Organism: Bacilli bacterium; assembly: GCA_012518125.1. Classification (GTDB taxonomy): domain Bacteria; phylum Bacillota; class Bacilli; order Bacillales; family Amphibacillaceae; genus Pseudogracilibacillus. The sequence goes on along the minus strand of JAAYTF010000140.1, from coordinate 1,606 downwards.
GGCCCTTCCACTCGCATCCACGGACTGATCGCTTCATTCATAAATTGTTCCAGACTCATGATTCATTTCCTCCTTGAAGCTTTTCCAGATCTTTTATCCGGTCTCTAATGACAGCCGCTTCTTCAAAATTTTCTTCCTTGATTAGTTGCTGCAAATACTCCCTGTACCGCTCGATTTCTTTTTTAATATGCAAGTTACCGCCTTTTCGTTTCGGAATTTTCCCATCGTGTTTCGTGTTGCCGCTATGAACTTTCCGGAAAATCGCTGGCAATTTTGCTTTGAACGTGTCATAGCAATTGGTACAGCCAAATTTTCCGATTCGTTGAAATTCTGAAAACGAAAGTTGGCAATGATCGCAGGTAAGTTCGTTAAATTGATTAAAGAAATTATCTTCTTTCACATCAAGGCCTGGGGATGTAACATTGAACAGACCCGTCAACAAATCATGCAACGTGTAAGGTTCGTCGCCCGGAAATGAATAACCTTTCTTTTGTGCACAAACTTCGCATACGTGAACTTCGGTTTTTTCTCCGTTAATTATTTGCGTATAGTGCAATGTAGCGGTACGTTTTTGACATTCGGTGCATAGCATTTTATTGCCCTCCTTAACGAAATTACACGCCGACTTGCGTTTTCCAATTTATATCGTTTTTTGCTTTATTATACATTCAAACCATCTTCCCGCTAATTATTTTAGATGACATTTGGCATTTTGTGATTTGTTTATTGTAAATTTTTCATGACAAATGTTTGTATGTCACTCTTCAACGATTTTTAACGTATTTAACATTTTTCTTAATACACGCGAACGAATCTTGTCGCGAATAGGTAACTCAACCGCTAACACTTCACGGTCTATCGCCGCCTGCATTAACCTCTTTTCACGCTTCGAAATGATCTCATTTTCGTATAAACGCTCGATAATATCTTCGGCTTGTTGTTGAGAAATTTCAGGTTTCACAAGTTCAATCAAATGTTCGATCAATTCATAGTCGTCTTCATGTTCTATGCGTGAAATGCGGATGTATCCTCCACCGCCCCGCTTGCTTTCGATTAAATACCCTCTTTCTATCGTAAAACGCGTATTGATGACATAATTGATTTGCGATGGAACGCATTGAAACAAATCAGCCAACTCACTGCGCCTTATTTCAATCGATTTATGTTCGTTATCATGAATAATTTTCTTTAAATATTGCTCAATGATATCTGAAATACTCATGATGCCCGAATCCTCCTTAAATATTTGCCATTTGCAGGAGTTGATATACTAGTTGGTGTTGATTTTGACTAACTTTGACTTATCAATATTATTATACGTCATTATCGACGTCATGCCAACAAGTAAGTTTATATGACGTATTTTTATTATTTGTAAGTATGAGCATATGTATTTTCAACATCCATCTTCATTTTCCCAAAAAAAAGCAAGGATACTAGTTGGTTCATCCAACTAATACCCTTGCTGGCAATATGTAGATCTGGCAACGTCCTACTCTCGCAGGGGCAAAGCCCCAACTACCATCGGCGCTGGAGAGCTTAACTTCCGTGTTCGGGATGGGAACGGGTGTAACCTCTCCGCCATCGTCACCAGATTATTGTGCAC